>JAROBA010000011.1 GCA_029432815.1 Pontiellaceae bacterium B1224 | reverse complement strand
GCGAATCAGCCCGAAAAAGGAGACGCCCCCTCCCAAAAAAAGTCAGCAGGATCTACTGCCGGGGTTTAGCTGAAAAAAAATGGGGAATGTCCTGTGACCGACCTACTGACGCCACGCCTCGAGTATATAGTACTGATTCCTGGTTCCAGGCATTGGAATATCAATCTGTAGAAGCCCACCGTTTCCAGTAATGACGCGGGATGAGATTCAGAAGAATTCAGATAACGCATGTATTAAAAAAGGGGGCAGAAAACCGCCCCCTCATCATGCTAAAAAAATTGCCCCGCCACTGTATCCAGCGGCGGGGACATCGGTCTGCTTACTGGCTTATGACCTGGTAAAACTCCTGATTGGCTCCGCTGGCGGAGACATTGGTGGTCGTGCTACCAGCAGGCAGATCGCTGAGTACCGTATCCCATACCCCATTGACGAGATCAGATTTGCGCTGCAGGCTGTAGAGCCCGAGATCTTGGGTGGTCCAGGACAGCGTAACCGTTGATCCGTCCACACTGAACTCCTGTATGACCGGCTCCTCGGTCGGCTTACTGTCGTCGGTATAGAGCCGAACTTCATCAATCTGTACAGCTCCCGAACCCGCATTATTATCGATGAAGATCACACCGATTGTCTTACCGATAGCAGCCGGATCCGTAGCGGAAGAAAACGTGTAGGCATCGCTGACCGAGAACGGAGTGGTTCCTCCCTCCACAAACGTCATCGAATTACTCACGACCACGACATCTTCACCGTCCATATATGCCAAGGCTGCAGTTACGCCAAAGGAGCGTCCCACAACAATGAAACTGTACCCGAAACGATCGCCGTTATTAATGCTGGTTTCAGTCATGTTGAAGGTTTCGCTTCCATTACCCGTGACGAAGATCCGGCTTCCATCCGTGGCAAGAATGTTCACTTCCGTTTTCGGGACTCCGTTGGTGGTACTGTCCCAGTTATCGATCTGGCCCCAGTCACTTACCTGAACCGTTGAATCTGCTGCGCCGTTCACCAGTTCAAAACTTCCATTGCGGACTTCCGGACTAATGAGATAGGTCCCGATCGGATCAACACGGAAATTCCAAGACTGACTGGCCGTCCCCTCCGGCGATCCACCTGCCGTGATCGCGATGAAATGCTTACCGGGAGCCCAGGCCGCCTCAGGTGTATAGGTAATGGTAATCCCTGAAGCCGTATCGCTTATCACCGAGTTGGTCGTGACATCGGCACCGTCCACGGTCAGTACAAGGGCATTTGTGTCGACCTGGCTGGCCGCTTCTGCAATGACCACCTGAACTGGAGCCGTATCTGCCACGCCGGTCGCATCAGCGGCGGGCGAAAAAGATTGTACGGCAATATTTCCGTAGAAGAGCCGAGCCTCGTCGACGTACACGGCACCTCCCCCGGAATTGTCATCAATGAAAATAATTCCGACCGGCTTACCAATGGCGTTCGGATCCTTTATAGAATCAAACAGATAGGAACCGCCGTATTCAGCCGGAGTTGCGCCCCCGATCACATAGACCAGTGAATTGCTGACGACAACAACCCCGTCCGTTTCATCCATATAGGCCAACCCTGCGGATACGCCGTTAGCCCGTCCGGGGATCGTCCATTTATATTCGAAGATATCGCCATCGGAAATCGTGGTTTCCGTTATGTTATACGTTTCGCTTCCATTTCCGGTAACCAGCGCACGGGTCCCTTCTGTGGGGGCCGGGATTGCTTCCGTTTTCGCCCCGGCTAAACTTTCATCCGACCAGTCATCAATCCGGGCCCAAACGGTCATCTGCCCCGTGTAACCAGCGACGCCGTCCACCAATTCAAAACCACCGTTCCGTATGCCCGGAGCAATCAAGTAGATCGCCGGATCAAGAGCGGAAGTAAACGAAAACGCAACTGTATTGGTGTACCCATCGGTACGGGCCACGTTCAACTGCACATCATAGAGCTGACTGAAATCAAGTCCCCCGTGTACATACTCGAACTTCATGACACCATCTGACGGGTAACTGATGACCACATCACTGGAAACATCGTTTGAATTTACAACCATCTCGGCTGACGCATACAAATTGGAAAGCGAAATCGCGACATTGGTGAAGATGACCGAAACCGCTGCATCGGTCGCCACATAGGTTGCGCCATCGAGCGGGGTCGTTGAATAGTGAACGTCCGGGGCTGTCGTGAACAGGGAAACATAATCAGTTGCCACCCCTCCAATACCAGCCACACTATAGAGGACCGTATACTCAGCCCCGTTCTCCAGCATCATGACAGGAGTATAGCTGAACGTGGTGACACTCGCCGAGGGCTTATCGACCACCACACTGGAGGTAACATCGTTGGTAACCCCGGCAAGAACCAGATCCATCGTAAAGGAGTTCACATCCACATCCAGACTGCCATTGGTGACTTCCACTTCGATCGTTGGTACGTTCGTCACATACGTGGCGCCGAATTCGGGCGTGATAGTCGTCTCAAGTTCACTCCCCGAAACCGCGGCGATGGCAAAGCCGTTAAACGCTTGGTACGTGGTCGTTCTATCCCACAGAAACTGCAATGTGTCTTCGACGGTTGAACCGGTGGTAAACGTGAATTTCGCAAAGAATTCGTCTGCGTCGTTGGTTTTGGGATCCAAGCTCGAGATGACTATAGCCGTCCCGTCATAGGTAAACGTCGAGTATTGATTTGCGGCATCACCTTTTCCCCAGAGATACAGGCTGTATTCGGTGTCCGGATCCAGCTCCGAACTCAGTCCGCGGATCGTATTGGTTATCTGACTCGCGTTACTGAAATATGCATAATCCTTGATAATGCTTGAACCGGCACCCGAATAACCGCTGGCCGCATGGGCATTCGGTTTGGCCGACATGGAAACGATTATATTGCCATTCGTCATAAATTGGGCTCCATCAACATGGGCCACCACCGCACCGCCCAGATTTTCCGTGACCCCTGCCGCGATAAAATCCGCTACCGTGGCGTTAACATTATTTGCATTCGCTGATGCGCCGATATCCCACAGGACCGGTGCTGCACTGGCCGTTGCCGCAGCAGCAGTCACAGCCAATCCAAGTGTTATGGTTCTTATTATTTTTCCCATTCTTCTACTCCTGTTGAATCCTACACGCTGACAAAAAATACAGAGCGGACAAATCCACTCTGTACACATTTTTTCCACTACACCATGAAGCGGCGGCGAATGAAAAGCAGCCCACCGCCAACGGCCATGACCAGCCCCAACGTCGCCGGTTCAGGAACCGCAACCAGCTGCAGACCGTTCAGGCTGCCACTGTTGTTTCCTGAAAGACTCGATGCATCAAAGGAGGCAGTTCCTGCCGCATCTGCCGTGATTGAAAATTTCACATAGTTTCCGCCAGACACCCATGCCGTCTCAGCCATATCGGCGGGAGATGCCGGTAATGTATTGGTGACGGCCCCGTCAAAATGCCTGAACTGTGTCGTACGCCCGTTGGCATTTCCCTGAGACAAAAAGTAAACATCCCACTGGGCATTCGCACCGAGGCCAGCAAGATCAATCGAGATCCCCGTGGTGGTCGCGTTTCCGGAGAAATAGCGGTATTCCTTCAGCACATCGAGTGCGATCGCATCGCCGCCATAGTTACTGCCACCACTCAACGTGAAACCAACGCCGGTCGTATTCCCATCTGTATCTTTAAGATCAGTCATTGCATTCCGACTGTCTTCACCCCACACAGAATCATTCCAGTTCGTACCGGTATAACTCACCGGCATGGAAGCCGTTGAACCATCCATAAAATACGTTGTGCCAACCGAACTCCCGCGCCCTCCCGACGTGAAATTAACGTTGATGATTTCCGCCTGAAGCAGTGTTGCAACCGATAAAACAGCAACACCCACCGTCATGGTTTTAATATTTTTTTTCATTTTCAGTACTCCTTTTCATTTTCAGTTACTCCCGGGCAACACCAGAGCCGATCGGGAAAACCTATTTATTCGCTCGGCCCCAAGAGCCTCACGTAGTTTAGATCCAGTCCTTCTAGTAATATTCTTTATTCATACTCGCGGCGGACAAAAGCAACAATTGAAAGTACGGCGGCCGTTATGCATGCACATGCATTACGTTGCATTTCATATTAAAATGCGTATGTTTACCCCCCGCATTCAGTTTGAAAGGATAACAACTATGCCCCATCGGATATCACAGGCAGACATTGCTAAACACGTTGGCGTAAACGCCTCGACCGTTTCGCGGGCGCTGCACAATGATCCCCGAATTACAGAAGAGATTCGCTCGAAAGTTCTTGAGAAAGCACAGGAGCTCGGCTATCGCCCTGACCCTTCCGTAAGTGCGCTGGCAAACTACCGCTGGCAATCAAAACCCCGGGAATTCGCGGGGGCTGTGGCTTGGATCACGGTCGGTGACTCCCCCAAAGAATTGCGCAGAAAGTATCCGGAATACGATCTATACTGGATGGGAGCTAAAAGCTGCGCAGACCGGTTTGGTTATCGCATTGAAGAATTTTCCCTCACCGAAAAAAAGACGCTCGAACAGGTCGAAAAGATTCTTTATGCACGTAATGTAAAGGGCCTGTTGCTGCCACCGGAACATCATCCCTATCTCGAGTGGGAAAAGCTGCAGGCCTCAAACTATTCAATCGTACGACTCAGTCGAAGCGTTCACAACCTCGATGCGCATCTGGTAACTGCCAATCAGACGGCCGATGGACTCCTTGCTTCAAACAAGATGAATGAACTGGGTTATAAACGCATCGGTTTTGTTGGATACACGCATAAGGAACGTCTTTTTTACCCCGGCTTTGCATGGGGGCAGCATAACCATTCAGACGCTGAGTTTATTCCGCCGCTTTTTATGAACAAATTTCCTCCAGAAAAGCAGAAGGAAGCCCTTTGCCAATGGATCGAACAGAATAAACCGGATGCCATTCTTGAAGATTTCACCGACTTTCATAACCTACTGAGCAGAACCCCGTATCGCTTTCCTGATGACTTTGGACTCGCAACCCAGAATGTCCTGCGTCATCCAGACACGGCCGGAATTATGCAGAATCTCGAAGAGGTTGGTCGTGTGGCGATGCTGATACTCATTTCTCTTATCAGCGATCACGACCGGGGCATCCCCGCCATTCCTCGGCAAGTACTGGTGAGCGGCCAGTGGGTGGATGGTGCCACCCTGCCTCCGCGAAACGGAAGCTGATACGTGCCTTACTCATATAGATTAACAATGTAACCTAAGCTGGACTCGTATATTCTGCGCTGTTATGAGTCTATGAATGGCTAATTTTTGAATCAAGTAACCGGGAAACCGATGGATATAAAATCATGATAAAAGCTCAATTTACACTCAGCGGAGACATCAAACATTCCAAATCGTTGGGAGCATTTGATGAAAGCCAACCCGAGGTTTATGTCGAAGAGATATCCGGAACGTCCTTTATTGCCTCGGCACCGGGACTGGAACCGGGCACCTATACGGTTGAAATTGATTTCGTTGAATGCATGCTCGATGGCGAAGGGCAGCGCGTGATGGATATTCAGTGCTTTAATACAGTACTGGCCAAAGAATTGGACCTCATAAAAGAAGCCGGCGGTTTCAGACGGCCGTATCAAGTTTCCGGAACCGTTGAGCATTTGGGCGATGCCCAGCGCGGACCGATCGCCATTCAGTTTGAGGGCAAGATCCAGGAAGCAAAATTCAATGCGATCACGATTAAGGATGAGAGTGGAGTCGTCGTGGCACACGCGCTCGCAAAAGATCTGGCGGATTTCGTAGATCCGGAATCGCGCATTATTCCGCAAGTGGATGAACCGATTATTTACAACGACCCCCGCCAACCTCTGGAAAAACGGGTGGACGATCTGATTCGCCGCATGTCGCTCAAAGAAAAGATTGATCAGCTGGTGAACGCAGCCGGGCAGATTGATCGGTTGGACGTGCCGGGTTATGACTATTGGAACGAATGCCTGCATGGTGTGGCCCGCAACGGCTTTGCCACGGTATTTCCGCAGGCCACCGGCATGGCGGCGATGTGGGACACCGATCTGATGTTTCAGGTTGCCGACACCATTTCCAACGAAGCCCGCGCCAAATTCAATGCGCTGGGAAAAGTATCCACCTACCACCGGAATCAGGGGCTGACCATGTGGTCGCCCAACATTAATATTTTCCGCGATCCTCGTTGGGGCCGTGGCCAGGAAACCTATGGCGAAGATCCGTATCTGACCACGCAGCTGGGCAATGAATTTATCAAAGGCCTGCAGGGCGACGACGACACCTATCTGAAGGTGGCCGCCTGCGCCAAACATTACGCGGTCCACAGCGGCCCCGAACCGGGACGCCGCTCCTTCGATTCGGAGATCACCGAGCGCGATCTGTACGAAACCTATCTCCCGCAGTTCGAAGCCGCCGTCCGCGAAGCCGGGGTGGAATCGGTGATGGGTGCGTACAACAGTCTCTACGGTAAACCGTGCAACACGAGCCATTTTCTCTTAACCGAATTGCTGCGCGACAAATGGAACTTCGATGGCCATGTGGTGGCCGACTGCGGCGCCATTCGCAGTATTTATGCACACCACCGTTTTGTGGACACCGCTGAAGAAGCGGTGGCCGGTGCGGTTAAAGCCGGATGCGACCTGGATTGCGGCGTCACTTTCGGCAGTCTGCTGACGGCCCGGAAAGAAGGACTGGTTTCCGACGAAGAAATCGACCTCGCTCTGCACCGCCTGCTGCGCACCCGTTTCCGCCTGGGCATGTTTGATCCGGTGGATAACGTTTCATGGACGGCCATCGGTTTGGATCAGAATGATTCTGCGGAAAACCAGGCGGTTGCGCTCAAGGCGACGGAAGAATCGTTGGTGCTGCTGAAAAACGACGGTATCCTGCCGCTCAACAAGGCCGCGCTGAAGAAAGTGGCTGTGATCGGCTCGAATGCGGACTCCGTTGAAGCGTTGCTCGGCAACTATCATGGCGATCCATCCGCTCCGGTTACCTTTCTGAACGGCCTGAAAAATGCGCTGGAAGGCGAAGTGGAGATTCTGGTGGACGAAGGCTGCCCGTTGGCCCTGCCGAAAGACAATCCGGAAATTGACCCCTCCTCCTTTACCGAAGCGCTCAATATTGCCGCTGACGCTGATGTGGTTCTCTACTTCGGCGGCATCAGCGGAGAGTTGGAAGGCGAAGAGATGCCGGTAAAGATGGAAGGCTTTAACGGCGGTGACCGCACCTCAATTGAACTGCCTCCTGTACAACATGAGCTGATCAAGCAGTTGCATGCCACCGGAACCCCGGTGGTCTTCATTAACTGCAGTGGCGGTGCCATGGCCTTTCCGTGGGAAGCTGAAAACCTGCCGGCCATCCTGCAGGCATGGTATCCGGGACAGGCGGCCGGCACAGCGGTTGCAAACGTTCTCTTCGGCGACTGCAACCCGTCCGGAAAACTTCCGCTCACCTTTTACCGCTCAACGGAAGAACTGCCCCACTACTATGACTATAAAATGGAAAACCGGACCTACCGCTACTTTAAGGGCGAACCGCTCTATGCCTTCGGCCATGGACTGAGCTACACGCAGTTTGGCTATGGAACGCTGAGCGCTTCTGCCAACACCATGACCGTCGAAGGAACGATTCAGGTTCAATTTGAGCTGACCAACAGCGGTTCGGTTGACGGCGACGAAGTGGTTCAGCTCTACGTTCACCATCTGGAATCAAACGTTCCCCAACCGATCCACTCGCTCGCCGCCTTTAAACGCGTAAGTCTGGCTCGGGGTGCCGTTTCAACCGTGACAATAGATCTTCCTGCCAGTGCCCTGCGCTACTGGAACGAAGAAAAAGGGGATTATGTGGTGGATACGGGAGCTTTTGAAGTGCAAATTGGTTCGGCGTCGGATGATATCCGGCAAACGATTCAACTAAGTATCACGGAAGCCTGAATTAATAACTAAAGGGGCAATTCTAATGCGTTTCCAAGCATTGGATTGATAAGGGAGTACTATGAGTAATTATGACTATATTGTAATTGGTGTATATCTGGTTTTCATGCTGTCGCTGGGCCCGATTTACAAGAGTTTCAGTAAAACGGCCTCCGACTTTTTCCGCGGCGGTGGCGGAATGCTCTGGTGGGTGGTCGGCAGCTCGGCCTTCATGAACTCGTTTTCGGCCTGGTCGTTTACCGGCGGCGCAGGCAAAGCGTATGAGACGGGAACCTTTTTCCTGATTCTGTTTGTCTGCAACGCCATTGCAACGCTGACCACCGTGCTTTTCACGGTACATCGCTTCCGCCAGATGCGTGTGATTACCGCGGTCGAGGCCATCCAAAAACGATTCGGCAACACCAGCGAGCAGATCTTCAACTGGCTCCCGCTGTTTTTCACCACCTTTTTCGGCGGCATTATGCTCTATACGATCTCCGTTTTCATGTCCGGGGTTTTCGAGGTTCCTATGAAACCGATTATTTGGATTCTGGCCGGGGTTACGATTATCATGACCCTGCTGGGAGGTTCATGGGCAGCCACCGCCGGCGACTTTGTGCAGATGATGGTGGTACTGGTGATCACCATCATCATGGCCGTACTGACGCTGGGTCATGAAAAGATTGGAGGAATCGGCGGTCTGGTCGACCAGATGCACGCCTTTAGCATCCAGGACTGGACCCAGTTTGAGCGGCCGGTGGTGATTGTCGTCTTTTCAGTCCTGCTGCTGATTAACCAGATTGTGTTTGCCAACTCCATGCAGTCCGGCGCGGCGCGCTACCTGTTCGTAAAAGATGGGGCAGATGCAAAAAAAGCCGCCTGGGTGTCTGTGGTCGGATTTATCCTGCTGCCGGCCATCTGGATCATCCCGGCCATCGGTGCTTCAATCATTTTCAAAGATTTGGGGAGCATGTATCCTCAGCTCAACAATCCGAGCGAGGCGGCTTATGTGGCGATTGCCAAGGAGCTGTTGCCCCAAGGACTTCTCGGCCTGTTGGTCTGCGGGATCTTTGCAGCCAGCCTGACCTCCATGAACAGCATGCTCAACGCCTTCTCCGCCGGATTCGTCCGCAACTTCTGGATCCGTGTGGTCGATAAAAAAGCCAGCGAGTCGAATCAGATCCTCGTCGGTCGTATCTTCATTCTCGTGTACGGCCTGATCTGGACGGGCGTCGCCATGATCTTCTCCCAAATCAAAGGATTGCAGCTGTTCGATTTGATCCTGCTGGCTTCGGCGGCCATTGGTCTGCCGGCCGCGCTGCCGATGCTCTACGGCATGTTCGTGAAGAAAGTTCCCGGCTGGGCCGGCTGGTCTACCATGGTGATCGGATTTATCGTCTCGGTCATCCTGCACATCGGTTTTACCAACTGGGGATGGCTGGAAATAATTCGTGAATCCTGGGAGCCGGCCCTCAACGATCGGGAGCTTGGAGACCTCAAAATTGCGTATACGACCGGCATCATTGCCGCGGCCTGCACGATCTGGTTCTTCTTCACCAAAGTTTTCTACAAATATTCCAGTGAGGAATATATCAAGCAGGTCGACGACTTCATGACGGAAATGAACACGCCGATCAACCGTGCCCAGGAACATGAGCCCGAGTATGAATGCGACAGCCGCCAATACCTGGTACTGGCCAACCTTTGCATGGCCTACGGCGGACTCACCCTGCTGCTGTTGCTGGTGCCCAATGATTTCAAAGCCCGTATGCTGGTTCTCATCTGCGGCGGCATTGTGCTGTCCGTCGGAGTCGTGCTTCGTTCTATCGGAAAAAAGAGAGCCGCCCGCACGGCAATGATGCAAGGCAATAAGTAAATTAGACGGTCACGGAAAGCACAAAAACATACGAAATGCTGCATTTCGGTTTTTGTGTTTTTTCGGGCACTGTGCTTTCAGATTTTGGAGTTCCGGTATGAAATCGATGATTAGTATTGTTATTTTTTTGCTGGGTATGGTGTGCCATGGAGCACAGTCAAAACTCAACGAGCCGGTTGGCGCACCTGATTTTTCAGACTGGTCCGGAATATCCAATGTTCGTAATAACGAAGCGGAACTCACGAGCGGGAAACCGATCCGTTACACATACAGCGGTCAGAACCGCGTATACCCGAACCTGAAGCGCGAGTTTAAAGGCGACGCGGCGGACTGGTACGACTATGCCGGACTCTCGTTTGAAGTTTTTCTGGCTAAACCCAGTACCGCTGAAATCGTTACAACCTTCAAGGCGGACCCGCTAGACCACATGGAGCTGAACCCGGCTTCGACGGCTAAAGCCCTTGTGTCGGGAGAAGGCTGGCAAACTGTCTATCTCTCCTGGGACTTATTTGATGTAAACATCGGTCAGCAAGGCAATGCGCTGCAGGGGGTGAAGGAGCTGGAAATCACCGTTGAATCTGCTGAGAATAAAAACCTGCAGATCCGGAATATTCGGGTGACCAAAGGCGAACAGCTGGCATTGGAAACATCGATTCAGGGCCGTGCCGTTAACGCCGGCGGAACCGTTTCGTATGAATTCAAGGTGGGCAACACCACTGATCAACCGCAGGGCGTTCAACTGCTGGTCGAAAAACTGGGCTGGGAATCGATGATCGTTTCCATGGAACCTTCCATGCTGCAGCTGGCTCCGGGTGAAACGAAAAGCGTTCAGGTTGAGGTGGCGGTCCCCGCTTCCCTGCCGGACGGTGCACGCGAAAAACAGGTCATTAAAGCCATTCCGAATGGCAAAGGTTCTGCAGCCGTCACCATTGAATATTTCACATCGGTTGCACTGCCGACGCCGAACATTGTCTTTACGGCCGACAAGTGGCAGGAGGTTAAAGACAAGGTGGCCAACTATGAATGGGCGGCGCAGGAATTGGCTGACTACGAAAAGAAGGCATCCAAGTGGAACGTTCCGAAGGCTTCATTTAATTCAAAAAATCCCCGGCAGGCACTTTTCCATAAAGGCAATGCCGACGAGCTGAACCGTTGCGGCATTGTGTATCAGCTGACGGGGGACGAAGCGTATGCTGAAAAAGTAATCACGTTGCTTCGCGAACTGTCGGATGTTGAAACCGGCTACCCGGCAACGGAGCAAGCCAGCGGAGAAGGCTTTGTGCATGAAGGCGTCTTTTTTCAGGGTGTGGCGCGTTCCTACGATATGGTTCGTAATTCGGAGCTGTTGACAGAAGAAGATCACGCGCTGATTCAGAATACGATGCGCCTGTTTGTGAATCTCACGATCAAATACAACACACGCGGCGGCATCAGCAACTGGAACGTGGCGGAAGTGATCGGCGCGCTGTACTGCGCTTTGGCGCTGCAGGATTGGAACCTGATCGATACGTTGCTCTACTCCCCGACGGGTGTTTATGCGCAGATGTATCACGGTATCATGGCTGATGGCTGGTGGTACGAATGTGCGGTCGGCTATAACACCTGGGTCGCCAGCGAATTTTCAGAAACCGCCATCGCCCTCGAACCGTGGGGTATCAATCTGAAAGACCAGAAGTTCCTGATTGGAACCACACCGCATTTTTCGTTGCAGGCGAGCCGCCGGGTGGCGGGGCTGCACGGCATGAGTTTTGAAAAATGGGGTTCCATCAATCAAAACTACATCGGCATTAAAGAGATGTGGGATGCGGCGATTCCGTTCCTCGATTACCGCGGCGTAATCTTTGCCGTCAACGATGCCAAAGAATCGTTTGTGACGGGCAAGCCGTATGAGCTGGCGTACTATCTCTATCGTGATCCGGAATTCGCGGCAGTGATCAACCGCGGGGACAAACGCGATCTGCTTTATGGCGTTCCGGAACTGCCGGATGTGACGTCGGAAATGATGACGCAGTCGGCCTATGCCGATAACTTCGGGGCCGTGATGCTCCGCTCCCAGACGCCGGACCGCGAACAGCGCGAACAGATTCAGGCCGTGCTGCACTATGGTTCGCACGGCGGACATCATGGGCATTTCGATCGGCTGAATTTCATCAATATGATGCGCTACGGGCGCAGCTTCTATAACCCGGAAATGTTCTGGTACGGCTATGCCTCCTACCTTTACAAGTTCCTGGTTCAAACTTCCCTGACCAAGAATATGGTGGTGGTGGATCAAAAGCAGCAGGAGCCCCGCGAAAGCTTCCGCACGTTCTATTACACCGGCGACATGATGCAGGCGACAGCGGTTGAAAGCATCTCGAAATGGAGTCACCCGCCCTACGGCGGTCTGGTCTACACCCATCTGGACGGCATCGACTTTAAAGCAAAGTCGGAGGAAGAAAACCGCTCATTGTATATTCCGGACGAGACCCCGGAATACGGTCTCTGCACGGACTACACGGAAGACATTCTGCAGCGACGCCTAATGATCATGATGGATGACTATGTGGTGCTGGCCGACTATCTGGATGCAGATGAAGAGCATACCTTCGACTGGCTGATGCAGATTAAGGGTTTCCAAGGATTGGAAGCCGACAAGGTGGAACTGGTTCGCCACGACGGACAGATGAATAAAGATCCGCTGGGCACCGGACAGTTTATTACCGATTGCGATTGGTATGAAACAGAAGGCACCTCCCGCGCCACCTTTAAAACGCTCTGGGGCGAAGGGGCCGACAATGCCGGCGCCCGTATGCCAAACAGTGAAGACGGCGTTCTTATGATGGATGTATTTAACGCCTGGCCGCAACAGAATGAAATCATGATCGGGACCGCTCCGGAAAGCTTTGGCGTGAATAAACGGGTCTGGTTCAGCCTAATGGCTGATGGCGAAACCTTGGTGGATGAGAGCACCGGCGCATGGATTCTGGGTGCGCAAGATATTGAAGTGAATATCTCCGGCAAAAAGGAACTGGTGCTGACTACGAGAACTGAAAAACCGAAGAACAACACCATTTTCTGGGGCGATGCAAAGCTGATTCTGGATGACGGTTCTGAGGTATTCGTCTCTTCGTTGCCGGTTCAGTATGACAATATCCTGCAACCGACGGTTGCCGGAGAGGACTATTATGGCGGACCCGTGAAGATTGAAGGCATCCGCATGGATAACTCCACGCCGGGTATGCCGCAGGATTTCAGGTCCGCCGGCAGCATTACCCTTGATCTCACGGGCATGAACGCGGTTGCTTTCAAAGCGACCATCGGCGGCGACTTCCCGATGGGCGATGAAACACAACGCCGTAAAACGATGGCCGTTCGCAGCACTGGCTCCGAAACTCGCTATCTCTCTATCATTGAACCTTATGAAACGGAATCGGTCGTCAAATCGGTAACCGCGAAGAGCGCGAATGAACTGACGGTGGAACTGGTGGATGGAAGCATTCAGGAGATTATAATCTCCGGCTTCGCTGAAGAAGATCAGGATGTCTCAATCGACGTTAAGGAATTCAAAGACGGTGAGCTGATTCGCGAAGAAAAAACCTTTTGATCAAACGGTCTCGCATATTCAGAACAGGAATAGATGATATGAAAAAAGTACTCATGCTGATAGCGGCTCTGCTTCCCTTAATCACCCACGCACAGTTGCGTGCCGATATCGGAAGTCCTGATTTTTCGGATTGGTCCGGAATTGCTGAAGTTAATGACGATGAGATCTCGCTCAAAAGCGGCGAGCCCATTTCATACCGCTATCCCGACGGCGAGTTTAAATATATCGGGTTCCGTGAATATTATGAATATGCATCGGACTGGAGTATCTATGCGGGGCTGAGTTTTGAGGTTTTTCTGGAAAAGGAATCTACCGTTGACCTGATTGTGTCCGCCACATTAACGGAGAGCGATGCAAATCGTTTGAGCGGCATCAACACGGCCCGAATTCCAATCACTGGAAAGGGCTGGAAAACCGTTTATGTTCCATGGGAACTGTTTGATGTTTCCGAAGGCCAGCGCTGGGGATCGCTACAGGCTGTTAAAGAGGTTGAGATCACGGCAACCTCTCCGAAAAATCCGGTATTGAAAATTCGGAATCTACATCTGACCAAGGGCGAGCGCATTGCGCTGGACTCACCGGCTCAGGGAAAATCTGCTGAAGCCGGCGGCACGGTACAGTATGAGATGAGCATTGGCAATACGACCGCCGAGAAGCAAAGCGTCCAGCTTATGGTTTCCACGTTGGGTTGGGAAGCCATGCCCGTGACCATTGAACCGGCCCTGCTGCAATTGGCTCCGGGAGAGGTAAAGACCTGTCGAATTGAAGTATCTATCCCTGCACGACTGCCTCAGGGCATCCGGGAAAAGCAGGTGATTACAGTGATCCCGAATGGTCAGGGTTCTGCAGCACAATCCCTGGAATTTACCACGGCCGTCGCGGTTCCTTTTCCAAACATTGTATTTACCGAGGATCGGTGGGATGTGGTTCGGGAAAACGCTCAAACCTACGACTGGGCAAAAGAGGCGCTGGCTAAATATGAAAAAACTGCCTCTAATTGGAAGGTTCCGGAACTTGCGACGGGCCCCTCCTCTGTGAATCCTCATTTAGGCAGAAATCTATATCATCTTGACAATGCGGATGATCTGTTTGACTGCGCCATTGCTTATCAGGTCACCAGAAAAAAAGAATATGCAGAAAAGTGTGCGTTGTTTATTCGTCGCGTGGTCAATCTGGATAACGGCTATCCCACCACCTTCCGCGGGAACGCGCAGAACTTTGTGAAAGAAGGCGTGTTCTTCCAGCACGTGGCCCGCGCCTACGATATGATTCTGGATTCCGGCATTTTGACGGATGAAGATAAAGAACTCGTCGAAAACACCTTCCGCCTGCACATCGAAACCATCCAGCTGGGCACTGATTTCGGTGCCATCAGTAACTGGGATGTCGCCGAAGTGACTAGTGCCCTATATTGCGCTCTGGCCATTCAGGACTGGCACCTTGTTGAGGAACTGCTCTATGCACCAACCGGCATTTACCAGCAGTTCATTCATGGGGTCATGAGCGACGGTTGGTGGTATGAATGTGCTGTGGGATATAACCTGTGGGTGGCCAGCGAGTTTTCAGAGATTGGAATTGCGTTGCTGCCCTGGGGAATCAATTTCATCGATGAAGAGATGCCGATTGGACCCACTCAATATTTTGCCCTGCTACCGGAACGTAGAGTGCCCGGCCTGTTCGGAATGGATTTCATGAAATGGGGTCCCCTTGCTAAAAATAGCGTAAACATCAAAGACATGTGGGATGCGATGATTCCTTTCCTGGATTATCGCGGAGTCATGTTTGCCGTGAACGATGCCACGGAAATGAAAGTGACCGGAGATCGCTATGAGCTGGCCTACTACCTCTATCGCGATCCGGAATATGCTGCCGTGATTAACCGCGGCACGGAGAGAAGCCTGCTCTATGGCGTGCCGGATCTGCCGAACGTGACTTCAGAAAAAATGAAAGAATCAGCCTATGCGGATAACATCGGCATCGTCCAGTTGCGCTCTCAGGCGGAAGACAGGGAACAGCGCGAGCAGATTCAGGCCACCCTGCACTACGGCTCACATGGTGGACATCACGGTCACTTCGACAGAACCGGGTTCCTAAATATGATGCGTTATGGACGCAGTTTCTATAATCCGGAAATGATCTGGTATGGCTATGCCTCCTATCTCTACAAATTTTTAGTTCAAACCTCGATGACCAAGAATATGGTAGTGGTAGATCAAAAGATGCAGGAGCCGAAGGAAAGTTTCCGCACCTTCTATTATACCGGCGATATGCTGCAGGCCGTGGCGGTTGAGTCGGAAGCGCGATGGAGTCATCCTCCTTACGGCGGGATGCTCTATGACGGGCTGGAAACCGACTTTGCAAAAAAAGTCGAAGCAGACAATCGTTCGATCTATATCCCGGAAAATGCGCCGGCGTATGCGGAAGTGACCGGCTATACCGAACCGGTACTGCAACGCCGCTTAATGGTTATGATGGATGACTACATTGTATTGGCTGATTATCTGAAGGCAGAACAGGAACATACGTTTGACTGGTTGTTTCATGTGAAAGGCTTCCAGGGATTGGAAGCCGAGAAGGTGGAATTGGTTCGCCATGACGGTCAGATGAATAAAGATCCACTGGGTGCGGCGCAGTTCATTACAGATTGCGACTGGTACGAGACCGAAGGCACTGCCCGGGCCCGTTTTGAAATGTGCTTCGGCAAAGGATGCGAAAATGAGATCGGCCGGATGAAGGCGAGCGAAGACGGTCCGTTGAAGATCGATATATTTAATGCCTGGCCGCGGCAGAATGAGATCATGATCGCCACCGCCCCGGAAACCTTTAATGTGAATAAACGCATCTGGTACAGTGTGACGGCCGATGGCGAAACATTGGAGAAAGACAGCACGGGTGCGTGGATACTCGGTGCACAGGATATTGAAGTGAATATTTCGGGCAAAAAAGAACTGGTGCTGACTACGAGAACTGAAAAACCGCAGAACAATACGATCTTCTGGGGCGATGCGAAATTGATTCTCGACGACGGTTCGGAAGTATTCATTTCATCTCTTCCCGTCAAATATGACAATATCCTACAACCGGCAGTCGCTGGCGAAGATTATTACGGCGGCCCGGTGAAAATTGAAGGCATGCTCATGGAAAATTCCACGCCGGGTATGCCGCAGGATTCCAAGTCCAGCGGCAGCATTACCATTGACCTTTCGGGCATGGACGCGGTTGCATTCAAGACAACGATCGGCGGCGACTTCCCGATGGGCGATGAAACACAACGCCGCAAAACAATGGCCGTTCGCAGCACCGGCACCGACGCGCGATATCTTTCCGTCATAGAACCCTATGAAACGGAGTCCGTTGTGAAATCGGTTCAGGCAAATAGTGCAAACGAGTTGGTGGTCGAACTGACCGACGGCAGAACGCAGAAAATTAACATTTCCGGTTTGGACAGCGATCCGGAAAACATTCGTATTTCGGTGACAGAACTATTAAATGGAAACGTAATTCGTACGGAGGAAACTCAAAATGACTAAACTCAACATCTTCACTTCTATTCCCCTACTCTTCAGCGTTGCCCTGCTCAGCAGCTGTGCGACTGCCGATAAACCGGAAGAGCTAGGCTACGGCCAATCCATGTTCTCCGTTGGTGAAGAACTCTATTCAACCGATTTCTCCAATACGAATGAGTGGGTGATTCAGGTTGAGGCGAAGGAAGGTCCTGAAAAAGAGGTGATTGAATTCCACGACGGCATGCTGGACCTCTATATGCCGGCTCGCGGCTGTACGGCCTGGCTCAATCATAAGTTTAAAGGACCGATCCTGATTGAATACAAGGTGCTGTGCCCGTTGGAAACCGTCAATGGCGGAAGCATTCAGGCACGCGACATCAATAACTTCTGGCACTGCTCCGGCGTCGATAATGAAACCGATATTTTCAACTATGAGCTGTTTAACGGCGGCTTCAGCAGCTACGGAAAAATGCAGGGGTACTATGCCAGCACCGGTGGCGGCGGAGCTGTTGGCAACCAGACCACCCGCTTCCGTCGGTACCCGCGCGTGGTGAATGAAAAACCGTTTCCACATATTGCGCTTAACGATCGGGATGGTAATGAAGACTATCTGATCACCCCCGGAAAGTGGCACACCGTCCAGCTCGTCATCTTCAACGGGATGGCGCAATACAGCATGGATGGGAAAGTGTTTTATGAAATCAAGGCGGGCGACACCGTAACGGTCGAAACGGTAGTGGATGGGGAACGTGCTGTCATCGAGGAAGAATATAACGAAGAGACCTTCCCTTCGTATGACGAAGGCTATTTCGGCTTCCGGTTGGTCCGTACGCACCATCAGTATAAAGACCTGAAGGTCTATCAGCTGGATCCAAAATGAATCCATTTAAACAAATTCTGACAGGTGTGCTGATCGGTGCATCTTTTGCTTCGTTTGCCGGTACAGATGCTGGTCCGTTGGTGCTGGGCTATGGCGAGGAAGCGTTCACCATTGGGCAGGAGCTCTACTCGACGGATTTTCAAGATCCAACGAATTGGGTGGTTCAGGTTTCGACCGATGATACTTCATTCGAAGAACGCATTTCGTATAAAGATGGAATGCTGGATCTTTATATGCCGAAACGCGGCTGCACGGCGTGGTTGGATAAAAAGTTCAGCGGGCCGATCACGATTGTCTATCAGGTTCGCTGCCCGCTTGAAACCTTGAATGATGAAGGCATTATTGCAACCGACATCAACAACTTCTGGCATTGTTCCGACCCTCGGAAGTTTGATGCAATTTTAGAAACCACAGATACGCACTATCACGGCGGCTTTCTGGGTTATCACGAAATGGAAGGCTATTACGCCTGCACCGGAGGAGGAAAAAACAGAACGACACGCTTCCGTCGCTATCCGCGCTGGGTTGACGGCAAAGACATTCCGCACATGGCCGTGAACTGGAATGACCGTAAGCCGGAATATCTGATCGAGCCCGGCAAATGGCACACGATCCAATTGGTCGTCTGCAACGACATGCTGCAATACATCAAAGATGGTCAGGTGGTCTATGAATTCAAAGAGGGCGACACCATCACGGTCGAGTCTCGCAAAGACGGCAAGCGGGTTAAAACAGAAGCAATCTACACGGAAGACGATTTCCCCGCCTATGACGAAGGCTATTTCGGATTCCGAATGGTTGGCTCGCACCATCAATATAAAAACCTGGCGATCTACCAACTCGATCCCCGCAACTAGCTAACGCCCTGCTTCGAGCTCAACATGTTTACCCCATCTAAAAACCGCAGCGAATCGGTGCTGTTGCATGAACTGTTCAGCAACAAACATCGACACATCTTCGGTGCGCTGTTTTTCATTACCCTCAAGGCCTCGCCGGTTTGGTTGGTTCCGGTTGTGACAGCGCGTATCATCGATATGGGCTATTCGGATCATCCAGACATTGGAAAACTGCTGCTCTATCTTTCCATCGCGATTTTTCTCTTTCTACAGAATGTTCCAGCGGCCGTTTTCTACACCAGCAACCTGGTGCACCTCACGCGCGGGATCGGAATGGATCTGCGCATCCGCATCTGCCGACAGCTGCAGGTGCTGTCCCTTCACTATCACAACCGCAGCAGTGTGGGTTCGCTCCACACAAAAGCCATCCGCGATATTGAAATGATCGAGCTGCTTCCGAAGCTGGCCTTTGAACAGGGGTACAGCTTTTTTCTGGGACTGCTCATTGCCAGCATCATGATTGCCCGTAGCAACCCTCAGGCGCTTTGGTTCTTTGCACTCACCGTTCCGCTCTGCGGTGTTGTATCCGGCCTGTTCCGTCGCCAG
The DNA here is from genome assembly GCA_029432815.1 of Pontiellaceae bacterium B1224. Lineage (GTDB taxonomy): Bacteria > Verrucomicrobiota > Kiritimatiellia > Kiritimatiellales > Pontiellaceae > Pontiella. Next base: position 110,873 of record JAROBA010000011.1, on the reverse strand, counting down.
ATGAGCGACAGCGTGAATGACTATCGTAAAAGTATGGAAGGCATGAGCTCTCATCTCAACGAGATGGTCACCATGATGCCCATCACGCGGGCGCACGGACTGGAAGAGCATCAGCTTCGCCATGTGGAAGACGGCATCCAGGGCGTTTATCAAAAAGGGGTTCGCTTCGACAAACTGACCCAGCTCTTCGCGGCCATCAGCTGGGTGGTGATGGGCGTCATGCAGGTGCTCTTTCTGGGTGGTTCAATGGTCGCCTGCTTTAAAAAACAGATCACAGTGGGCGACGTGGTGATGTTTAACACCTTTTTCCTCACCCTCTCCAACAGTCTGGCCAATCTGCTGACCTTCGTTCCGCAAGTATTACAAACCCGGGAATCGCTCGACTCCATCATTGAAATCTTCAGTGCTCCCGATCTGGAGGAAAACAACGGGAAACCGGAATACACCGACATCAGCGGTGACTTTAAATTTAACGATGTCAGTTTCACCTACCCGGAATCCTCCACCCCGGCCATTCGTAATCTCTCCCTTTCGGTTCCGGCCGGCACCTCGTTGGCCATTGCCGGACCGAGCGGAGGTGGCAAATCCACCCTGCTCTCCCTGCTGATTGGTTTTATCCGCCCCAATGAAGGGAGCATCGAACTCGATGGAATGAATATGAAGGCGATGGATCTGCGGAGCTATCGTAAAAACGTCGGGGTCGTAACCCAGGATCCGGTATTCTTTTCCGGTTCGGTTTTTGAAAATATTGCCTACGGGAATCTCGAAGTCACGACTGAAGAAGTTTTCCAGGCCTTGGAAATGGCCCATGCCCGCGACTTTGTTGAAGCCCTGCCGGAAGGGCTTGAAACCCGCCTCGGTGTGAACGGGGTCAAACTGTCGGGCGGGCAGATGCAGCGATTGGCCATTGCGCGGGCCATCGTACGCAATCCGCAGGTCCTGATTCTTGACGAAGCCACCAGCGCGCTCGACAGCGAATCGGAAGCCCATGTTCAACGCGCCATTGATCAGGCCATGAAAGGCCGCACCACCTTCATTGTCGCACACCGCCTCTCCACCCTGAAAAATGCCGATCGGATTGCCATCCTCGATAACGGAAGATTAATAGACTACGCTTCTCCGGCTGATCTGCTCAAACATGATAATTTTTACAGCAGATCCATCAAACAAAGTCACAACATTACCTAACGTTTCCTGTCAGAGTTTAACCGGCCAAAAAGATTACCTTGGTAACTCAAAAAACAAACATCGAAACACGGTATATAATCTGCTGACATATCCGTTTTGTACAGAAGGGTCTATAGCCTTTCTTATACATGGTTTAGTGAACACTTTGGTATATTGGTTGTCTGCCATTAAACGACTCATAAGGTAGCCGCCAAAAGCTGAGTAAACGGATTTGATCTATATGAAACATTATAAACTACACCTTGCGCATCTGTTTTTTATCGGATTTATGGCGGTTTCAACCAGTTTTTCTCAGAACGTATGGATTAGTGAAATCGTGGCAGACAACGGCGGCTCACTCGAGGATGAAGACGGAGATTCACCAGACTGGATTGAGCTGCACAATACAAGCGATAGCCCAGTCGATTTAACCGGCTGGTATTTAACCGATACTGCTACGAACCTCGTTAAATGGCAGTTCCCCGCAACCAGTATCGCTCCCGAGGGTTTCCTAATCGTCTTTGCATCCGATAAAAACCGAGCTGTCGCAGGCGCTGAACTGCATTCCAATTTCAAGCTGAGCGCTTCCGGCGAATCTGTGCTATTAGTTCAAGCGGATGGTAGTACGGTTGAGCACTCCCTAACGTTTCCGTCGTTGGATGAGGACGTCTCCTATGGCTATCGCTTTGAAAGCAGCGGTCTCGAACCGATCGTCTTATTGGAAACAGGAGCTCCCTGCACCGCGCATATTCCCACCAGCGCATCGGATGCTGCAGGTTGGCAGGAAAAAGCCTTTGACGATTCGGAATGGTTGAGTGGAACGACGGGCGTGGGTTATGACGAGGATACTGACTATACAGGTCTCATCGGTCTGAATGTTATGGCGATGCAAGGCGTTAACCAATCCGTCTACATCCGCGTTCCCTTTTCAGTTGAAAGCGCCGAAGCGGCCACCAGTCTGAATTTAAAGATGAAATACGATGACGGATTCGCGGCCTATATCAACGGAGATCTTGTCGCATCGGCGAATGTCTCGGGCACATTGGCGTGGGATAGCGGAGGAACACTGCATAGCGATGATTCAGCTGTAAGTTTTGTAGATTTTGATCTGACGTCCCATATCTCTTCATTGAACTCTGGGGCAAATATATTGGCGATTCATGGCCTGAATAAAGGACTCACTTCTTCGGATCTCATTTTTATGCCGAAGATAGAAGCAACCTTTGCCGATGGAGATATCGATGCATCTGCAATTGGAATGCTTGGTTACAGCACGCCCGGAACAGCGAATGCAAACGTTACCTATCTGGGCGATGTAGAAACCCCGGTTACAACGCCGGCACGCGGTTTTCACGACAGCCCGTTTCAGGTGTCCGTGTCGAACGTAACGCCCGGCGCCACAATCCGATACACAACCGACGGATCTGAACCCACCGAGAGCAGCCCCGAATATACAGGGCCGATCACCATCTCCGCCACAACGTGTTTCCGCGTCCGCTCCTTCGCAGAGGGTTGGAAGCCATCGTTCCCACGTACCGACACCTATATTTTCGTCGACGATGTCGCGAACCGCTCCCAAGCAGAAGCATCGATCAACGGCCAATCATTGGAATACGGCATGGACTCCGCTGTCGTAAACGCGACCTACTTTGACGCATCGAATCAGGTGGTCTCGGTCCAAGATGCACTGAAAGCCATTCCGACAATATCCCTTACAACGGATGATGAAAACCTGTACGACCCGGCCATTGGGATTTATGTCAATGCTTCCCAGCACGGTTGGGAGGTCCCGGCTTCCGCGGAACTGATCAATCCCGATGGGAGCGAAGGGTTTCACATCAATGCCGGATTACGCATCCGAGGTGGGGCCAGCCGTACGAGCTCAAATCCCAAACATTCCTTTCGTCTCTTTTTCCGAAAAGACTACGGTGCGGGCAAGCTCAAGTTCCCGCTGTTCGAAGAAGAGGGTGTCGATGAGTTCGACAAAGTGGACCTGCGGTCGGCGCAGAACTATAGCTGGTCGAAAGAGAACAATTCAAAGAATACGTTTCTGCGCGATGTATTCGCGCGCGACACCGCGGGCGCAATGGGCCAGACCTACACCCGAAGCCGCTATTACCACCTCTATTTAAATGGTGAATACTGGGGGCTGTTCATGACCGAAGAGCGACCGGTCGCCTCCTTTGCCGCATCCTATTTCGGGGGCGACAAAGATGACTACGATGCGGTCAAGGTAATTGGCAGAGGGTTGCCGGACCAGTATTCCATCGAAGTCACGGACGGAACACTGGATGCATACAACCGGTTGTACGCTGCGGCGATGGCAGGCTTTACCGACGATGCGGACTATTTTGCCATTCAAGGACTCGACGCCAACGGAGAACCTGATGCAACCAAAGAAAAGCTGCTCGATGTCGATAACCTGATTGATTACCTGTTGGTACTGCAACACATGGCTGCATCCGACAACTGCATCACGTGGTTCGTGGGCCGTTACGCGAAATTAAACAACATGTATGCCGTGTACAACCGCGTCAATCCCGATGGATTCAAGTGGATCCAGCACGACAGTGAACATAGTCTGGATACCTACAAAGCGCTGGATTTCACGGGCCCGTTCACGAATAGCAATTTCACGTTGCCCGAATATTTCAACGCAATGACCCTTCATGACAAACTCATCGAGAATGCGGAATACCGCATCAAATACGCGGATCGGGTGTATGAAAGCATGTATAATGACGGCGTGTTGGTTCGAACCAATTGCGAAGCGCGTTTGGATTTCCGTGCGGCTCAGATCGACCGCGCCATCGTCGCCAACGCAGCGCGCTGGGGCAGTACGGAACTGGACCGCGACACATGGGTTGATGCAGTCGCAACCACCCGGGCCTGGTTCTCCCGCTCTGGCGATCGGTGCAATGAAGTGATTGGTTATCTGGATGCCGATGGATTAATACCATCCATTGATCCTCCGCTGATGAGTCGTGCCGGAGGACGGGTTGATTCAGGAGCCACCGTATTTTTGAGCGCAGGTTCGGGAACCATTTATTACACCACCGACGGTACCGACCCGCGTGCGATTGGCGGTGGCATTGCCGGTTCAACGTATACCGGATCTATTTCCATTACCCGCCCCACGCATCTCATGGCCCGCTGCCGCGCAACCAATGGCGAGTGGAGCGCCTTGGCTGAAGAGACGTATTGGACGCCCGAAATTCCTTTGGCTGTGACCGAGCTGATGTATCACGCCCCCGACGGAAATCCATACGACTTTATTGAGGTGAAAAATATTTCAGACGAAACCATTTCACTTCAAGGTTACAAGTTCGACAATGCGATCAGCTTTAAATTTAAAAATGCCGCACAAACCAGTCTTGCCCCGGGTGAGTTTCTGGTCGCGGTCGATGATATCGACAGCTTTAATGCCGCATATCCCGGCGGCGGCATTTCGATTGCCGGGGAGTTTAGCGGTGACTTCAGCAATAGCGGCGAGAAGGTGGATCTCGAATTCCGCAATGAGGATCTGATTTCCTTCACGTATGATGATGCGCGCAACTGGCCGCAGGCTGCTGACGGCGCGGGGCACTCGCTGGTTCCGCTCGACTCAGCGATCGACCGTCAGGAAACCGGCTCGCTCGATTATGGGGGTAACTGGCGCGCGAGCACCTACCTCAAAGGCTCGCCCGGCTACCCGGACCCTGAAGAAGGAGAAACGGTTCTGCTGAATGAAATTACAGCGCATACCGATACCGGCCTTGCTGAACCCTACGATTCGAACGATAAAATCGAACTCTATAATCCAACCGGATCGGACATCACACTGAATGGGTGGTATTTGAGCGATGATCTCGACGAGTTATACCAATGGGAAATTCCATCTGGAACCGTGATTCCAGCCGATGGTTACATCGTTTTTGATGAAAACAATTTTCACCCCGACCGCATCAGCGGTTTCGGCCTCGATAAGGCCGGAGAACTGGTGGTGCTCACCGCACCCGGACGCGTGGTGGATGTGGTCCGTTTCAAAGGACAGGAAAATACGGATACCGAACATGTTTCCTGGGGTCGCTATCCCGATGGTTCGGCAAGCTGGATCACCACCCTTCCAACCCTTGGAAGTGCGAACGTGCCGGTTGCGGCCACGATTCAAATCAGCGAACTGATGTATAATCCAATACAGCCCGGCAACGATTTTGAATATATACAGATTCAAAATCTCGGATCGACCTCGCATACGTTTGAAAATGCAACCGGTGCCTACCGTATTGATGGCGGAGTTGAATTCGACTTCCCCGCCGGCACCACCCTGCCCGCCGGCGAAATCCTTTGGATTCTTTCGTTCAACCCAACCAATTCCGTCAAACTGGACCTGTTCTGTTCAGCCTATGGATTAGACGCCGCCAGCGAAACTTTCATTGGCGGCTACAGCGGATCGCTCTCCGACCGCGGGGAACGCGTTGCCATCGAACGCCCTCAGGATTCGGACGACCCGCTCAAACCGCTCGACATATCCTGGGTTGTTGTCGATGAGCTGTTCTATTTTGATCAATCCCCGTGGCCAGTCAGTGCGGACGGAACGGGCTATCCGCTTATGCGCACCGGACTTTCATCATGGAACGTGCCGGACTCGGCAGATATCGATAGCGACCTAATGTCGGACCAATGGGAAACATTGTATTTCAAGAATCTCGTAGAACCGGATGCCGACCCGGATCTGGACGGTCAGAATAACCTGCAGGAATATATCGCCGGTACCATCCCCACCGACAACAGTTCCTACTTTGCAGTTCAGGCGCTCGCCCCACCGGCCCTATCCTGGAATGCGGTGGAGGGCCGAACGTACACCATTTTCAGAGCCGAAAATCTGAATGAACCGTTCGTGGAAATTGCCACCGTCACGAACAGTCCATTCTTCGACTCGTCTGTCAATCCGGCACAGTCCAGCTGCTACTATCGGATTACGGCTGAACTCGTTGAATAAAGTAATAGCTATCCGTTTCTGTCCGGCAGCATAGAACCGTCTACCCATGTGCCCTCTATGAGCATTTCATTGCGGGTGGATGGGATCCCAAAATGGTTATGGTTGATTTCTGCCGACAGTAATCGCACGGCGGCGCGTCCGATTTCCTCAGGTTTCTGATCGATACCCGTATTGATCCCTGTGTCATGAATACTGGTGGTGGCGAGTCCAATATCCTCAGGAACCCGATAGCCCAGTTTTTTCAGCATCAGCTGCACGTAGGGACGATCCGTTAAAATCGCATCGGGCCGGTGTTTCTCAATCCACTTGTTCAGCACATTTTCATTCTCCACCTGCGGAAGCTCTTCTTGATAAAACATCAGGGGAGGAACTCTGAGCTCTTCTGGAACGCCCAGCTGGGCAAAAAGAAATCCCGCGCAAAAAACCCGCGCTTCGGTGTATTCCCCAACATACCCGATATGTGAATAGCCTTTGTCGGTGATCCGGGAAAACGCCATGATGGTATTGGAGGCCTGAGCACTGGTAACAAAATGCGATTGGGGATGAGTTGCTTTTCGACCGAAACGTACGGTTACAAAATCCTGCCAGGAAAAGTGATCCCAATCGACGGTTCCATCGTGAAAAACCTTCGAAAGAACGCTGGCTAATAATATGCCTTTGATGTTCCGGGCTTTAAAGACCGACTCCATGCGTTGTAACGACAGATCTTTCACACAGAATTCTTCAATCTGATAGCCAAGTTTTCGGGCGGCATCAGCCGCACCTTTCCAATAGAGGTCGAATTCACGGTGCTTTCGCAGTTGAGCAGGATCCTGCAACGGATTAATCCAAGCAAGTGTCGTCCTTGTAACCATATCTTTCTTTTTTAACCGGTAATGTGAAAGGGCCGCCAACATGGGATCCGGAGCATATCCCATTTCTTCCGCTTTTTTTTGGACTTTCAATCGGGTTGGTTCGGAAATCTGCTGACTCCCCCGCAAGGCCAGTGAAACGGTGACGTGGGAAACGCCAATTGCACGCGCAATATCCCGTAGCGTAACGCGCTGTTGATCTCCATCAGCAGAGCTGGATTTACCGACTGAATGTTCAGACATATTTTAACCCACGTTATAATTTAACTTACTTAACATGGTAAACTACTTACTCCTTGTTGAGGGATAAGGGCAAGCGCATTCTGAGCATGAACGTAGGATTCACGCTCATGAGGGGGGTTATCATGAACGCCTGCAAAATCAAACATGGAGGTATGAATATGAAGATTAAGGTATATAGAACAATCGCTTTGGCCATTGGTCTGCTGACCGGTGCGGCGCAGGGTGCGGAATATATAAATGAAGCAGGTGGTGACTGGGAGGTTCCTGGGAATTGGGACACCGGAGCGGTGCCTACGAACAATGTTGCCGTCACAATCGCCGGTTCTGCCGGCGGACAACCCGTTGCACTGAATGCGGACAGCTGGACCTATATCACCAACAACGCATTGAATTATTCAGCAACAGAATACCGCACGGCAACATTCCTGTTGGGGGGAACTGGAGTTGCTTCGTTGGATTTCGATATCGGAGCCGGAAACACCTGGAAGGCTACTTCAGGAGGAACATATTATGTGGGTTCTGCGAGCGGTTCCGACGGTACACTGAATGTGCTGAGCGGATCGTGCGTGTTGGAAGCATCCATCATGCACATTGCGCAATCAGCCGATTCCACGGGGCGTATCAATATTACCGGAGCAGATGCTTCCTACACCGCCGGACGAGAGTCGGGTGGCACGAGTGTATCCGTGGGTACCGGGGGCGATGGTGCGCTTTATATCAGCGACGGAACATTTTACACTCGAGCGGGCGTTACGGTGGCCTCATCCGGCACATTTGAAGTGGCAGGAAGCGAAGTGGATGAAATCGGCATCGGAAGCTACAGTTCAATAAACGGAAATTGGCAGCAGGCCTCTAACAGCGTGTTGAAGGTTGGAATCGACTCTGGTGGCATTACCCCGATTCTTATTGATGACGTGAGCTTCGACGGACCCGACGGATTTGCCCCAGCCACCTTTGAAAACGGTGCGTTGCTCGAACCTTATTTTATTAGCGGAACCCAGACCGGTAAATGGACGGTCATGACGGTGGACGGTTCGATTGCCGATTCCGGTCTTACCCTGGATAACGGCGGCGATTCCGACTGGTCGTACAATGTGGTGAGTAACCATATCCTCGAAGTCTGGTATGGCCTCGGCGATTCCGGATATACTCCGGATCCGCCGCCGGAAATCGTATACACGAATGCAATCTGCATCTGGGACGGCGAAGCCGGTGATAACGACTGGGACAACCCGACCAACTGGGCCTTTACCGCCAACAATGTGCTGCCGCTTACAGGTACGGGCAGCTCCGGAGCAACGACACAAATTGATACGAGCAACAACTACCCCGTGTACACGTCCGAGTACGGCAGCCGTGATTATGCCCGACTTTACCTCGGATATGCTGACGATGGACGGTTTGATATGCTCGGAGACGGATACCAACTGAGATTTGACCAATCCGGAAGTCAATTTTGCGGGTACAATGGAAACACGGGCATCTTAAATCTGGATGGCGGAGCTACACTGAAGACACAAGCTTCTCTTTTCCATGTCGGGAACGGTAACGGATCAACCGGGCTGGTTACGGTGGTAAACAACAGCCGGTGGATCATCGGACGGGAAAGCAGTGGTGTGTCGCTGAATCTCGGCTCGAACGGTGGTTACGGCGAAATCAAACTTGTGGATGATGCACGATTCCTGACGCGTGCCGGTGTGTCTGTTGGCGTGGGTACCGCGACCGGCCTCTTCAGTGTCCAGGGAGCCGGCGGTCAGGCTGGCATCGGGTCGGAAGGAACCGTAGATGGTTCCTGGTCTCAGAATGACGGAGGAACTCTACAGGCGCTCGTGTCAAGCAATGGTCTGACCACAATCGTGATTGATGACAAAGACGATGATGGCATCGGCGGCGATGTCTCCTTCTTCAACGGTTCTCTGTTGGATGTTGATTTTATCGGTTATGAGGGAGCAAACGGAACCTGGGATGTGATGACCTGGGAGGGCTTGCTCCGTTCTGGTGATTTGGCATTTGCACCCGGTGTGGATACGGATATCTGGAGTTTCGCCTTTGTGGATACTGACTCTTCTAATGGGGTTGATACGCTTCGTATTGAAGCATCGGGCTTAATAACCGATCCGACTGTACAGCCGAATATCACAGCTGTCAGCGCCTCCAACACCACCATCAGCCTGACGTGGGATTCAGAACCGATTGTCGGATACAATGTGCTGAGCACCACGGATCTGGTCATTGGGCCATGGTCGACGAATATTGCAGGCATCACCGGAATGGGAGCAAGCACCACAACAAATTTGACCGGTGTCGGACCGCAGGAGTTCTACAAGATCGAAGCCTTCGGACAGTAAGGTTTAAATCAACCCCACCTCCGAGCGGAGGTGGGATAACAAGCTGTCTACAGGATAGATTAATCCGATAAGAACGATTTGGGTTTCATGAAGCAGTATTTTTGAAAGCGCTGTTTCATGAAACCCATTTATTTAGAAGTGAACTCGAGCCTTGAAGAGAATTGAATATATGAAGACAACGAAATACGGGCAAACTTTGGCATCTGCGTGTATACTTCTCGCATTTAGCGCAGCCAGCTTAACCGCGAGGGCTTCGGAATATAGCAACCCACAGGGAGGCGATTGGGAAGTGCCCGGGAATTGGGATACGGGCACCGTTCCTTCGGGCAGCGACACCATCACGATCGCCGGTTCAGCCGGAGGGCAGACCGTTGTGATGGATGCGGACAGCTGGACCTTCATGAATAATAATTCATTGAATTATTCTACCACGGAATACCGCACCGGCACCTTCCTGCTAGCGGGAGCAGAAACGGCTTCGCTGAATATAGACATTGGTTCAGGGAACACGTGGAAGACGACTTCTGCCGGAGCGTATTTTATTGGCGATGCAAGCGGTTCCGACGGCACGCTGAATATACGGAGTGGCAACTGTATTTTTGAAGCATCCCTGATGCATATTGCCAAATCGGTCGGTTCCACGGGGCGGATCAATATTACGGGCGCAAATGCATCTTACACCGCCGGACGGGAATCGGGAGGAACCAGTCTTTCAGTGGGTACTGGCGGCGATGGAACATTTTATATCAGTGATGGAACATTCCAATCGCGGGCGGGCGTTACGGTGGCATCTGCCGGAATATTTGAAGTAGCCGGAAGCGCTGCGGATGAAATCGGCATTGGCAGCTACAGCTCGCTGGACGGCAACTGGCAGCAGGATGCCGGCGGAATCCTGAAAATCAGCATTGATTCCGGAGGCATTACCCCCCTCTTTATTGATGACCAGAACAACGATGGTTCGGGGGGCGATGTAACTTTCGATTCAGGCGCCCTATTGGATGTCGGTTTCCAAGGATCGGAAGAAAACGGGGTATGGTCGATTATGCACTGGGAAGGCACCTTGACGGATAACGGTCTGGACTTTGCCCCCGGAGTGAACACCGATTTATGGAGTATGAACTGGGTGGATACGGATTCATCCAACGGCGTGGATACGCTTCGGGTGACGTATTCTTCACCGTTCTATACGACGAACGGAACCCCCTATTCCTGGCTTCAGCAATACTATCCCGAGTTGAGTTCCGCCGAAGAGTTTCAGTTGGCCGACAACAGCGATACCGATGCAGATGGCCTGTTGACCCGGGAAGAGTATATCGCGGGAACCATCCCGACCAATGCAGCATCGGTTTTTACAATGAATGCCCCATCCATTGCTGGAAGCACGATGACCCTGAGTTGGTCTTCGGTCGCGGGCAAACGATACGGAGTGGTCGAATCCGCTGATATAAATGCCCCCGGCTGGAACACCATTGCATCCGGCATTGTCGGGTTGGTTTCGGAAACCTCAATCACCATATCAGTGAGCGGCGGGTCCAATGCTTATTTTCAGACGTATATCGAGGCCATGCCGGATCTGCTTGAACTGGAAGCCGTATCCGATTCCTATGTGCGCGATGGACTCTATGCGGACACCAACTACGGAACGGTGACGGAATTAAAAACGATCAATACCGATGACTCACAAATGGAATTATTCCTCCGCTTCGATTTGCCCAGCACGATTGAGACTCCGGATTCGGCCTTTATCTGGATCAATACAACGGCCAACGCAACCGACCCGGTTGAAAATGCAGCCTTCGTTGTGGAAGATAGCAGCTGGACAGAAAATGGTCTGACCTGGAACACGAAACCCGTAGTCGGGAATGAACTGGATGCCTGGGTGACGACCAACAGTCAGTCCATCAAAATCGACGTGCTGGATGAAGTTACAGACGCCCTTAAAAACGGAGGGGCTTTTTCGATCATGATACAATCGCCCCATAACATCGGACTCGATGGAATGAGCACATACGCCAGCCGAGAGCATGTCTCGGTTTCCGTTCCGAAGCTTGAAATTAAATTTAACCAACCGACTGTCACGGTGCAGCCCGGCGAGTCGATTCAGACGGCGCTGAATACCATTCATGCACAGGGTGGCGGTCATGTAATTTTAGCGGAGGGTAACCACGCCGTCTCTGAATCACTGGTCATGTACAGCGATATCACGCTCAAAGGGCAAGGCATCGGTATTTCCAAGATTTTACTGGATGCTGAATCCAACGAGCCGGTTATGATAGCCACCAGTGAAGGCAGTGTGAACAGCGATATTACGATTAAGAATCTGACGATCGATGGCCAGCAGCCAGCCGATGAACAGACCCTGCCGGGCGACACAGACCGGAATACCGTTCGCGGCGATACGTACGGCATACTTTTTACCGATCAGCTCAGCGGCAACACCTTTGAGCGCCTTCGCATTGAGGAGGTTGAAATCACCCGCTGCGCAATGGGAATTCATGTCAAAGGCGTGAATGATCTGCGCATCCAAAACAGCGATATTCATGGCAACGGATGCCTGATCGGCTACGACCACAACATCTATTTTCGAAGGGCCGAAAACACCCTGCTCAAGAATTTAAACATCAGCGACTGTACCGCAGGGAATGGATTCAATTTATCTACCGACTGCTACAATGTGATCCTTGATAATCTGGATGCCTCGGATAACCATTTCCGTGGCATTCGTTTCGAAGCCAACGACGGCGGCCGGCGTATGATGATCATTAACTGTAAAACGAACCGCAACGGACTGAACGAAGACCAGCCTGGAATCCGGGTGGCTAACGTGCCGGATTTCACCATCATAGGATCTACAGCGAACGATAACGGGAATGATGGATTTTATTGTGTAAACTCAAGCGATGGCTTGCTGAAAGATAACAGCGCCAGCGGCAATGGGGACCAGAATTACCAGATACAAAACTGCACCTATGAACAAAGCAACAATAGTGGATGGTGATTTATTAAAAGGTCATTTTCACGTGAAAGGAATTTCAGATCGGTGGTTTAATGCCGGGGCGGAAGCATGGAACCGTCTACCCAGCGGCCGTCCACCAGAATTTCATTGCGAATGGACGGAATACCGAAGCTTTGATGATTGATGAGCGACACCAACGTACGGACGGCTGTTCGCCCAACCTCTTCCGGGTTTTGGTCGATGCCCGCATCAATCGGGGTGTCGTGAATACTGGTTGTGACCAGCCCGATGTCGTCAGGAATTCGAATATTCAGCATGCTCATAAACTCCGGCATCTTCTCTTCATCGGTAAAAATCACATCCGGTTTCTCTTCAGCGATCCATTGCTTCAACCGTTGTATTCGGGATTCCTTATTTTCTCCAAGAGTGAATAAAAGAATCGGAAGCCGCTGATGTTCCGGAAGAGCCTGCTGAGCAATAGTAACCCCGCCACTGAATGTCCGCATCGGCCGATATTCAGTCACAAAACCAATGCGCTGATATCCCTTTTCGAGAATCTTTTCAAAAGCCAATATGGTATTAGATGTTTGGGCACTCGTCACATAATGTGCTTCCGGATACGCGGTGCTCCGACCAAAACGGACAATGGCATAATCCTCCCAAGGCATTTCAGTGAAATCGGCATTCTTATCGCTAAACTGAGGCCGGCAAAGTGCTGCCAGGAGAATCCCCTGAATATTGCGCGTCTTAAAAATGGAATTCATTCGGGAAAAAGACATCTTTGTGGTTGCGAATGCTTCCAGATGATATCCCATCTCTTTAGCAGCAGAGGACGCCCCCTCCCAGTATAAATTAAACTCACACATGGCACGCAAGCGCTTTGGATCGTGGTACGGATTAATCCAGGCCAGTGTAGCCTGAACCGGCTTTTCCTGCGTGGAACCTCGATATTGATTTAACGCCGACAGCATGGGGTCAGGAACATATCCTAGTTCCTCCGCCTTTTGCTTTACGAGTGTGCGTGTTTTTTCGGAAATCTTTGGGTTTTTTCGGAGGGCCAACGAGACGGTCATGCTGGAAACGCCACAGGCTTTGGCAATGTCTGCCAGTGTAATTCTTCGTTTTTCCGATCCATCTTTCATAGCTGACAATCCTCTGCCTACCTGCCCTTGCATTCAAGCAGTCTAATCAAAAGCAAACCGTGTTCAAGCCGCAATAAGGTGTGACCATTTCAGGACTTAAGATAACACAAAAAAGCCAGACTCCGAATAACGTTGAGTCTGGCGTTCTGAACAATTCGACCGGAGGATCTACAGCATCAGGCGTCTGCGGATAAACAGGATTCCGCCACCCATAGCAACAACCAATCCAAGAGTGGCCGGCTCCGGAATACCTGTAACGGTGTAGCTGGTCAGGTCGATGAAGCCACCCTGGCTTGATACGTTGCCTGTTACGTGGTTGGCGAAGGTATCGTACGTAGTGGCAACGGTGCCGCTGTAGTTGATTTCAGTACTCAGGCCGGAGGACGTAACAGCCACGCCGGCATCACTCACGCCGTTATCGGTGAAGGTCAGCATCAAAGAGAAGCCGTCATCCATGGACTCCTGGGTCGGCGCGGCTGAGATATCAGTAAAGGTGCCGTTTCCGCCAACCATATCAAAGGCTAGATCAATGTTTGCGCCACCCCGACCATTACCGATCTGAACACCGATAGCTGGAGCGCCGACTTTCCCCGCGTTGTTGAAAAGAGCGCTACCATCAGTTCCGTTCGAATCGAGCCCGCTCGTGATGCCAAAGAACGATCCATTCAGCCCCTGTTCGAGGGACGCGGCTTCGACGACAATCCCTACAGTGAACGCACTATAACTGCTGAGGTCGACGCCGGAAACGGTGTTGAAGCCCGAGCCGGAGCTGCCCGCGTTATTGATCACACCATTGGTAATCGTTTGAAAAGGGGTTCCCGCGCCATTGTCAAACTCCTGAAAAGCCGGGCCGGTGTCATTGGCAATGTTATCGAAGGTGAAGTCGACAACCGTGACATCGGCTGATGCATGAAGCGACAGAGCGGCCACAGCTACCCACGTCGTTAGCAGTACTGATTTCATTTATTTCTCCTTTGTTTTTATGAAGGCATGCATTCACATGCCACAACTCCTTGGTCTCAATGAGGCTCATCTTTTATGATTGAATCAGAATATGCCGCTTTTTTTCAGACACCAGTTCTTTTCCGTTTTATCCATAAACCTAATGGAATATGGAAATAGTATTTGAGGAACAGACCTACGTTCTATCGGTTTGGTGTGTAGCTGCCGGGCGAAGAATTCTAAGGCAAGTACTCTTCTACCTCCCTTCTTGTGCATAGAAATCAACGAAGTTTATGGATAAACCTGATTATCCCTTTTTTATGTCGAGGGCATGAGTATGCTGGTTGCTCGAAGGTACTAAGCTCAATCATCCAGCATACGGTAGAGTCTTGCCCATTACGGATGTATGAATCATCAGATGAAACAGGAGAAAAAGATGAGAAATAAAACAAGAATACTAGGCGCTGCCATAGCGGCGGCCACGTTAGCTGCCAGTTCGGCTGATGCTGTTGCATATGCGGAAACATGGGATAACGATGCAGCGGACAATGATTTTACCAATGCTCTCAACTGGAGCAACGACACGAATGGTCCGCTTTTCACACTCACCTCTACCAATGACATATGGACTGGCACCGTGAACCTTGAAGGTGCCGACTATAGCGAGTTCAACAGTCCAGGGCTTGAAGTTTTCGTGAAGCAACTGAATGTCGGTACTACTACAGCCGGAGAATTCCGCTTTACTGACGGAACCCTGAACAGCCAAAAGAATGCAAACGGAGGCAATTCGTACAACCGAACGGTAATCGGGCAGAATGGTGCCTCCGGCGTTTTCATGCAGTCGGGCGGTACGTATCTTGCCAATAAGGTTCATGTGGGTTACACCGCCAACTCTTCAGGTGAATACATCATGTCCGGCGGCACACTCGAAAACGGTGGCGGTGAAGGCAATCACGGCTCGTCCCTGATCATCGCCGGCAATGGTGACAATGCTGGCATGACGGGATTGTTTGAGATCAGCGGCGGAGCCGTCAGCAACTTTATTCGCGGGGTGGAGCTTGGTAATGACGATGGCAGCATCGGGACATTCCATGTCGTCGGTACCGGGCCTGATGCGATCATCTTTGGTGACAATGCCAACTACCCTGATACAAATAATGCATACGCTACATGGTTCCAATATCCCGAGAGCGTGCTGAAGGTCGGCATTGATGAAACCGCGGCGGGTATCACGCCCATTCAGGTGGTGGATCTCGGAGCAGAAGGTGGCCGTAATGACGTTCAGTTTGAAGTCGGCGCACTGCTGGAACCCTATTTTACCGGTACCCCTCAGGTCGGTAAATGGGTTGTGCTTGAAGCGGACGACTTTATTGACTACGGGATCGCCTTTGCCCCCAGTGTGACAGACCCCGACTGGTCGTTCACCATTACCAACAACACCCTGGAAGTATGGTATGGCCTGGGCGATTCCGGCTACGTAACGACCAACATGCCGCCGACCATTGAATACGTGAGCGGCGAAATTACATGGGATGGAGAAGCCGGTGATAATGATTGGGACAACCCCGTGAACTGGGCCTTCAACGATAACGACAACAATTCGTTGCCTGCCGAAGGTGGCTCTCAGGCCATCATTGAGATCAAGACTGCCGATCCGGCGAACCATCCCATCTACACATCGGAGTATGGAACCCGGACCTATAGTCGGCTCCATATCGGGCGGACTCTTGACGGCCGGTTGGATGTGATTGGTGTTCAGCTGAATCAAGCTCAGGGGAATCCCATGTACATCGGCCAGAATGCAGCCACGGGTACGCTTAATGTTCTGGACGGTGCGACCATGAGTTACTCAGCCAATGTGGTACTGATCGGAAATGGCGGTACCGGAATCGTGAACGTAGAGAACGGCAGTACGCTGATTTTCGGGCGCGGTAATGCTGGTGACTCCGTTCGTCTCGGTTTGAATGCCGGCGGTGATGGAACCATCAATGTTTCGGGTGGATCAACACTCTTAACACGGACTGGATTTGAGCTGGGTGCCACAGGTAATAACGCTCTGTTAAGCGTGCAGGGTTCCGGCAATACGATTGGTATCGGTTCCCAGGGTTCGGTCGACGGCTTCTGGTACCATCGTGGTGGTACGCTGCAGATGCTGGTCGATACCAATGGTCTTTCCACCATCCTTGTCGATGACTACGGCGACGACGGAACCGGTGGCGATGCTTACTTCTATGCAGGTGCAGAGCTGGATGTCGACTTTACCGGATGGGACGGCGGTAACGGCACCTGGGATGTCATGCAGTGGGAAGGAACCCTCGTGGAAAGCAATCTGGCCTTTGCAGCCGAAGTCGATACCAATATATGGAGCTTTGCCTTTGTGGATACTGGATTTACTACGAATGGCGTTGATACGCTGCGTGTCTACGCGTCAGGTTTCGGACCGGAAGTTCAGCCGCACATTACGGAGTTTAGCGTATCCGGATCCACGGTTAACCTGTCGTGGGATTCCGAGCTGGGAATACACTACAACATACTGAGCAAGTCGGATCTGGTCAATGCGGGCTGGTCCACAAACACGGCTGCAATTCCCGGCGCGGGCAGCACGACTTCGACCAACCTGACCGGTCCTGGTGAAGTGGAATTCTACCAGATCGAGGCCTATGAGGAATAGCGGTTCATTCGTGAACTAATTTCCTGCCCTGCCCCTCAACGGGGCGGGGATATAAATCGATCAATCAGATAGATATTCAGTTAAGAATAAAACGGGTTCTAAGGGCGGGTTCTAATAATAGGCCGTATCATAGAATCCGTTTTTTATGTACGACTACCTGCTTGTGAAGGTCAGGATTATAAAGACACGGAAAGCTCTTTGAGCAAAGACGCCGCGCAAACACATGAGAATACAACTCTCAAAGATTCTTGCATTTTAGAACACCTATGTGATATTAAATGACAATATGGGTTTTCATCTTAGCAAGTAGGTTACGTACAGGTTTCAGATATGAAGAAAGTTAAAAAAACGAATGGCGTTTCAAAGGGCGCACCCAGCGGTTTTGTGATCAGTATACTCATACATGTGGCGGCGTTTATGCTGGCCGGACTCTTAGTTGTGTTCACCGTACACAACAAGGATGAGAAAAAATTTGTACCGCCAAAGCCGGTTGAGCGACCGAAAATGAAGCTCAAAAAACCGAAGGTGAAGGTGAAAAAAAATTCCAAGCCCAAATCTTCCGAACGCATTGTCACCAAGGTGCAGAAAGCCAATATGCCGGAAATTTATCTGCCGGAAATGAGCGGTATCGGTGACGGAGTCGGCACCGGCGGCGGGTATGCCGGATTTGACTTAATGCCGGATTTAAGCACCATCAGCGTTTTCGGCGGCGATCAATCTATCGGCAGCGATTTAGAAGGCGTCGTATATTCTCTGGTTCGCGGCCGCAATGGCGGACCAATTGCAATGGATCAGGATTCTTTCCGGGACGTACTGCGAAAATATGTACTCAGCGGATGGAAAGACTCGGTCTTGTCGCGCTACTACCGCCTACCGAAAAAACTATATTCCACACACGTAATCGTACCGCCCGTTCCCACCTGTATGGCTCCGGGCATATTCGGAGCGCCGGAACTGGAAGATTACTGGCTGTTTGTTAAATACGAAGGACAGCTGGTCTACCCGGAAGATATTAAATTTCGTTTCTGGGGCGTTGGCGACGCCTATATGTTTGTGAACGTCGATGGCAAAGAAGTGCTGATGAGCGCCTGGCATTTTCATCATCCCTGGTTTGACTGGTGGCAGAGTAAGGCAGGCGGTGACCGGTCGCATCTCCTGGGCAACCAACGTATGGTTGTGGGAGACTGGATTGAACTGAAAGCCGGGGAGCCGCTGCCCTTAAAAGTACTCTTCGGCGAATGGAATGGCGGCGCCGTGACGGGCATGCTCTTAGTCGAAGTGGACGGTGTGGAATACCCTACCGCCCGCACCGGCGGCCCCCTGCTCCCCGTATTCAAGACAGAGGAACTCTCTTGGGATACTCTCACCGAAATTTCACGGTTCCTTGCAGCCGACGAGTGCTCCCTCACGACTGGACCGGTATTTAATGACTACTATTCAGGAACATCCTCCATCCCGCTTGATGCTTCAAGCACCCCGGAACCCGAACCGCCTCAAACGGCAGAGAAGCCGGATGAAAGACCGGTCACCCGTATATGGACAACCCTTGCCGGACAGACCCTTGAAGCAGAATTCATGACCTCAGTGGGCGGGAATGCCATTCTGAAAACCGCGAATCGAAAACAGATTAAGGTGCCGTTGAGCGGACTCTCAGAAGAGGATCGCGAATACATTACCCTGGAGATGCCCCCCAAGCTGGACATCAACTTTTCAAAAACAACAAAACCTCGTAAATTCGGCCCTACGTATAATGCCAAGGAATTAACGGCGCGCGGCAATTTCTACACCTTTTCAACCCGGATAAAACAAACCTCAACCCGCCCGTACGGTCAGCCGTTGACGGCCGAGTTTTTCGCGATCGGCGATGAAATCGGCGGACAGAAAAATATACTGCTCGATTATCAGAAAAAAACATTCACGCTGACCGAAGAAAACGACTACAGCGTTGAATTCGGCGGTCCACCGGTCGAACTTCTCGACTACGTGATCAATGAAGAGCGTCGGGGCAAGCGGTATGGCGGTTTCCTGGTTGTGATTAAGGATGCGCGCGGCGAGGTGATTGCCTACCAGACGCCCAGTGAAAATCTATACCGCAATCTTGATCATCTCCGCCAGATTCGTGTGGGCTGGTATTTCGATAAAGACTGCAACCGCTGCCTTCCGACCCCGCCCCGACCGTTTGCTGTGGCCGCCAACACCAACTGATCCTGCTGCAGACGGCCAGATTCCCATTCCAAGGGTTGGAATTCGGAACGGGTTCCAAACATTGGAAATCCATATCGAATACCAAGGCATGCGCGCATAAAATTCCTCCAAAAAGAATCATCCGACAAGGTTTATAGATAAACTTAAGAATGGCTGTTACCAGACACGCGCAGGTGTATCTTTTAGCCGTTAATGGCAATCTGGAAAAACGGTACTTAGACAGAGTCCCGCTTTTATGGCTCAATTAAACCGCACCAACCATTATCCTACAGAAAAGAGGTCCGATGAAAACGAGCAGATGTATTCAAGGTGTAATAGCATTAGCCCTGTTGGGCATGTACCCCAGCCAGCTGCTGGCAGGAAATCAGAACACGAACAAACCCAATGTGCTAATGATTTTTTATGATGACATGGGCTATAGCGATGTGGGTATTTACGGAGATGCCGATCCATCGCTCACCCCCAACCTGGACACCTTTGCATCGGATGCGCTGCGCTTCACCGCAGGCCATTCCGCCGATGCAGTTTGTACTCCTTCCCGATATGCACTGATGACGGGACGCTATTGTTGGCGGACGGATTTAAAAGGCGGAGTGAATGGCGGTTATTCGCCCTCTCTGATTGAGCCCGAGCGCTTTACTTTTGCCAGAATGTTCCAATCATTGGGATACACAACCGCCATGGTGGGCAAATGGCATATCGGTATGCAGTTCCATGATTCCAACGGACAACCCGTAGGCGATTTGAATAACAACAACAATGTACTCGATGATAACGACGCCACGACCTCTGGAGATCTAATCGACTTTTCGCTGGCGATTTCAAACACCCCCTATCACAACGGTTTCGATTATTATTTCGGAACCACCGCATCGCTCGATATGCCTCCTTATGCGTGGATTGAAAATGACCATCTCTTGTTTAAAGGCGGATTTGTGACCAACGGAATGGTTGACTTCAGTCAGGGCGTCCCGGCCACCAACGCGGATCTGGAAGAGGGAACGCCGAACAGCACAGCCAACACTAGCGGCAATGTGCGCGGCGGGGTGTACGACCCCTACTTCATCATGCAGGATTACCTGCAGGTACAGGCGGCCAAAGTGGCTGAACTGCTACAAGCCCGGGGCGCTGATAATGAGCCCTTCTTCATTTATGTTCCCATGCCTGCACCGCACAGTCCATGGATGCTGCAGGATCAGTTTGTCGGCGCAACTTCGTATCACTATGGCGACTACATGGCGCAGACCGATCACTACACCGGACAGATTCTCCAGGCCTTGGAAGACCCGGACGGTAATCCTTTGACTGACGACAGCATGGTGAGCAACACCGTGGTATTCATCACCAGCGACAACGGCCCGGAAAAATTTGCGCAGGCTGCAAGCCTGGGTGCGGGATATGATGGCAACGGCGACTTCCGTGGTGTGAAGCGCGATAATTGGGAAGGCGGAACGCGTGTTCCGTTCATGGTGCGCTGGCCCGGCGTAACGATACCCGGAATCACCGATCATTTTTGTTGGCAGGGCGATTTTTATGCTGCCATGGCTGAGCATCTTAAATATGACTTTTCACCCGAGGAAGTGCCGGATGCGGAGAGTATCTTGCCGATCCTGATTGGGGAGGATATGCCGGAAGCCCGCCGTGAGGGCGTGGTGCAGCATTCCATGAACGGCCAGCTGGCCGTGATTGATCAGAACGGTGAATGGAAACTGCTCGATGGCACTGGAAGCGGTGGATATAACGACACCTATGATGCCGACAATGTCCTGATTGGAAGTGCGGAAGGGGTCGTGCTCGGATCGCCAAAACAGCTCTTCAATCTGCACAGCGATCCAGGCGAACGAACCAACCTGCTGATCAATGCTTCGCAAGCGCACGAGGACAAAGAAGCCGAACTCTATGCGCTCCTGAATAAAATTCGGGGCGACGACAGTTATGGCACGGATGGCGACAGTAACGTGCCGTTTTTCGACACCGATCTGGATGGAATTCCGAACTATTATGAAAACACAACCACCGGTCTGGATCGTCTGGATCCCGCAGATGCAGAGCTGGACTTTGATTCGGATGGCTTAAGCAATCTTGAAGAATTCCAGTGCACCACAGATCCGCATAAACCAGATACCGATAACGATCTGCTTAGCGACTTCGATGAGATTAACCGGTACGAAACTTCACCTATCGATGATGATTCCGATAACGACTCCATTTCAGACGGCAATGAGATTCTGCAATGGGATACTGATCCTGCTCTAAGCGATACAGACGAGGATGGATATCCGGATGCCGAAGAGCTCAGCTACTTCTCAAATCCGCGGAGTGCGTCATCCATCCCCGCCCGAAGCACAGTAGAAATGGAAGAACTGGAGCTGAGTCCGTCTGTTGTGCAGGCGGTCGGTTCCACGGGCACTGCGTTTGCTCCGGCAGACGTCGGCGGGGCGGCCGGTGCATGGCCGGCGGCCGGAACTCTCTATGTCCGGGAACGAAGTACAAATGGCAGCCGGCAACAGACGAGAACCCAGCTCTTTCTTAAGTTTGATGTAGAGTCCGTACTCGCGAATATTCAATCGGCGCGGTTGCGGATTCATCAGAACAACCGGCTGAACGATATCCATACGGGGAATATTCAGATGGCACGGGTCACGCAGGATTGGGATAATACCAGCGGTACGAACTACCCACTGTTTGCTTCCACCTCGATTGCTGATGCCTTCATTTTCGGCAGCAATGCTGATTTTGGAATGGCAACTGATGCATCCGGTTTTTTTGGTGGGGCGGCAGGAACCCCAGCAACTGACGACAGCGGATTTGATCCGTCCGGTCTCATATCCTCCATGGTCTCAAATTGGGCGAATGGAACGCTACCTAACTATGGAATCCGGCTCGCATTTCCGGACAGAGGTCTCACCGGATCCGCATTTTCGGATGCAGATGATCCTGCAACGACGAACGTAAATGAAAACCTGCAGCTGATTGTCACCACCTATGCCCGGATAACCAACGACAGCGACGGCGATCAGCTGGACGATGCCTATGAAATGGCCGTGTTCAGTAACCTCGTTCAGTCCGGCAGTGCTGATTTCGATGGCGACGGTGTAAACAACCTCATTGAGCAGGCACTGGGAAGTGACCCCACCCTGCCCGACTCCCGCCCCGTGCAGGCGATCCTCCTGAATGATGCCAATGAGGTCACCTTTTCCTACCACCGCTATCTCAAGGGTGGTTTAGGGTATGAAGTGAAAGTGTCAGAAAATTTTGTGCAATGGGTCTCGGCGGATGTCTACTATAAAAGTCCGGTCTCATCCGTTGCGGCCAGTGAGCTGGGAGCTGACTACGAAAAAGTGCTTTTGGAGCCTGCCGGGGATATGCCACAGCATCTCTATATTCGCATTTTGGTGCATACCCCATAAATTAATCAGGAATGGATAATGAATATATACCCCGCTAGTCTACGTTCAGTTGCCCTCATTTTGGGTGGACTTTTCATGAGTTCAATCAGTCAGGCAGAACATTACAAGGTCTACCTGCTGGGCGGGCAGTCCAATGCGGCTGGCCGGGGAGATGCCAGCGAGTTGAGCGCACCCTATGACTCGCCACAGACCGATGTTGCATTCTACTGGCATAGTACACTGACCGGAACCATTAATGGAAACCTGACCACGGATACGTGGCTCGACCTCCAACCCGACTCCGGCGAGGGGAAAAACAGTCCATCCGGGCACGCGGTGGAATTCGGACCCGAGCTTGCATTCGGCCGAACGATGGCCGATGCCGATCCGAACGCAAATATTGCCATCATCAAATATGCGCATGGCGGGAGTAATTTACACACGCAATGGGCGGAGGGCGGAGATATGTACCAGACGTTTTTGACGACCGTCAACGCCGCACTAACTGCTCTTACCAACGCCGGTCATACCTATGAACTGACGGGCATGTTCTGGCAGCAGGGTGAGGCGGACACCGGCGCAACCAATGCGGATAATTATGAGGCTAACCTCACCGGCCTCATTGCCCGCGTCCGGGCTGATCTGTTTGGAGGCCTTATTCGCCCATTTGTGATTGGAGGGCTCTCTTCCAATCAGTATTCAACCATCTCAGATACAACGACCGGCGCTGGCAAAGTCCGTCTTGCACAAGAGATGGTGGCGCAGAATGTGATGGGGGTTGGGTTTGCCAATGCAGACAATTGTGAGGTTTATGAAGACTACAATATTCACTTTAATTATCTTGGACAGCTTGCGCTCGGCACGGCTCACGCCACCGAA
Organism: Pontiellaceae bacterium B1224; assembly: GCA_029432815.1. GTDB lineage: Bacteria > Verrucomicrobiota > Kiritimatiellia > Kiritimatiellales > Pontiellaceae > Pontiella. The sequence continues at coordinate 87,099 of JAROBA010000011.1, read as the reverse complement.
ATGCTCCGTATGGAAGCGCTGGAAGCGCTGGATCCCGATTATGACGGCCTGCTGGAGGATCAGGAGATCGCATTGGGTACCGACCCACATAATCCGGACTCAGATGATGATGGTCAAAATGACGGCTTTGAGTTTCGTGCAGGAACCAACCCTACCAATGCTGCCTCCCTGTTTAAAGTAACCAATATCATGGTGGTATCGAACGCGGTTTCTCTAACCTGGCCGAGTAAATCAGGAAATTTATACGGAGTGGAAACCAGCTCCGCTTTATCGGAATGGACCGAGGTTGATGTCGATGTTCCCGCATCAACAGAGGGAACGAGTACGGTTTGGACAAGCGCAACCGAAGGGGTCGTGCCCGCCATTACAAACGTGCTGGCCTTGTACAATGCACAAACCGGACTGAACGGTGATTTTAACACGACGGCTTTTGATTCGGTCGACACCGAAGTCAGTACCACTGCAACCCGGTTGTCTCAAGGCGGCTCATTGAACGGTGGCGGCAAAGATCTCTTAGTCCTGGGCAATGCACTTTATGACACCAGCAACTCCGGCTCTCCGGGGTTTAATCTGGCGGGGACGACTTTGGCAACTCAAAGTGCCGCCGCAACAGCAGGCGACTGGTTCTCCTTCACCCTTGAGGCGAATGGCGCAACGGTGAACTATGAATCCCTGTCGTTATATAGCGATCAATATGGTGCCGGCGGAAAACTGGATATCAGTTACACCATCGGGACCGTCGAGACGTTCGTTCTTCAGGATTATATCATGCCGGAAGGCCATGTAGGCAACGTTCCCGTGGAACTTAAAGCGGTCGACTTCGCCGACTTTTCCAGCACGAACGATGTGGTATGGACCTTCTACCTTCATGGTGCACCGGCCGATAACTATGGCAACCGGTTCGACGACATCACCCTCTATGGATCATCGGATGCAATCGTCGAAGAATCCGAGGCCCCTTCTACTGGATTCTACAGGATAAACCTGCAATAGTTTCAAGCTTTAAACGACGAACAGCAATTGGCAGGAGCAAGAGATGAACCGAGTTAAGTTTTGCATAGTTTTCGTGGCACTATCCGCATGGGTTGTGCAAGCCGAACTAAAAATGGGGTCAATGTTTACCGACCACATGGTACTCCAGCGCGATATGCCCGTTCCGGTCTGGGGCACCGCGGATCCCGGCGAAACGATTACCGTTGAATTTTCCGGTCAGAAAAAAACCGCCGTTGCGGATTCTTCCAACCATTGGAATGTCGTATTAGATCCAATGCCTGGAAGTTTCCAACCCTTGGAAATGATCGTCTCCAGCAGCTCCAATGATCCAAAAATCCAATGTTCCAATATTTTGGTCGGAGAAGTCTGGATCTGCTCGGGGCAGTCGAACATGAAGTTTCCGGTAAAATCGGTTCCCGAGATCCAGGCATTGGAAAGCTCTGCAAAAAATATCCGTACGTTCGAGGTGCCACGAACCGTAGCTTTTACAGAACAGGATTCGTGCGAAGGGGCGTGGACGAATGCAATTCCAAATAGTGCCGTCGCATTTTCGTTCGCCTATTTTCTGGAAGAGGCCGCCGAGGTTCCGGTGGGCATCATTCTAACCTGCTGGGGCAGCTCGTCGATCGAAGCCTGGATGCCGCGCGATATGACCGCCACCGTCCCCCATTTCAAAACCATGATGGAAGAATTTGATGCCGACACCGCGACGTACGAAAAAATTCAATCCATTCTCGATGGGCCGAGGCCCTGGAGCGGAAAGGACGATGTGTTCCTGCGCCGTCAATCGAACATTCTTTATAATGCCATGCTGGCTCCGCTGGCCCCCTATGCCTGCAGAGGTCTGGTTTGGTATCAGGGCGAACGCAATACGCAGTCGATGTTCGGCATGATTAAAGAGCCTTGGTTTTCGCGCAACTCCGGCATGCTGAAATATGGCGATACGCTGAAACAATGGATGCTGCGGCTGCGGCAGGAATGGAATCGCGATGATTTTCAATTCCTCGTGGTGCTTCTTCCCGGCTATGCAAAAGACATCCTCGATGAAGCCGAGAGCCCCACCGCAGCTTCCTGGGCCTGGATGCGGGAATCGCAGCTCCAGGCATTGGAACTTCCGAAGACCTCGGTCGCCAACACGATCGACCTCGGCGATGCAAAAAACGTCCATCCAAAAGATAAGCTACCCGTTGGGCAGCGCCTAGCCCTGCTGGCCCAACGCGACACACTGGGAATGGATATCGAAGCACAGGGCCCCGTTTTCCAAACATTGGAAATGCGGGGCAACACGCTGGTGCTTTCGTTTGATCATGCTGAAGGTCTGAAGACCATTGACGGCGAAGCCCCAAGTGCATTCTGGATTTCTGACGACTCCGGTAAATGGGTTTCTGCTGATGCAACGATCGAAGGAGAAACTGTTGTGCTGGAATCTGCTGAACTGAAAAAACCACGCTACGTCCGATATGCCTTTGCCGGCATGCCGCAGGTGAATCTGATCAACGGTGCCGGACTCCCGGCCTACCCTTTCCGCACGGACCGATTTGAACCTTTAAACACGGAAAAATAAATATGACAAAACAGACGATCACCTTTATCTGCCTATTGAGCATGACCCGCCTGGCTTCGGCCGCATCCGGTCAACCACCTGAGGAAGATGTGCCGAGGCCCAACATCGTATACATTCTGGCCGACGACTTGGGCTATGGCGATGTGTCGTGCCTGAATCCAAAGCTTGGAAAAATTGATACGCCGCGAATGGATCAGCTGGCGAGTGAAGGCATGACCTTCACCGATGCGCACACCAGCTCATCGGTCTGCACCCCTACCCGCTACAGCATCCTGACCGGGCGCTATAACTGGCGATCGGAATTGCAGAAAGAAGTGCTGATGGGATTTGACCCGCCGCTGATCGAGGCAGACCGGACCACGGTGGCCGACGTGCTGAAACAAAGCGGATACAATACGGCCTGCATCGGCAAGTGGCACATTGGGCTGGGTATGCCGACCATCAATAATGCTCCGATGAACGAAGAAGGGCTTACCAATGTGGACTGGAATGGAAAAATTACAGGTGGCCCCGTCGATCTCGGCTTTGATTACTTCTACGGCATTGCCGCTTCTCTGAATATCCCACCCTATGTCTACATTGAAAATGATCGCTTTGTTTCTGATGAAATTGTGATGCAGAAAACAGGCCGCAAGGGTCCGAAAGGCAAAAACTTTGACAATGTACAGACCCTGCCTGTTCTTACGCAGAAAACCATTCAGTTTATTAATCAGCAGGATGCTTCCACCCCCTTCTTCATGTACATTCCGTTACCCTCGCCCCACACCCCGCTGGTACCGACGGATGAATGGAAAGGTAGAAGCGATCTGGGCGTTTACGGCGACTTTGTGATGATGACCGATGCTGTGATTGGCGAAATCGTTGATGCACTCGATGCAAAAGGCTTTGGTGAAAACACGATCGTCATCGTCACCAGCGACAACGGTACGTCAAAATGGTGCGGCACCAAAAAACTGATGGAACTGGGCCATCATTACAGCGCGCAATACCGCGGATCGAAAGGCGACCTCTGGGACGGCGGACACCGCGTTCCATTTTTCCTGCGCTGGCCGGCCAAGGTAAAGCCGGGAACCATCTGTGATCAGCTCGTGTCGCTCAACGACCTGATGGGAACGTGTGCCGAAATTACCGGTGCGGACATTCCGGAGAATGCAGGAGAAGATACGGTGAGCTTCCTGCCGGCACTTTCCGGTGAAACGATCGAGTCGGATCGTAAGGGCATCGTTCATCATTCCTTCAGCGGTCACTTTTCATATCGACAAGGTAAGTGGAAGCTTCTGCTCGCAAAAAGTTCCGGTGGTTGGACGGAGCCGACAGAAGATGCGATGCCGGCTGATGCGCCGGTCGCCCAGCTTTATGATATGGAGGCCGATCCGTCAGAAACCACGAACCTTTATGAAAGCCATCCTGAAGTTGCAGAACGTCTACTCAAGCAACTTGAGGTAGAGGTCGCCCGCGGCCGCAGTACGGACGGTGAAAATCAGAAGAATGATGTCGATGACATTGTCTTGTGGAAAAGCGGTGCGGAATAACTGATACCGAATTTCGATCTAGAATTGTTGAAGGATTCCGAGTGGATAGTGTTCTGTCCGGAGCTTGGAAGTAGCCACAAAGAGGCACAATAAACGAAACGACAAGTTTGGTTTGGGGTTGATTGGGGGTTGGCTTAACAACGTGATGCAGTATGGTTTGAGCTATGTCCTACTATAATAAAACAAGCTATACGCTTTTGAGTCGTGCATGTGACACGGATGATGAAGAAGCTTGGAATGAGTTGGTGGGTCATTACGGACGGTTTATTCTCTATATTCTTGGGGAACTTGGGGTTCCTGAAGGCGAACGGCACGATGTAATGCAGAATGTTCTGGTTGGTCTGACTCGCACCCTTAAGAACTATGACCGAAGCCGATCGACCTTCCGGAACTGGCTGGGAACGGTTATCCGCAATACAGCGGTTAACTATTTTCGTAAGCGGCAAAGCCGTCCATCCAACTTTTGTGAATTCGAGAGTGAGAGCGCTGCGGATGAATTAAAGGTTCCTTCGGATATCCACCTGTGGATTGAAAGTGAGTGGGCCACCTATATCGGAAACCTGGCAATGGAACGCGTGCAACAGGTTTTCAAAGGGCAGGCGATCGAGGCTTTTGAACTGGGTCTGGATGGAAAAACAGCCGCCGAAATTGCGGAGGAAACCGGTCTGACGGTTTCATCAGTTTACACGCTTCGGAAACGGGTGAAACAGCGGTTGCTTCTGGAGGTGCGTTCGCTTACAGAGGAGTTGGAGCTGTGAGTGATCGAAATGAATCCCAGGCTACGGGGGACTATGTTCCGGATAAACGTTTGAGCCAATTATACAGTGAGGCCAATGACCTGGATACGCATGGTCTGGAGGAACTCTGTCCTGCTTATTCGGAGCTGGCGGCGACAAAAAGTCGCTATCAGGATGAATCGTTAATTGGCGAAGGTGCGCTGAAGGAGGTTTTCCGGACGTACGACCTGCAGTTCCAGCGCTGGATTGCCATGGCACGCCTGCGCGCCGGTCGCGGACCGGAATTCTATGATCTGTTTATTCGGGAGGCCAGGCTGGTGGCCTCGTTGAGTCATCCGAATATAATCAAGGTCTATAATATCGGGATAGGTAAAGATGGGCGCCCCTTCTTTACCATGGACTTGAAAAGCAATACCACGCTGGTGGATGTGGTCGGCCGGGCAGCGCGCGGCGAGTTGCATCAGCAGCTTCAGATTTTCTGCCGCGTGTGCGATGCCATGGCCTATGCTCATTCGCAGGGAGTTGTTCACCTGGATCTTAAACCGGACAATATTCAAGTGGATGATTTCGGTGAGGTTTTGGTCTGTGACTGGGGTTTGGGTAAACTCATTGAAGAGGCGGAGTTCGAACAAAGTGGATCTGAACGCTCGCCCCATATCTGGGGCAACATGACGTTGGTTGGGCAGATCAAGGGAAGTCTAGGGTATATGGCTCCCGAACAGGTGGTTCCTGGCGAGACCAAGGATCAACGGACAGATATTTATGCGCTCGGCTGCATCCTGCATTTTATTCTGACGGGCACCCCCCCTTTCACCGGAACTCCTGAGGAAGTGCTGGAGAAAACATCGCAATCCAAAGTGATTTCCCCGCGGCTGAACTACCCGGCCTGCTATGTGCCTGAAGGGCTGGATGCGGTGGTGATGAAAGCAACGGCGCTGGAGCCCGAAGAACGATATAATTCGGTTCCGCAATTGCTGCTGGAAATTGAGAGCTACCTGGCCGGCTTCTCGACGCGAGCCGAAGAATCGGGTTTTTTCAGGGAGGCTCGGCTGTTTTTTGTCCGTAACCGTGTGGAGACTTCCATTACGGTGGTTGCGTTATTGATCCTGGGTGTGGTGGCAGTACTTTCCGTTCAGTCAATTCAGCAGCAAAGAAAGCAGACGGAGCGGTTATCCGAGGAGATGGAGACTCTCGATACAGAATATTCCTCTTTTGTGGAAGAGACAAAGATCGGGAAGAAAGTCCTGGCCAGACAACTGGTGATGGCTGCCATGAATTTGAGGAGTTTGGCGATTTATGAGCACCCCATACGGACGATACATCAATGTGACAGGCTGATTCAGGCCGCTTTACAGCAGGACGCAGACTGCCGGGAAGCACATGACAATCTATTCGGGCTACGATGCCTGATGTTGGATTATCGATCTGCACTGGCGTGTCCCCAGTCCATTCGCCAGTTACCGAATTATATGCAGAGCATTCGTTTGGCGGAGGGATTTCCTGATTTTGATTTTTCAGACACAAAGCGTCCGTCCGTGCCGCAGTTGGTCGGTTTTTTTCAAAAGGCGCGTTTTATTGATAAGGGAAGGGCCCATCACCTGGAAAGGGTTCTGGCGTATGATCTTGCGGCCCGTTCCGATAAAACGGGTTACGTACGCGTAATAGAGGCTTATTTGCAGTATGCGCATGATGACCCCGAATATATCAGTCTTTCCCATAACATGGAGGAAGGAAGGCTCACGGTTCGGGCGGAAGGTGATGTGAATTTAGCGGGACAGCCTGGTTTTAATAAATGCCTTTTGCGCTTTCTCACCTTCCGTATGTTACGGCTTGAGATTAACGGAAGTTTTGAGCTGTTTGATCTAAACGGTTTACCGGTTGAGTCAGTTGATTTAAGCCTATGTCAGATGCTGACGCTCAAAAAACCGGTTTCCCTTCCTCATCTTCAGCGCCTTTATGTGCGTAAGGGGCAGTTTGATCTGAACGATATAAAGAGTAAAATCAAGTCAAACGAGCCTGTTGAAATTATTGAGCGTCCTGCTGAGTAAGTTTAACAGGTGATTTTTACGTAAATCATCAGGTTGTTTCCCCCATTTTCATGCGGTGATCGTCTAAGGGATCACCGCTTTTTTGCGTCCTTCTCTCTTGTTTCGCAGGTTTTTTGAAAAAAAAGGCCGACGACTGTCCCAAGTGCGTTATTCCTTACTAATGAACCTATATAGCACGATATAGTCGCAAGGATGTTCTTTCGCATAACCGTATTCGGTGTCGTCTCTGAATATTCCGGGCGGAGGCAGTCTAGTTTTGTATCTCATCGCTATCAACGGTTCGGAAACGGGGTTCTACGAAACGGGTGTGTAAAAATAGTAATTTTGCCGGCAAAAGTTGCCAGCATTTGACCATCACAGGTTTTCTGTGGTTCAAAAATGGAGATAAGGATGAAAAAAAGTATACTGGTAGGAGTTGCTGTGTTTGCAGCCGGAGCGGCAAGTGCCGCTGTTGTCGAGTTTCCGAACTTGAGCAACGGAGGTGACTTTACATTGGATGCGGGTGACGTAACTTACACCACCAACGGTACCGCTGCCGTGCCGATTGCTGATAATGCTGTGGCAACGCTTAATATTAATGGGGACTGGATTGCCGGCGACGCCAATGAAGTTCAGTTAGGTGGAGTAAGCGGTAAAGATGACCCGTTGCAGGACGTCCAGCTGAATATCGGTTCGGACGGATCTTTTACCTTTGGCAAAATGTGGGTTGGTGGTGTATGGGCTGCTGATGCCAATACGGGTCTTGTTGCGATCGATATGGCAGAAGGTGCGCAGCTGATCATTAGTGGCGGATCGTGGGGAATCCGGGTAAACGGTACCACCTGGACTAGGGATGGTATTAACAACACAACTGGTGGTGCAGCTAACTCTCTCACATTGTACCAGATGCTGTGGAATGAAGGAGCGCTCACCAAGGACGGGGTCCAGGTCGGAACCTTCGACGATAATTTCGAGTTCACAGGCGCTCTGGATGGGGCTAGCGTACTGACCGCGATTTCTCCACCGGATACGGCGGCACTCATTACGCCTTCCGTAACCACTGGTTTTGATCCTCTTGAGGTCATATTTGATGGGACCGAAAGTAGGGCTGCAGGAACCATAACTGATTATAATTGGGTGTTTGGCGATGGCAATACAGGCAGTGGCGTGCTGGCCTCCAACACATACACGGTTGCCGGCAACTACACCGCCTGGCTTACGATCATGGATGACCTGGGGAACACGGCCAGCAATTCCGTGGTAATTACGGTTGATCCTGCCGTAGTGGCTAATATTACGACGACCCAGGATAGCAACTATGCTCCTCTAGGGGTCATTTTTGATGGAACCACCAGTACGTCAGTTTACGGAGCCGTTACCAGTTATTCTTGGACGTTTGGTGATGGTAATTCGGCTACTGGGCCCTTTGCCACCAACACCTATACGGTGGTCGGCGACTACACCGCCTGGCTTACGATCGAGGATGACCAAGGGAACTTGGGCAGCAATTCTGTGGACATTACGGTTGCGTCTATCGATTACGGTATTCAGATTGATGACGACTTCGACGATGGGAATATCGGAGAGAACACGTTGGGAATCGGCACAGGCTTCGTGTCTGGTACACAGACTGGTGGAATTATCGTGGAGACCAATGGAACCGTGACCCTCGACTCGCCCATGAATGGTGCTCGCCGCACCAGAATATCTTCCAGGGAGACTGCCGATACCGTGACTGAGTACGGTGCTTCGTATGTGTTTGAAGGGGTCAACTTTGCCTTCTCGGCCGACGATAGCGGCGACGGGTCATCCTCCAGGACGTATATTGGCATCAGGGATAATGCCGGGGCAGGAGACGAGGGTGATAATCCCGAGGAAGGCTTTTATCTCGAGTTTGGCTTCGGTCAACTGTCGGGTAATCCTGCCGGAACCAGCACTTTCTTCTATAACAGTGCGGCGAACGTTAAGACGACTCTGGCCAATTGGACGTTCGATAACCTCTTGCTTACAGATGCTGAAGTCTCCAGCAATGTTGTACTCGATATCGAGATGGTTGTGACGGCTTCCGGATGGTCACTGGATATTCTTGGTGATACCTACGGCGGTGGATCCGCGATTAGTTTCTCGGGTACGCACGCCGCATCCTCCATCACCAACACGGTGGACACCGGGCACGTATTCGCTCTTAACCAATGCGAAAGCCCCAACCTTGCGATGTCCATTGATCGCGTGGTCGTTGAGCAAATTCAGGGCGTACCTCTTGTGGTGCCGAACATCACATCGGTCAGCAGCGATGGCTCAACGGTTAGCCTGTCGTGGGACTCCGAGCCGGGCTTTGACTACAATGTCCTCAGCAGGACGGATCTGGCCTTTGGGGGCTGGTCCACGAATATTGCCGCGGTTCCGGGTGCGGGAACCACGACCACGACCAATGTGACGCCTTCGGGAGGAATGGCAGAGTTCTTCCAGATCGAGGCCTACTAACACGGTGTAGGAAGCGATATCCCCGCCACCATCCATGCGTGGCGGGGGATTTCTTAATTTAAAGCCCGTCCGGAAGATCCGGCGGGAAAACATAAGGAGAAAACATGAAAAAGATACTACTAGGGGCGGCATTACTTGCCGTCGGAGCAACTCAAGCTGCAGTAATCCCGTTTCCGGATCTGTCCAGTGGTGGAACGTTCACACTGGATGCCGGTGACGTAACATACACCACCAACGGTGCCGCAGTGTCAATTGCTGATAATGCCGTGGCAACGCTTAATATTAATGGAGCCTGGATTGCCGGTGACGACAACGAAGTTCAGTTAGGTGGAGTCAGTGGAAACAATAATACGTTACAGGATGTCCAGTTGAATATCGGTTCGGACGGATCTTTGACCTTTGGCAAAATGTGGGTCGGTGGTGTATGGCTTGCTGATACCAATACGGGTCTTGTTGCGATCGATATGTCTGAAGGTGCGCAGATGATCATTAGTGGCGGATCGTGGGGAATTCGGGCGAATGGTACAAATTGGACTAGAGATGGTGTAACTAGCAGAACTGCTGGTGCAGCTAACTCTCTCACATTGTACGAGATGCTGTGGAATGAAGGAGCGCTCACCAAGGACGGGGTCCAGGTCGGAACCTTCGAACAGAATTTCGACTTCACAGGCGCTACGAATGGGGCCAGTACGCTGACGGCGATCCCGGAGCCGGCTACGCTGGGGCTGCTTGGCGCTTTCGGTGGAGCTATTCTCTTTATCCGCCGGCGTTTCATGATTTAACTCATCGCATGCTCCTGTGATGTGTGTGGCGGGCTCTGTCAGTTCGGCAGAGCCCGCTGTTTTAGTTTATTGAGGTTGCGGAATATGAGTTGGGAAAAGTCGGGTTCAGGACAAGGTGTGAAGGCTGGGATAAGAATCATGAAATGTCAGATGACTAGAATATGGGCCATGATTGTGTGGGCCTCATTGCTTGGAGTTTGTACAGCGGAACACTACAAGGTTTATTTGATCGGCGGACAGTCGAATGGAACGGGGCGGGGCGATGCCGCGCAACTGACGGGCGAGCTGGCCCATCTGAATCAGACGCACACCAATATTCTGTTCTATTATCATAAAACGCTGGATGCCTCGAATAATACACTTCCGGAGGATACCTGGGTAAGTCTCGCTCCGGGCTCCGGTCATGGAAGAACCAGTCCGGTTAATTCGCCGGAGTTCGGTCCTGAGCTGGCCTTTGGCTATGACATGGCTCAGGCGTTCCCTGACGATCATATTGCCATCATTAAATATACGCACGGCGGGAGCACGCTCTATGAAGAGTGGTCGCCTACCGGCACACGGTATCCAACCTTTTTAGAAACCATCGATGCGGCGTTGGCCGACCTGGATGCAGAGGGGCATACCTATGAAATGATCGGCATGCTCTGGCAACAGGGGGAACATGACCGCGGGACCGGACCGGCTGCCGCCTATGAAGAAAACCTGACGTTGCTGATCTCCCGCGTTCGACGCGACCTGTTTGACGGCTGCAGCCTGCCATTCGTGATAGGAGGACTTTCTTCGAACCAGACTATGGATGTTTATGATGTTTCCACCGGTTCAGGAAAGGTGCGTCTCGCACAGGAAACCGTGGCCGCAAATGTCGACGGAGCCGGCTTTGCCAATTCGGACGGCTGTCAGGTTTTTGCCGAAGCAACGATTCATTTTGACGGCCTGGGGCAGGCAAAGCTGGGGGCAGAGCATGCGGCGGTCATGATTCAGCTGGAAGCGCTGGATACCGATTATGACGGGCTTTCGGCTGATCAGGAAACCACACTGGGTACCGACCCCGGCAATCCCGATTCGGATGGAGACGGCCAGAAAGATGGTTTTGAATATCGTGCAGGAACCGATCCGCTCAATTCAAACTCCGTGTTCAAAGTGAACAGTATTGTGGTTGCCAGCAATGAAGTGACACTGAACTGGCCTAGCAAGGCCGAAAACAGCTATAGAGTGGATCACAGTGTCGATTTGTCGGAATGGACCAAACTCGAAGATGCATATCCGGCAGCGGCAACCGGGACGAATACGGTATGGTCATATGAGCTCAGTTCGGTTGAAAATCCAGGAGTTGTTATTTCCAATGTGTTGGCGTTATACGATGCCGAAGTCGGTACCGATGGCAATTTTGACAATGAGGCTTTCGACTCGGTTGATACGGAGCCCCAAACCACAGCGACCCGATTGTCTCAGGGAGGATCTCTGGATGGCGGCGGCGCCGGTGATATGATCCTTAACCGGGATCTTTTCGACACCAGCGACTCCGGGGCTCCGGGTTTTAACCTGGCGAATGTCAACCTGACCAGCCAGAGCGCGGCGGCCGCTGCGGGCGACTGGTTTTCATTCACCCTTCAGTCGAACGGATATACCGCTAACTATGAATCACTCTCGTTCTATACGGATCAGACATCAAGCGGCGCGAACGTGGATATCAGCTACACCCTGGGGGGCACAGAAACGTTCATTATCCAAAACTATGAGCCGCCGACTAATAATGTTGATGTCGAGTTGATGTCGGTTGATTTTTCCGACTTTTCCAGTAGTGAGGATGTGGTATGGACCTTCTATATTTACGGTGCGCCGGCCAGCTCGCATGGAACCCGTTTCGATGACATCACGCTGCATGGTACGGCGACGACATCTGCTCCGGTTGTATTGGCGCTATACGATGCCGAAACCGGGGGGAACGGCGACTTTAATACGGAAGCCTTTGATTCAGTCGATACCGAGGCGGGCACCACGGCGTCCCGGATGTTCCAGGGCGGATCGTTGAGCGGCGGCGGCTCTTCGTCATATGTTTTGGGGAACGGTCTTTTTGATGCGAGTGCCTCCGGCTCCCCCGGCTTCAACCTTGCGGATGTCAATGTGGCCAGCCAGAGCGCGGCCGCCACAGCCGGAGACTGGTTCGCCTTTACGATCGATCCGGAAGGAAGCTCAGTAGATTATAGTTCGCTCTCGTTTTATACCGACCAGGCTTCATCGGGCGGAAAAGTCGACGTCAGCTATACGACCGGAACTACTGAAACATTTATTCTGCAAAGCTATTCCATGGCTGAGGATAATGCTTCGGTCGAGTTGATAGACGTGGATTTTGACGATTTCTCCAGTTCCAACATCGTGACCTGGACCTTCTATCTCTACGGTACACCCGATTACCGGCATGGCATCCGGTTTGACGATATTACGCTGTATGGAAAATCCGATGCGGTGATTGAACCGGAAGAAGAGCCCGCTGCGGGGTTTTATCGAGTCAACCTGCAGTAGAACAGTATGTAATTGTATGATTTAGCAGGGGCTGTTGCTGGTTGATTTACCGTCTTTTTGTATTCGGAAAACGCTCGGCGGAGTTGACAAAGTAACCTCGTGTGTGGTGTTTTCTTATGAGTCATTAAGGCTATTTTTTTGAGTGATTACAAAGGCTTTCCATTGAGTTTTCCTCCAGGTTTTATAGGCGCCAAGGAGCTTGTTTCGGGTCAGACATGCGATAATGTCGATATCCGTATCGGACCGAAACGGACGTTTGTGTTTTATAGAGATAAGGTAGAAAGAGAAGGATGATGAATAAAGTAACAACCACCCTGTTAGCCTGTTTGATGAGTGCCGCCGGAATGGCTTGGGCAAAATCGGAAAAGCCGAATATTATTTTTGTGCTGACCGATGATATGTCCTGGGGCGAGCTGGGAATGAGCGGCAATGAAATCATTAAGACGCCGCATCTGGATAAGCTGGCAAGTCAGAGCCTTCGGTTCACCAATTTTAATGCCGCGCCCACCTGTGCGCCCACACGAGCGCAACTCATGAGCGGAAAGCATGAGTTTTCGGTTGGAGTGACCCATACGATTTTGGACCGCGAAAATTTGCGCGATGACATCACGCTGTTGCCGGAAATCCTCAAGCGAGGTGGTTATCAAACCGGAATGTTTGGCAAGTGGCATCTCTCTTCACCGAAGCATAAAACCGGTTTAACGGGAAAGCCGTTGGCACCCTATGAGCGGGGATTTGATACGGCGATCTATACCTATAATCAGTTATCCCCCCGGTTCGATCCCAAGCTGTCTCATAACGGAGACGAACAGCAGTATGCCGGCTACTGCGGGGATGTGGTGTTTGACGTAGGCATGGAATGGATGGACTCCTGTTCGGACGATCAGCCGTTTTTTGCGTATCTGGCGACCAGTATTCCGCACGTTCCCTTGGCCGCTCCTCAGCGCCTGATCGATCTCTATGCCGATGCGCCCTTGAGTGAAAAAGAAAAAACCTACTATGCCATGATTTCAGCCGTGGACGAAAACATGGGCCGGCTCATGGAGTGGATGGAGAACCGAACCGACTCCCGCGAAACCATCCTGATTTTTATGACCGATAATGGCCACGCTATTTCCGGCCCAAAAGGTGCAGGGATCAATCTCGATGGAACGTTGAAGGAAAGCGCCTTATACAATGCCGGGTTCCGCGGCGGAAAAACGCAGTCCTGGCGCGGTTCAACCTGTGTGCCGTTTTTGATTCAATGGCCCGGGATCACTCAGCCGAACACGGAAAATAATACGCTGGCCAGTGCCATGGATATCCTGCCGACCTTTGCAGAGCTGAGCGGTGTGAATATTCAGGATCTCAACGTGCAGGGCATGAGCCTGTTGCCGGACATCCAAGGCAAACCGTCCAGAATTCCTGAAAGTCGTTTGCTGTTTACTCATGTGGGTCGCTGGAAGCGCAGCGATGAGTTGGAGAGCAGTAAGTTCGTCTACGCCTCGGTATTTAATCAGCGCTACCGACTGGTTTGGGATATGGAGGGACAGCGTGCGCTGTATGACTATGCAAACGACCGCGATGAGTCGAACGATGTGTCTGCAGAACACCCGGAAGTTGTGCAGCATCTTGCACGCGAATTTGACCAATGGTGGGAAGATGTTCAGCAGGGCATGGTCAACGATTTGGAACAGATCCGAACGGGTAACATTAAGCATCGGTAATTGATTGAAAAAGTGGTAGAAGAGTTACGCTGGTCGTTGGGTGACGGCCGGTAGGGCCGTGTTGGTGACGAGGTGCGCGAGGTGGGCTTATGCAGTAATCCCCGGCCGCTGACAGAATACGATAATGATCATCCCTATATGATCGCATACTATGATTTGGCTGATATGCCAACCATGTGGGGCTGACCGGAAAAACTGGGTTTAATAGAGATGAATACGTTTATGAAGTATGTATGGCTGGCGGTGATGTGCCCAGTATTGGCATTCGGTTCCGGAATGAAGCCGGATCGTGAGGTCGTCTATAAAGAGATCGACGGCATTAAACTGAAGATGCAGGTCTTCGAGCCGGAAGGTTTCCAGGCATCGGACAAACGCCCGGCGATTGTCTTCTTTTTCGGCGGAGGCTGGGAAACCGGAACTCCGAAACAATTCTATCAACAGGCACGTGCTTTTGCTGAACTTGGAATCGTCGCGTTTTCTGCCGACTACCGTATTAAGAGTCGTAACGGTGCCACTCCGTTCGAATGTGTGAAAGATGCAAAATCCGCCGTGCGCTGGATCCGCGAACATGCAGACGAGCTGGGCGTGGATCCAGACCGAATCATCGCGGCGGGCGGTTCGGCGGGCGGTCATATTGCCGGAGCAACGGGCGTGATTGAAGGTTTGGAAGATGAAACGGATGACCTGGGCGTCAGCTCGGTGCCGAACCTGATGATCCTCTACAACCCGGTTCTCGATACCACAGACAAAGGATTTGGCGCTGACCGTATTCCGCTTGAAAAACAGCAGGACATTTCGCTCTGTCATCAGGTCCATCCCGGCATTGTCCCCACCCTGCTTTTTCACGGAACCGCCGACACCACGGTGCCCTACGAAAACGCAGAACGGTTTGACCAGCTGATGACTGAGGCAGGGAACGAATGTATTCTCGTCCCCTTCAAAGGCAAAGGCCACGGCTTTTTCAACGGTTCGTTCTTCCGTGAGCGCAATGGCGATGAAGCTTTTAACGAAACCATGAAGCACAGTATTGAGTTCCTCTCGCAGCACGGTTACCTGCCGGCCAAGTAGTTCATTGAAATCATATGCAGGCTTCGCCCGGCAGCTGTTTCCAGAAGGAAAAAATGATCAAACAATTAGCAGGTACTATTGGGATACTCTTCGTGGCTGTAAGCGTTCAGGCAGCGAGTATCAATTGGGATTCCGTGACGGATTATGCCACGGCTAGTGATGTGTCGAAGCAGGGCGTGCTGATTGAGGCGATCAATGGATGTGGTACGGGCCTGCAGGTCAGTCCCGCGGTCAACGGGGTTCTGTTTATTAACACGCCCTCCCTGTTGGGGAATGATACAGACACCTCCTTTTTCTTCGGGGATACGGGGGATGCCGATTATGACCTGCTGCTAAACTCCAAGGATGCCGGATCGGAATCCAGCATCTCAGTGGGCGCCGGTCAGCTTGAAGCCGGCAAGGACTATTTGGTCCAGCTTTGGTATCTCGACGAACGTGGAAGTTATGATCACCGGGCCGTTATATTTGGCGATGGACTCGGCCATGTTACCACTCAGTTGAATGATCAGTATGTCATCGGGACATTCACGGCCGATGGCAACTCGCAGACCATCACGATTGAAGGCGTGGGTACCGGCGCGCAGCTAACGGCGTATCAGGTGCGTGACCTGAGCAGCGCCTTGCCCGTAATCAGCTCCAGCGCCGGGGCGACCGTGGCCGGAAATTTTACAATCGATATCCTCTTTTCAGAAAGCGTAACCGGTTTGACCGCGGATGATTTGAGCGTTGTGAACGGTACCGCCTCGGCCGTCAGTGGCTTGGGATCGAGCTGGTCGGCAACGATTACTCCAACGAGCAGCGGCGACGTGAGCATTGCACTGCCTGCCGATACGGTTAGCGATAGTGATGGTCATGGAAACATCGCATCAGCTATCTGGCAGACCACCTATGTGGCTCCGGGAAGTGAGCAGCCCGTGCCGACGCTCAGCACGACGACAAATAAAGTGTTCGGCAACTATACGGTTCAAGTGGACTTCAGCGAGCCGGTCACTGGTTTAACGGCGAGCGATTTTTATGTTATCAATGCCACCGTCGTAAGCGTGACCGGATCCGGCGCAAGCTATTCCGTGGAGGTCAGCCCGAATTTCGGCGGCGATGTTATATTGAGCCTGCCGGCCAATTCCGTAATGGACATGAACGACGGTCTGCAGAATATTGCATCGGATGCGCTAGTGACCACCTATCACATCAACGTTACGGTCGATTCTCCAGAAGCACTGCTGCCTTATTTGGAACAAGACAACGTCTCTGCGACACTCTCTCCTGGCACATATCTCATCGATGCCGATGATGTGAGAGACACGTTCGGCACACCGCGTTTCGCGTTCCGGGGCAGCAACAGCACCTACGATTTTACCGACGTTACCATTAACTTCGCGGCCGATATTTACACCTCCGATTTGAGCATGAACCACCTCCAGGTTTTCGGGAACCATAACGTCCTGAAAAATCTGACCATGGTTGATCTGTGCGATGTACATGGAAGTGTTTCATTGGACGGCGGAGTCAATGTCATCATGGATGGAGCCCATAACCGGGTTGAAGGCTTTCACATGACCATTAAAGGATCTTATCCCTACGGCTACGGAGATAGCTTCGGCAAAGGCGGCTCCTATACCATCAAGCACTCCAAACATAGCGCGTTTCTGGTTCGCGGTGATTATAATCATGCAAAGAACTGCACACTGATCCATCGCTCCTACGGCCATGCCCTATTTATGCAGGCGGCCAAAAGCCCGGTCATTGAAGGGTGTTATATTGAAGGCGAGATGCGCTCCACCGATGACATGCTGGCGGAAACCTCGGGCCCCGCCTATGATATTGATTTTCTGACGGACTGGGGCTACCGGCTTCCTCCGGGATATATGAAGTGCACCGGTGAAGGCGGTATCCGCTCGTATAATGCCGGCACAACGATAGTCGACGGGGTGACCACCCAACGGGGCACGTCCAACCCTACCGTGATTGACAATACGATTGTTAATATGCGAACCGGGGTCGCGTTGACGCTCTCCTCGGGCACAAAATATGTTTCGGGCTGCACCGCCATCGGGTGTGAGCAAGGCTTTGCTACCGGTACCGGTGGCATCATTGAAAACTGCCGTGCCGATGTTAAATATGGACCGGCGTTCGGCGTAGCCTACGAATCTGACCGAGGAATTGTAGCCGATATCACGATTCTGCCATACGAAGGGAAGCACTATAACGGGGGCCGCCATTTTGCCAACATTTGGGGCAGCGGTCATAACCTGACGTTCCGAGGTTTGGAAGAATTTCCGGACCAGGAACTCGAACTGAATCTTGGCGGCGACAAACGGTCAGCAAGCGCGCTTGATGAAGACGAAAACTATGCGGCGAACAATATAGTGATTAACAATCTGACCGGCTATCCACTGGTGTTGGACGACAACACGTCTGGAAATACCGGCCAGTCGATCGGATCTCTGACGAACAATGGAACCAGCAACAGTATCATCCTAAGAGACTGGAGCATCACGTCCAACATCACGTTCTACGGCAAGGCAACCCAGAGTTCGACCGATGACGATGCGCTCGCATCGCTGGCGATCGATCAGAATACCAACGGTCAATTCAGCGAAGGGTCCGTTACCCTTACGGCCAGCGAGGCGCAACCCTGGTGGCAGCTGGAGCTCGAAAGTTCGAGCCGCATTTCTGAAATTAAAATCTGGGGACGGACGGATTCCTATCAGAGCCGCCTGAGCAACTATGATGTAACCATTCTCAATGACGATGCTCAACCTGTCTGGACCTCTTATCAGGCCCCCTACCCCAATCCATCTGCGTCCGTGCTGCCGAATGTTACGGGCCGGTATGTCGTCATCCAGTTGCGGGGGACCAACCCGCTCAGCCTGGCAGAAGTGGAGATTTTCGGAGCCGTGGTCACCGGTCCCAATGGAGTAACCGCCTCCACAAACTCCACACAGATCATGCTCGAATGGAGCTCCGTGAGCAACGCCACCAGCTATACAGTCCAACGCGCCACAATATCAGGAGGCCCCTACAGTCCCATCGGCACCACCAGTGATCTCACCTTCACCGACTCCACCGCATTCGAAGGAATCGCCTACTATTACGTGGTCACGGCGACCATCGACGGCGGGGAGAGTTCCCCCAGCGATGAAGTCACGGCCACCTACGGCTCTGTTCCGTCGAAATTCATCATCGGTTCCGATGCGGTTACAGCCAGCAGCTATCAAGATGGCACCGAGCATTATCCGAGCAACACTGTCGACGGCAGTCTCGACACGCGTTGGTCCGCGAGTGGCGACGGCGAGTGGATTCGCTACGACCTGGGTACCGAGGTGAATGTCTATTCCCTAAAAATCGCCTGGCTCAATGGCTCGACCCGCGCCTCGAGCTTCCATATCGAGACCTCGGACGATGACTCGACCTGGACTGCGATCACCGAAACCCTGCAAAGCTCAGGCACTACGCTCGAATTGGAGACGGTCGATGTCACGCCAACTCGCGCACGGTACGTACGGTTGGTCGGTCACGGCAATTCGGACAACAGCTGGAACAGCATCTTGGAAGTAGAAATTTGGGGCACCACCCCGGCGCCCGATCTACCAATCTCACCCGAGGAACGCGTTATTCCCGTTCCGACTTCTTCGGACGGCACGATGCAATTCAGCATACAGTCTGTTCCGGGCCACACCTATCAACTGCAACGCAAGAATGCGCTCCTGGAGGAAGAGTGGGAAGATGTCGGAGAACCGATCACCGGAACCGGCAGTCCGGTCATTCTCGAAGATTCCGAAACGTTCTCGGTTACCAACGGATTCTACCGGCTTCAGATTCAGGCGTGACAAACTCAAAGAACTGCGTTTTGATTTTTTATTTCACGGGGCTTATTAATGAACAAATGGATTATTCTGGCGTGGTGTTTTATATGTTCAACGGGAGCATTCGCTCTTGAGTTACCGAGCATCTTCGCGGACAAAATGGTTTTGCAGCGGGAGCAAATGGTTCCGGTCTGGGGCATGGCGGATGCCGGAACCACGGTTACCGTAAAATTTGCCGGGCAGGAGAAGACGGCCATGGCCGATTCTTCCAACCATTGGAAAATTCTGCTCGACCCGATGCCCGCGTCTGCAGAATCCCGGACCATGACCGTCAGTTGCCCCAATAATCCAGACATCCAATATTCCGATGTTTTGGTCGGCGAGGTTTGGTTTGCTGGCGGTCAGTCGAATATGTATCGCCCATTCCGGATGCTGACGGCGCCGGCTGCCGACCCCTTTTATGAACCGATAACGGAATATCTCCGCAACGAGCGGGACACGGCCAACGATCCGCTGTTTCGGCAGTATCGCTCCGGCCAGATGTATGAGCCCTATGAAGCAGAAACCATCGGTCGTGGCAATTGGTCGCAGGCGATTCCGGGCGAAGTGAATGAAATTTGTGCAACGGCCTACTTTTTCGGTCGTGAACTGCGCCGCGAACTGGATGTGCCGGTGGCACTCATCAGCTGCAACAAAGGCGGAACGCTGATTGAGCCGTGGATGGCACCGAAATCCTTTGAGCGCAGTGATACGTTGAAAACCTATTATTCCAGTAAGATGGATGAGCTCAAAGAGAAGACCGACGCATGGGATCACGAGGCCGAAATGGCCCACTATAAAAAGGCGATGGCGGAGCGGGAAAAAGCAGTTGCTGAAGGCAAGAAGGTCGCTAATAGAGGGCCGCGAAAACCCGAAGATCCGATGCGCGACCGGGGCGTGCCCGGAACGTTGTATAACGGCATGGTTCATCCGATTGCACCGTATGCCATGAAAGGCGTCATCTGGTATCAGGGCGAGAGTAATTCAGGCAACGATCCTCAGGAATACGGCAACCGGCTTGAGGCCTTGATTGAAGGATGGCGGGATTCATGGGGGCAGGAAGAACTGCTCTTCATCTGGTGTCAGCTGGCCAACTATAAGGCCGTCAATGAGGAACCGCTCGGCGATGAGGTCGACGGATGGGTGTGGGTGCAGAATGGACAGCGCGAGGCCCTCCGTGTTCCAAACACTGGAATGGCCGTGCTGAACGATATCGGTGAAGAGGGCGATGTTCATCCCAAGAATAAGATCGATGCGGGCAAGCGCCTCTCTTTATGGGCACTCAACAAAGCCTATGGCCGGGACCTCGTCTACAGCGGACCACTTTTTAAAGAGGCCAAGGTTAAAGGTTCTAAGATTTACATTAAATTCGATCATGTCGGCAGCGGCCTGATGACCGGGCATAAGCATCTGATGGATGCTACGGTTGAAGTGGATGAGCCGTTACAGTACTTTCAAATCTGCGATGCTTCCAATGATTGGAAATGGGCGCAGGCGAAGATTGTTGGCAAGGATGTTGTAGAAGTCTGGCATGACGATATCAAAAAGCCGGTCGAGGTGCGCTATGCCTGGTCCCCCAATCCGGAAGGCGCGAATCTGTATAACAAAGAAGGATTGCCGACCTCGGTGTTTACAACAGGCAGATTGAAATAAGAAAAAAGATTCAGGTTTCTCTGCGCAAATTAAACATGGCGATCGGCGGCGTGCACGTTATGATTCTCCGGTCGTAAATATGCAAAGGAATGAAATCAATATGAAAATGATGACGCATGTACTTCTTGTGGCCTCGCTGGTGGGCACCTACCCTGCCTTCGCTCAGAAAACAAACTTCAGCTATACCCCGGTTGAAATAGAGGAAGAGATCGGTTCGATCATGAAATCGAAATGGGGCGATGATTTTGTGCACGTTGAATATCCAAAGCAGTTTTTGGAGAAGGTTTTTGTGGTCGAACCGGGCGACTCTATTCAACAGGCAATCGATTCTGCCAGCAATGCGGGCGGCGGCGTGGTTCATTTAAAGGCCGGGGTTCACCCGATCAGCGAAACCCTGTTTCTGAAGAGCAAAGTCAGTATTGTCGGGGATGGCCGTGAGCGGACGATCCTGCAGCAGACGGCAGACATGAGCGGCTCCGGATTTGAAGCGCAACCGAAACCACAGGTTACGGATGTGCTGATTAAAGACCTGTGGATTAAGGGTATTCACAAAAATAAGGCGAACGGCATTTTTATGTCGGGCCGGAATGAAAGTCGCCATACCCGCATCATGATCCAGAACATCAACATCACTGACTGGGCAACGCACGGGCTGCACATGAAACGGACGGATAACATCATCATGGACCATAGCAACCTGCAGTTTAACGGTTCGGGCGACGGCCTGTATCACAATGTCTATTTTCTCTATAACAAATATATCCTGCAATCGGACCTGGATATGTCGTTTCCAATCCTTGGAAAAGGCTGCAAATACACCTCAGTCGAGCATATGCTGGCGCAACGGTGTACGATTCGAGAGTGTCTGGGGAACGGGATTCAGTCCGACAATGATCAGGCCGGTTATCTTTTCTTTCACAAATACACAATCTCCGGATGCGACCGGGTTGGCATGTGGTTCCCGTGCGAAGCCTACTATAGCAAGTTCGATTACACAGAAGATCCGAAATATGCTCCGCAGAAAGTGATCCTGAATCGGTGCGAAATTGTGGACAACACCTGGGGGGCCATGTGGCGGATGGTCAACGACTCCTTCGTGATCAACTCGGTGTTTGATAACCAAAAAATCGATATGGGCCTGCTGAAGTGCGATGTCACAATTGAAAACAGCACCTTCGAGACAGGAAATGAAACCTATACCGATGTTGAGGAGTGGCCGACTGACGTCAAACTTTTGTGGTAGCTCTATTTTAAATGTACGCCCCTGTGGACGAATACACTGACTAATGCTCAATGAATTAACAGTGTAACCCCTATTCTCTCTTCCAGAATCCGGTTAGATGAGGTATAGGTCATTATTCACAAGGGATATTTAATATTATGAGTAAACTACAATTAATGCTGTCTGGAATGGTCTGCATGGTGTCAGCATTCGCACAGACAAATTCCACCGTCGACTCTCTTCAATTCGGGAATCCAGTTTCGGAAGAAGCTCATCAGCTGGAAATCCAGTTAAGCGAGGTGATCCAGGGCGAACTGGGCGAGCCAGCCCGTCGCCTGCTCCCGCCGGAAGAGGAAGGATGGCGTGGTGGCCAGCTCACGTTCCAACTGGAAGTCGATCCGGATCAGCCCAATTATTTCACCGCAAAATTCTGGGGTGGCGAAACCTGCAGTGATGAGATGCACGAAGCACGCCTGACGCTGTACATCGAGGGAAAGCAGTTGGGAACCCGCCATCTCGGCGACATCGATTCGCTCGATATCATGAAGTATGACCTGCCTCGGTATCCGGGGCGTTTCCTTTATAGGACCGTACCGCTCCCGATTCATATGACCCGGGGCAAGACCTCGGTTGAGCTGACGATCGAGGGGCAAGGCGGCATCAATGGATATGCACCGAAGATTAAAGATTATCAAAAGATGATGATCGAACCGTCCCGCGGAATTTACCAGGCGTATACCCACACCAATGGATGTTTCCAACCCTTGGAAGACGAAGTGCAGGGTGCGCTGCCAGTCGATATTCCGGTGCGGCCGGAGCCGGGGATTGAGGTAATTGCAGCGCTGAAAAACGAGCTTAACGAGCGGTCCGACAAGGAGATGGCGAAGGGCGGGAAAAAGCATGTATACAATATTCAGTATCTTGCGGTTGCCTATGATACGCCATGGAACACTGCCTATAAGAATCCGCTGGCTTTGGAACGAATGGTGGAAGCGATTGACGCGCACTATCTGGAGTTCCGTGAGAATTCCGGAAAGATAGAGGGTGAACGCTGGATTTTTAAGGGCCCCATCGGCGATGCGATCCGCCGTCGGGCCGGGGATCTGAAACCCTGGCTGAATGATGATGTGCCGGGGACCAAGACGGAGCGAAGAAAAGCCTGGGCGGAAATGATGGAAGCTTCACGCAACCACAACTGTTCTGAAAAAGGCGAAGGGCGTCGTTCCTTCACCAACCAGTGCATGATCAAAGACCAGAATACCTACTACTGCAATGCCGCAATTCGAGAGATCTATCCCAAAAAAGCCTGGCCTGAAGAAAAGGCGCGGTTGATGCTCTATGAGGCCATGGGACTGGAACCCTTCAGCGGGAATTGGGACAAAAACGGTAAACCCGACTGGAATATGGGCAAAAATAAGATGCTGCTTACGGAGCAGGGCTTGACGAAAGAATATGGCTACGTTGGCGCATATGGCGAAATTATTTCAGATTCTGGTGTGGGCATTTATGAAGCAACCAAGCCTGCTCCCGACCTGGAAGGAGATCCGCGCATCAAAGCACAGCTGATCAAAATGGTTAGAGCCCGTGCGCCCTTCCGATACCCATTGATAGATCAAGATGGATATCGCAGCATGAATCAGGAAGCCATCATCGGCTGGCGCGACTGGAAATATCCGGGGAATGTGATCTACGATCAGACCAACGGCCGCGATGGCGGAGCATTCGACGTGGCTGTTGCCACTGGGGATAAGGTACTGCTGGGATATGGTCAGCAGATGCTGGAGGATAATCAGTTTTTCTACGCCCTTCAAAAACGGATGGAGAGCCGCCACACCAATTCCAAAACCTACCTGCTTGGAGTGCCGGAACAGTATGAACTGGTCGCATCGCTGCCGCAGCAGCCCTACCGGCTTCCGATGACAATGGGACAGCCTGACTTTGTCTTTGCTGATCCGGGAGACGGCGTTATTGCATTTAAAAATCAGGAAGATATTTTTTACGCATCGCTCTACTGGAGAGCCCGCCAATCCATCAACAACCTTGCGCGGGTACACTATATGACGCCGACCATCGAACGGGATGCCATCGTGAACATCACAACCATCTTCGACGACAGCGGGGATGTTTACGAGATTCCCGACCGCACCAATCAGGGATTCAGCCGGGGCCGTGAGGAAAGTTGGTATGCCAAGCAAGGCATTCATCAGGCGCTGGCCGGGATTAAAGAGCCAATTGCTGAGGTTCCGGACGACGATGATTCCTATGAATCCGGCCGCGACCATCCCCTTGCAGGAAAAGGAAACCTTTATTTAATGAAATATGGCCCCTACTTTGTGGCCATGAACTGTACTGAAAAGGAATCCATTGAATTTGATCTACCGGCCGCATTCGTTGGAGCAAAGGATCTGGTATCGGGTCAAACCTGCAACATTTCCATTGTTACGATTTCACCGCAGCAAACCATTGTATTTTTTCGTGAACAAAAACTCTAAATATACTCAACAGGAACCAAAAATCATGAATAAACTGACAGCCAACATCTCAATCGAAGCCGTAAAAACCTACAAACCGCATTGGAATCCCTGCGTAGGCGCGGGGCGTGCAAACGAAGCACTCCGTGCCAACTGGCTCGAACAGATGGAGCTCGCCCACAAAGAATGCGGCTTCGAGCGCGTTCGTTTCCACGGACTGTTTCATAACGATATGTTCGTCTACCGCCAAAACGAAGACGGCACTATCACCTACAACTTTCAATATATTGACGAACTGTTTGACCGCCTGCTCGATATGGGCGTGCAGCCTTTTATTGAACTCGGATTCGTCCCACAGGACCTTGCGAGTAACGACGGCCTGGTGTTTTGGTGGAAAGGCAACTCCTGCCCGCCGAACGACTATGAAAAATGGGGGCAGCTCGTCGGAAAGTTTACCGAACATGTGATTGCCCGCTATGGCATTGATGAAGTGTTGACCTGGTATTTCGAGGTTTGGAATGAGCCGAATCTGGAACCGTTCTTCCATGGTACAAAAAGCCAATACTTTGAACTCTACCGCGTTTCCGCCAATGTCATTAAAGCCATTGATTCGCGCCTGATGGTTGGCGGACCTTCCACCAGCAACTTTGTTCCTGATGCCCGTTTTGATGGAGAAGTCGAAGACCTCACGCAACACAAAGCAGTAACCAATGCAGCCGATCTCGATTCCCTTGACTGGAAACCGGTATGGCTGGAAGACTTCCTTGCGTTCTGCACCGAAAATCAGCTTCCGGTCGATTTTGTTACCACCCATCCCTACCCGACCGACTGGGCATTCGATGAGCACGGGACCGGTCAGAAGTTGACTCGTGGTGTTGGTGCCACACCGAAGGACCTCAAGCTCTTGCGCGAAATAATGGATGCCAGCGCATTCCCGAATGCGGAGATTCACCTGACCGAATGGAGCAGTAGCTCCTCTCCGCGCGATTTCACCCACGACTATCTGCAGGCTGCCACCTTTGTTGCCAAAGCCAACGTCGACTCCATCGGATATGTGGATTCACTTTCCTACTGGACCTTCACCGATGTCTTCGAAGAAAGCGGCGCGGGCGACACGGCCTTTCACGGCGGATTCGGTATGATCAATTTTCAAGGCATCACCAAGCCGACCTTCCATACCTATCGCCTGCTGAATACACTGGGCACCGAAGTGCTTGAACATACGGACTCAGGCATCATCACCCGCGATCCAACCACTGGAAAAATTTCAGCCTTAGCGTATCACTATCCGTCGGAAGTCACCCAGACCATTCCCGGCTCGTATGAATCGCGCGCCATTGCGGAAGAAACTCTCGCCACCGGAAGCCCGGAAGAATTTGAGTTTGAACTTGCTGGGTTGCCGGCCGGTGCCCCGCTCATGCTGGAAGTTGTTGACCGGAACCATGGCGATGTGCTCTCTGCCTGGAAAAAGATGGGTTCGCCGGAACCGCTTTCCCGAGAACAGACTTCACACCTGAAAACAGCGGCTAAAGCAACTCGGAAGGAAACCTACTCCGCTGATGAAGCTGGCCGGTTTAAGCTGACCCTCACTATAGATCCTTGGAGCCTTGTCAGCCTTCGGCAGGTGTAGTTTTCTAATCATGAATCAATTCTGTCCCGCCTCCTTTTTTAGGGAGCGGGCAAATTAAGGACTTAATATGAGCACGATTCAATGGGGCATTATCGGATGCGGCAGCATTGCCAATCTTTTCGCCCGCAGTTTAAAAACCCTTCCTGAAGGCACCCTGCTGGCCGGAGCATCACGTACGCCTGGTCGTGCGGAAGAGTTTGCACAAAAACACGGCATGGAACGGGTCTACACCGACTATGACGCCCTATTGGCCGATCCCGATATCGATGCCGTGTATGTCGCAACCACCCACAACTTTCATTATGACAATGTGAAACAGTGCCTCGAAAGCGGAAAGCATGTGCTTTGTGAAAAACCGTTTACCATTAACGCCGCTCAAACGCAGGAGCTGATTGATCTGGCCCGCGAAAAAAACTGTTTTCTGATGGAAGCCATGTGGACCCGCTTCCTGCCGGCCATTGTAAAAATGCAGGAACTGCTGGCCGAGGGCGTGATCGGCGAGGTGCAGGCCGTTCGGGCTGACTTCTGTGTGGGCGGAAACGAATTCAGCAAAGATCACCGCATGTGCAATAAAGCGCTGGCTGGCGGAGCCCTCCTTGATCTGGGTGTATACCCGATCACCTTCGCAGATATCGTATTCAACGCGGTCCCCACACGGATTCAAAGTTCAGCATTCATCGGCGAAACGGATGTTGACGACCGCTCATTCTATCAGCTGGATTATCCGGGCGGTCGATTCGCCCAACTCTCCTCCTCGTTCACACACGTTGCCCCCAACGATGCATTCGTGTTTGGAAGCAAAGGTTTTATACGCGTGCCCATGTTTTGGATGACCAAGGCACTGGAAATTAATCTTTTCGGAGAAGAACCTGAAATGCTCCCGCTTCCCTATGGCGACGGCGAACATTTTAAATTCGAAATTGACCACGCCATGCAATGCATCAACGCCGGGAAGCTGGAAAGCGATATTCATCCCCTCTCTAAAACAAAATCGATCATGCAGACCATGGATACCCTGCGCGCGCAGTGGGGTTTGGAATATCCTGCTGATCAATAGAACTCACAGATTACAATAACGAGATATTCTATCCGAGATGCCTGATAGAAATATTCATCGGACATTTAAACACAACACACTGCAAATACCAATTTTTCTGGTAGTTGCAGTGGTGTTTGCTTGGTTCGGCATTCAAGGCCTTCGAGGCAATACATGTCCTCACGCACCATGGCTCTCATATATTTTCTACACGCCAGCCCTACTGATTAGCGCCTTAATTCTAATAGGCATCGTCTTTTCTTATAATACGGATTTAAGCCTGAGTGCATGTCCGGAATCCCTTTGTGTTACGAGCAGATGGCTCAACTTATATGACTCACATGAATTTGCACGAAACCAAATCAGGTCATTTTCAATAATTCCAACCGTCAGCGAAGGAGTTCCTTCTACTGAAAGCTATTATTTGGTAATGGATATTTGGATGGATGAATCCTTCATGATCAGCCCTGCACTTAAGAAATCGGATGCAATGAAATTTGCTCAATCACTGGCAGATATGTATGAGGTTTCACTCAATGACCATACTAGTGAAGTCGTTTTAAATGATTTTCATTCATGCAATGCAGCGTCCATTCACACAAAACGTTTTTTTGAAAAATTACTGAGGAAAAAGTAAAACGATACCCTTTCAGGTGCGATGAGCATACCATCCAAGCTCTGGAAGTTTTTTCCTTTTCTCCTGTGCCGGATAAACGAAGTCCGCTACCACTCTTTTAGCGGTTTCACTGCATATGATTCTACCGTTGTGCCCGTCTCCCACTGCGGTGACAGCAGGATGGCGATGGTTGCAGAACCTTTCATTTTCGGAAGGTGGACCTCTAGACGGCTGACGCCTTCATTCGGTTTTTCCGGGGGTTCCTGCTCGGCCGACTCCACCGAAAAGGTTGCTCCAGCGGGCGACAAAATACGGGCGATCATTTTCTTTCCATCAAGCTCTAAAACGGCCACGCCCTTTTTCTGAATCTGAATCTCCGCATCGGTTGTCATGCCCCACAGAACATCACACGATTTGGTGATCACAAACTCATCTTGAATAAGAACGGCCCGGCGGTTTTCAACCATCGCCACGCCCCGGCTCACTTTCGATGCAAAATCCGGATACGCCTCCGTCAGATCAATCTCGGCAAACGAAAAATCATCATCCGACTCAAAGCGTGTCATCTTCGCAACCGCATTCGCATGCTGATTTTTTCCACCTAACAGCGGCACGTTATGGCTGAAAGAATTCAACCGGTAATAGTTCCAGCGTCGCCCGCCCTGTTTATATTCCCAGTAGCCCTTCAGGCTATAGCTGTCTGCCCCCAGATCCCGTGCCCAGCGCACGCCCAGTGCATCCAATTCAAAACCGCCCAAATCCAAATGACCGTGGTGCGCCTGATTATAGCCCGCTTTCACCCCGATAAAAAGTGCGTCGGGATCATCCCAGGCGCTGCGGAACAGGGCCGTTTCCACCTGACCGTTTAATAGACGATCCAACGCTAGTTGCTCGGCATCTTCATTCGTGCGCGGGACGTACCACATGACGTGTAGCGGACTGATATCTTCCGGCTGCATCATGACATATTCCTCATCAGAAAAGTCACTATTGTTAAACGCGCTGGCAAGCCAGAAAAGGCAGGGTGCAGAACCCCGTTTTTGAAAATCGCCGGCATCTGCATAACTGAAAAAAAGCCCGGTGGGGCCCGCTGAATACATGGGAACATATCCAGTCAGTGAAAAACCCGGTGATTCAGAGAGACCAAAATCGGTGCCCAATGCGGTATCCAAGGCGGTCAAAGCAAAAACCGTATAGGTTGTTGCGTAGGCCCAATAATTAAGCCCTTCCGCCCACACGCCATCCGGTGCATAGGAAGCCATAGCCGTCGGCAGATTCTTAAGCGCGTTGTTGAGAATAAAGGCAGCCGTATCCGGCTCATCTTCCGCAATTGCCAATGCTCCGATCAACAGCCCCCCATTACAAACCTGGTTCCAGTTATACCCATAGGTAAAATGATGGTAGCCCTTTTTATATCGTTCCATTCCCGGGATGAGTGCTTTTTCCATGAGGGCCGTACGGATCTGCTTCCGCGTTGACGCATCCATCTCGTCATAAATCCAGTCATAGCCAACGGCAACAGCGTGGGCCATCTCGGCTGGATCCAGAAAATGCTTCGGATACCAACTGGGGAAGGCACACACATTGAGCAAGGTTTCCTCAATTTTATCGGCGTATTTTTTATCGCCGGTCCATCGCCAGGCAATCCCCAGATCGTAAATCCGGTGCATACAGGCGCGACTGATTCCAAGAATGCTCTTATTCTCTTTATACCGAAACGGCTTTGCATCCAGTTGCTCATCCGCCTTACGAACCACCGTCCGCACAAATTCCTGCAACGTTTCATCCTGACGGGCCTGCTCTTTCAATTGGTGCAAAGCATCGTCTTTAAGCATCAACCGCGGATGCTGAGGAACCAGCGATTCAAGAACCGAATCATCACGTTGATATTTCGCATTGGACGTGCTCTGCCAACAGACCACCATTAGCATCAGGATCAATCGAAGCATTCTCATATCTTATTTTCCGGTTAAACGGGGAATTATATACTGAGCTGAAAGTTCATTCACCTCTTCCATCGAGGGCGAAATATTTTTTCCACCAAAACTGTGCGCGGCATTTTTAACCGTCAAGAGTTCCACGTCCGCCCCTTTTTCCTGTGCAACGGCCATCATGTATAAGGAATTCGTAATGGAAAGGATCGGATCCTTATCTCCATGAAGCAGCAAAACCGGCGGGGTTTCGGGCGTGAGATATTCGGTCGGGCTTAGCAGTCGGGCCAGCTCCGGTTTTTCCGAAAACAAACCGTCCAGTACATGACGCAACACTTCCGGGTCTTCAAACTTCGAGCCGGTCAGCACATCCGGATTAACAAGCGTGGTGAGCGGAAAGTACGATGCCACACATTTAAACTGCAACGGGACTCCTGCCAGCGCGGAGTCGCCTGTAAAATCTTCATCGTTCCCCAGCGCGGTCATTAAGCTGAGGTGACCGCCGGCCGATCCGCCCCATACGCCGTATCGCTCGGGGTCCAGATTATAGGTTGATGCATGCTGAAGAAGAAAACGTGCCGCATCTTTGCAATCGACCACGGAATCAAATGCCGTTAAATGGTTGCGTGTTAATCGATACTTAACCGAAAAGCAGGCAATGCCGTTTTCCGTCAGCGTCTTTAAGGTTCCTGAAAAGGCAGGTCGCAGAATATTATATTCATTACCGCCCCGCCAGCCGCCGCCATGCACAAACAGCATCCAGGGCGCCTTTTCTCCAGGCTTTAGGTTCTGTGGTTTAAAATAGACCAGGTCGAGATTCTTGCCATCAACTGTTTTATATACGATGCCTTTCTCATACTGAAAGGCATCCAGCTTCAACTGCTCAGCTTCAGTCAGCCCATACACGGATGAGATGCCGCCAAGAAGCAACACTCCCAACATACAAACATATATTTTTTTCATTCTAATCCATCCCTTTCTTAAAGAGCCTCAACCTCAGTAAAATAAGCACCGCCGGCCTCGCCCTTTTCATCATAAAGATAGGTCACCAGTTCTGCCTCACCGATGGGCAGGTCCATTTCAATCACGATACCCTTTGAACCCGGTTTGACAACTACCTCTTTACTAAGCCCGGCAATTTCAACCTTGGCTCGCACTGTTTTCTCTACCGTTTTATCAGACAGCTTGGGATACTGACGCAGTGTAAAGCGATAGCGGCCGGCCTTTTTCACATCGACCATCCACGGTGCAGTAACGCGCGGCAGCTTACCGATCAACCGGAAGTTCCACGGCGGGTTGCCCTGCGGCATATACCAATCCTGCGAACAGAGCTCGACCGGATTTTCGGTCGGGTTACCAAGGTCGAGCCGCACCGGCGTCATCCCTTTCACGACCGACTGCCAATAAGGTTCGTAGTTCGACCATAATTCCGCGACAACTTCTGGATGCTCCGCCGCAACATCATTCCGCTGTGCCGGGTCGGCTTCGATGTCGTAGAGCAACTTGCCATTCAACAGCCTCCAGCGCTCCGTGAGAATATAGGAGTATTCCGTCTTTAGACGATCCTGCGGGAAGGCGGCTCCTCCATGAAATTGCAATACCGCGTGATCCCGATCCCACGCCTCCTGGTTTCCTTCTAACAATGGAACGAGCGATTGCCCATCCAGTTCACGATCGGTCGGCAAAGGAATCCCGCACAGGTCGGCAAGTGTCGGAAACAGATCTACGTGCAAAGCCAGCGTATCAATTTCAACCCCTTCATTCAGCCCGCCCGCCGGCCAGCGGATAAAGAACGGAACGCGGTGACCACCGTCATAAATCGAAGCTTTCCGCCCGCGCATGCCCGCATTAAATCCAGAGATAGCTTCGGAATCATTATTTTCAAATTTGGCGCCCACATAGGTACCATTGTCGGTCATGAAAATCAGAATCGTATTTTCTTCCAGCTTCAATTCCTTCAGCCGTTCCCGCAGTAGACCGAAGTTATAGTCGATGTTGGCAATCATGCCGTAGTAGTCCGCCAGAATTTCCCGATCCACTTTATCTTTGTATGGTGCGGACCACTCCTCGCCCACAATGATCGGCGTGTGCGGCGCATTCAGCGGCAGATAAAGAAAAAAGGGCTTGTCTTTATTTTCCTCAATAAACCGCATGCCTTCACGGAACCAGATATCGGTGCAGTAGCCTTCGAACTGCTCCAGCGTGCCGTTTCGTTCATAGGTATCATCAAAATAGTCGTTGCCCCAATAATCCGAAACCTGTCCAATCCCACCACAGCGATGCCATACCACATCCTGAAAGCCGTAATCCTGTGGACGGTGCGGTGCATTATCGCCCAGGTGCCACTTGCCGAACATTCCGGTGGCATAACCGTTCTCCGCAAACAAATTTCCCAGCGTGCGTTCGTCCGTGTGCAGGATCGACCGCCCGGCACTGGTGCGATAGGCCCCGTTACGTCCCGGATCGCGACCGGTCATCAGTGCCCCGCGCGTTGGGGTGCACAGCGGGCTTACATGATAATCCGTGAAGCGCACCGACTGGTCATGCATTTGATCCAGATTGGGCGTTTTAAGAATTGGATTTCCATGACAACCCAAATCGCCATACCCCTGATCATCGGTTAAGACAAAAATGACATTGGGTTTGGAACCGCTCGTATCAGGCTGTCTTGCCGCACCCGCCTGCGCACCGGGTCCCATAGCCAATACGGCACTCATTGCAGCGCCGAATAAATAAACTGAATATTTTTTCATCATGACTCCATATCGTCGGAAGGATGTTTCGTTTTTCTTCGGCTCACTTCAAGCAAGCATAGTTATAATAAACCGCCCCGGTCATTTCACCTTCGGCATTATAAAACCAGGTCTGAATAAAAGCGGGACCTTCGGGTAGATTTTCGATCGAGAAAACCACGCCATCGGCATTCGGATCCGCATCCTTCGTTTCATCGGCATACACCTCATCCCCGTTCCAGATTTTGATGCGTGCGCTTGCGATGGCCAGCGCTTTCCCCGGTCCGGCAGATGTCAGGGTCGTTTCGTCTTCAATTTCTTTCGGCCAGCGGCGCAAATCGAAAACATAGCTTCCCGGCTGGTCAAATTCGACGGCAATAAAGCCACTGCCCTTCGCGCCCTGCTTCACCTGGTTCTGTTCCCAAATGATCGTGCCGTGAAAATCCATCGCATGAAGTGCGGTCTCAGGCTCCGCGGCATTGCCGATAATGATCCGCGTATATTCACTGGAGCGTTCATCCACCAGCTTCCACCATTCTTCGTATTCTTCCTTCAGCTCAGCAACAATCTCAGCGTTGGCGGCATCCCCGATAATGTCATTCTGCTGCGTTTCATCCACCAGCACATCATACAACTCCCAATCGGAATCGCTACTCTCGCGTACTAAGCGCCATTTATGCGTGATGACATCGCCATCCCACTGGTCTTTTTTGACAGACAGCTTTTTGTATTTCTGTGGGAACTCCGTCCACATGTCATTAATCGTTACGGCCCGGTTTTTATAATAAACCGGATCATTAGAAGGATCAGTATCCAAAAACGGCTTGAAACTCCTGCCCCGGATTTTCAGTTTGTCCGGTCGATCCGCAACATCCTCGAAATCCAGAATATCCATAAAAGTCGGCAGCCAGTCAATATGGGCCGTGAGCGGCACAACTTCCCGCCCTTCACCCTCTCCACCCAAACCGCCAGCTTCCCACCGAATAAAGCAAGGTACTTTGGTTCCGCCATCATAGTTCGATCCCTTACCACCGCGCAGGTAGGTACCGCCGCCATTATCTGTCGTAAAGATCAGGATGGTATTATCAGCAATTCCTTTGTCATCCAGGAACTGGATAAGGCGTCCCATATTCTTATCGATGTTTTCAATCGTTCCGGTTTTAGCATTCACTCCCTCCCGGGCATCCGGCGGCATCACATGCGGAGCGTGTGCCGTCGCCAACGGAATATAGGCAAAAAACGGTTTCTCCTTTTGAATATTTTCGTCCATGAATTCCATCGCACGGTTCATAAAGAATGTGGTCGTGAACGCGCCTTCAATGCCATCGTCCTCATCGGTCATTTCCACTAAGACATCGTTGACCCAGATGAGGGCATGCTGATTGGAATTACCCCAATAATCCGGTTGCTGTCCCGTACCGCCGCCTTTAATCCATGCGACATATTCAAACCCACGATCTTTCGGACGGAACGGATAGTTGTCGCCCAAATGCCATTTAAAGAAGAGTCCGGTTGCATAACCGTTGGCCCTGAAAATATCGGCCATCGTAATTTCATCCGCCCGCATCATATTGCGGCCATTGATGGTATGCCAAACGCCCACCACATCGGCCGGTCGGCCGGTCAGCAGAGCGGCGCGGGTTGGAGAGCAACTCGGGGAAACATGAAAATCTGTCAGCCGAACACTCTCATCGGCCAGCTTGTCGATATTCGGCGTACGCGGCCCGTTTTCTTTGTAGTACGAAAAGGCGTTGTGGCTGATGTCATCCGGCATCACAAAGATGACATTCGGTTTCGACTGGGCTGCCGAAGGTGACCTGGAAGCTCCGGCACGAGCGCCCGCCCCCATTGAAAATACAATTCCTACGGCGATAATGAATAACTGACCTGTAAATCTCTTCATTGTGACTCCCTGTTATAGATAATGTGACAATGCCCGCGAAGAGCATCTTTTGTCAATTTAGCTCAACGTTACTTTGTTAACAGCGTGCATTAATTTCACGTCATGTCATAGGGCTTGTGACCATTGTACGGGTTGCCCAGGAATAAATTACTCATCTCGCTGCGATCTATCGTCATGTCATAAAGGAAACGGCTCATCGCCAGAGATTTTCTCCGTATTCCCAACCACTGCGAACAGGATCTTTACGGTATTGATTCAGTTCAGGACGATTGGTGATTTTTATATTTTTTGAATCCCACTCAATTTTTCCACCGTGATTTACCGCAATGATACCGAGCAGCATGACTTCGGTGAACGGAGCGGCATAGTCGAAGTTTGATCCGGGTTCAGCCCCGCCCTTGATGGCGTTTACCAGTTCCAGAATCGGCCCGCCTTTAATGCGGGGATAGACTTCATCCAGATAGCCGTCCTTTTTAAACGCTATGGCCGCTTCTTTATTCGCAAGCCGCGGGTTATTGGATCGATTATCCGTATACCCGTTGTTTTTGGTGCCGTAGTAGAAAGTGCCGGATTTGGGCATTTTTCCGGGCCAGCTCCAATCTTCCGGCGCTTCGGGACGAAACAGTTCGGGGTCGCCGTTATACCAATAGAATGTGCAGGGGGCTTTGTCGCCCCGACGCTCGAAGTCGAACCGGACCCGACAGCCATCGGCCACCATCCACTCATTGCCACCCTCGACTTTTTCGGCTTCGACTGCTACGGGTTCGTAAAGATCGAGCAGCCAGACCGGGGCATCGGCCACATGACAGAACCAGTCGCCGAAGGTGCCGGTGCCATAGCGATTGAAGGCGCGCCATTTTTCCGGAGCGTACAAGCGGCTGAAGTCGGTCGGCCCGGTCGGGCCCTGCCATAGATCCCAATCGAGGTTTCTGGGGATGGGATCTTTGGCAGGCGGAAGGGAGTCCGGTCGTTCAAAATAGCGGCCGCCCCATTCCGGGCCGTCTATGTAGCTATGGACCTCAGTAATCTGTCCAAAGATGCCGAAGTCGTACCATTCCTTCAGCTGCCGGATCCCGTTATAGGTATGGCCCTGGTTGCCCATGTTGGTGAGCACGTTGTATTTAGCTTTGGCCTTTTTCAATGTGCGCGCCTGCCAGATATCGTGGCAGAGTGGTTTCTGGGTGAAGACATTAATCCCGCGTTCCATGGCGGCCATGGTGGCCGGGAAGTGGGTATGGTCCGGCGTGTTTACGCAGACCATATCAATATCCTTATCCATCTTATCCAGCATGCGCCTGAAGTCGGAGAACTGTTTGGCAGAGGGATTATCCGGATGCTTGCCCAGATTTTTATCAATCATGCTCGAATCAACATCGCACAGCGCAACAATGTTTTCATTCTGAACGCCTCCATACGCCACGCTCGCAATATGACCCGCCCCAATCATGGCGACATTGACTTTGCTGTTGGCCGATTGCCCTGCTTTACCAATGCTGAACAGCGGAATTGCAGTGGATGCCGCAGCCGCAGTTTTCTGAAAAGATCGTCTACTGATTTGTTTCATCTTCAATTTCCTATTTCGTCTTAATCTTAAAGCTGCGAATCGCAACCGGACCGTGATCGCCCTGAATGGCAATGGGACCCGTTTCTGCCTCACCCTGAACTGGGTTTGAAACCGTCGGCCCTGGAACAGCAACATCCTTTTGCATCAGCTCGCCGTTTAAATACACCGAGAGGAAACGGGCATCTTCGATCTTCAACCCCTTCTTATCAAAACGGGGTGCCCTAAAACGGATATCCAACTTCTGCCATTCTCCGGGGGCCTTGGCGGCATTAGTCAGTGGAGCTTTTCCTGGAAACAGGGGGCGATCGCCAACTTCAATCCCTCCCTTATCCCACTCCTCATAGATCCCGCCGATATCACTGAATTTCAGCTCAGTATTGCCAAAGCTGTCGATGATCTGCACCTCATAGCGCCCCATTAGATAGATACCGGCATTCGAACCCTTAGGAATCATAAACTCCAATGAGACGTCCACATCGCCATAGACCTCTTTGGTCAGCAAATAAGGCAGTCCTTTAATTCGAGCATTGCTGTTCACCAGAATCGTTCCTTCTGGATCAGGCGAGCTACTGAAATTGCGGGCATCCTCTTGGGAAAGCGCAACCTGATCCACCAAGTGCCATGACCCTTTCGTGTGCTGGAAATTATCGAGCACATGACCCTTAATCAATTCCTCACCCACGGCCGAACCACCTGCCAAACCCAACATCACTAAAACTGAAAATAATCTCATCATATTCATCCTATACCTCAACGGCTTTCCTCATGCTTACCCGGTTAGGCCATCTGGCCCAAACGCTGAACGTTACTCAGTAGATTCCGAAGCAATGATTTGGCCCCCTTTGCTTACCTTGATCTCAACCGCCACGGCATTTCCATCGCCTTCGAGACCGCTGATTTTAAGCGTATCCGTTTGTCCATCATTTCGTTCAACAACGATCTCCGAATCACTGACGGCCTTGACCGATTTAATGACCGGCTGGTCTTCGTGCAGCTCAATGGCGGAAAGGAAGCGCGCCTCCGTGCCAGTGGATCGTGTGGCGATGATTTTGCGGTGAATATCGTCGCCGCCCACCGGATAGTCGCCGCCGAGCGTCGCTTGGAATCGCGCCGCATTTTTGCCCCGCAGATCGACGATGATTTTTCCGGACTCTTTACGGTTGGCCGGTTCGGCGGCCAGCGATTTCAAATATGGTTCGCCGAAGATCGTTACCTTACCACCGGCATAATCTTTATTGGCCTCAGATGGAGCAATGTTCTGCGTTTCAACCGAACGGTTTTCCAAGGGTTGGAAGGTTCCGGCGGTCGTCTGGATTTGCGGGTTGCCGAGGAAAATGGTTTTCAGGTCGCGGGCTTTTTCAACGCGCGTTTCAATTTCCAAGGTTTGGATGCCGGTGACATCCACATCGATGTCGGCCTTGCCCAGAATCCACGGAGCAAACTGCCCTTCCGCCAGCACCTCGCCGTCGCCGATGACTTTATAAAACAACTGCCGCGCCACATTCAGCGACTCGGCGTAGTTGCCAACCATCACCTCGGCCTTTTTCGGCCAGAGCGAATAGTAGTCCACATTCATCACGCCCGGTTCGGAGCAGGAGTTCCGCCCGCCCATTTCCCCTTTCGACCAATCCAGCACAAAGGCAGCCTTGGTTGTTCCTTCGGTATCGTACCAGTTGCAGTCGGTAATGAATTGCGCGCTGCTGTAGGGATTGGGGTCGCACTGCGCGGTGTGTTTAACAAACTCCTTTTGGTCGGCGGTGAGGTCCACCAGCCCTTTGCAGTTAAACAGATTGTCGAAGTCGTGTGTCTCCGTGCCTTTCAGATAATCGGCCATCACCACATAGTCGTCCGTTGTGATGATCAGGCGGCGTTGCAGAATCGGCTCAGACGGAACTCCGGTATCACCCTGCGGCCGCGGGTTTCCAGGGGTTGGAAGCCAGCGAGCCTCCTGCCACGATTTTTCCTCCGGCATTTTCAGGGCGTACGGCGTCTGCCCGCCATAAGGCGGATCAATCCATTCGGTTTCAATCTCCGTGGCCGACACCTGCATGAGCTCGCCGGTATGGAACAGAACACGGTGATTATCGTTTGGCTTTTGCATACGGTGATCCACCACCGTCATATTATGCGCATCCGAGGTCTGCACCCACATCTTGAACATGAACGACCAATAGCCGAACCACGAAGCCTCCGTGTTGTAATGACTGCGCCCGAAGCGGGAGAGCGACAACAGACTGGTTTTATCAAAATGACCGTGATACCCGCCGTGCGTTCCATAACGCTGCACCACCTGATAACGATCGGCCGGATCCTCCGCGTTCGAACGCAACACCGCAAACCCGACGTTGTCGTTCACATAGGAATCCTGCCCCAGTTGTTCCTCCACGTCCGGCAGTTCAGCCGCACCATAGATCAGATCGCGCTTACGTAATTTTTTAAGCAACGGAACATAGGCCGGGTCTTGCCAAAGATAGTAGGCCATATCAAAACCGAAACCGGCTTCGTTATTTTTTCCGCCCGCCAGATCAATCCCGCCGGAATCGTTGGATGCAAAAACCACGCCGCGCCAATCACTCATCGGAATCACGGCATCCCAAATATCTTTCAGTTGACGATAGGTCCGTGTGCTAGGCCCCTGCCGTTCAAAAGACATACCGAGGAATTCGCCCGAAAGCGCCCACGGTGAAACCATAATGTGCTTCCCGTACTTAGCCGGAATATTCCAATCCTTCACATTCAGTCCCCAGGGCTCGCAGGCCACGGCCACCGAGTTGAAAATATTGCCGGCCAGAATATTATAGTTGGCCGTGCCTTCAAAATACTGGCCGTCATCTAGCACGCCCTGCCCGACCAAATCCAGCATGCCGCCGGTTCCATACAGAAAACGGTTCACCTGCTCAAAATCCTGCATGGCGAGACTGTTCAATATAGCCCCCGCAACCAGCCCATCCTGATGATTATTTCCGTCGCCGGTCAAAATCATGTAATCGACCCATTCGTTATAGAGCCGCATGGCCTGCTCGATACGGGCGTGATCCTCTTCGCTCAACGACGGATGGTCATAAACCAAATCGTATGCGCGGGCCAGATGCACAAAAAACATTCCGCGGTGCACATGCGCCCCGCTGTTGCGGATCGTTGTGGGATAGCCTGTTTCAGGATCACTGAATTCACGCAGGAATGTGATGACCTTTTGCGCCAGTGCATCATCACCACTCAATTTCCATGCAACCGCACAGTTCTCTGCCGCGCCACCAACCGAGTGATTATAGCTGTAGTCCCCCTTCGTCCGGGCTCCCGGCACGCGCCATTTGTTGGCGTTGTCGATATAAGCCTGCCGGGCCTCCGCCGCCCATTCCACCGTATCCGCTTTTTCAATAACTTCCTGCCATCCGGCATCTGTGTGTAGCAAATACGGGTGCGGGAGTTCCCGAATCGAAATTAGAGTCAGCTCATCTTTCAGATCGCCGCGTCCATCCGGCACAACAGTCACCTTCCGCGACTCCCGTCCGCCCGGTGCAACGAGATCGTTCATCTGAACCGACAACAAAATGGTTTTAGTTTCCAGGGGTTGGAGAATGAATTGCTTCTCCGACAGCGCGGCCGGGCAGGCTTCCCACGCCGTATCTTCCAGCAACAATGAAACGTTCCGAACCTTGGAACTTTCGTTTTCAATCCGCAGGTCATAGGTAAGCGTTTCATTGACCTTCGCCGATTTCGATTCCACGTTGGCAGAAATGGATACGGCCCTGCTTTTCTTTAGGCGCGGCTGGCTGATGAGAATAGTCGGAGGCTTATCGCTTTCTCCCGCCAGCGAGCCGGATAGCGCTACGCTCTGTATGTGCTTCCAGAACGTGCCCTGATGGTGCAGATAGTCGAAGTCGCGCAAAGACAGCACCACCCTCTGCCAACCCTGACCCTGAATGACCGCCTCGGTAGACAGCGACTCAACATAGTCCGGGCGCCCCACCAGCAATGGTGTAATCGTACAGGTAAGCTCCAGTGGGCGGTCGTCGGGCAGCTTGACCATGAATTCAAGATAGCGGTAGTCGTACCAATCCTCCACCGCAACCACTTCGAGGGCTTCCGAAAAATCAATTTTGTGTCCGCTCAGAAACGTCTTCGGTTCGGTGTATTCAAAAGAGGTGCTTTGGGAAAGGTTCCACGCGGCCGCAGCCTCGCCGTCCGGAGCCCGCTCCGTCGAGGCCGTCAATCCCCGCCAGTTTTCCAAGGTCTGGAAATCTCCGATGGACTTCGCATTCCCCCACGCCGATCCCAGACACGAAACCGCCAACACCAAAAATAGTTTTTTCATCACACCCTCTCGATACGAAATAATTCTGTCCCTAATTATCCTGTCAGATCATTTTATTCCGCATCGAGCGGCACGACGATATTCCAGGTATTGGAACCGTTACCGAAACCGCCGGGGCCATCCATGACCGCGAAACTGAGATGGGTTAATTTTCCATCTTCAATCAGGCCCTGCACGCGTTCGAGCTGTCCCATCTCAACCGTAGTGCCGTCGTCCCACTTGATCTCTTTGGTGTAGGCCACGGGATGCTCGTCCAACGTCCAATCCAATCCGTTGTCGGAATGCGCCAGAATACCGCCATGGCTGACGCCACCCAGATCCCCTCTCATATCTTTCGCCAGCATATGATACCCGTCCGCATCGTTCCAAAGGTAGGGATCCTCCACGACGCCGAAGGTGGTTTCACTAAAGATCGGTTCATCCATTGCAACGGTATAAGGTCCGGTAAAATGAGGGGCTGTCGCAACGCCCAGCATCATATCGCTGTGATACGGAAACTGATCGTTATACTTTCTCGATTTAAAGACCAGCAGCACACTGCCGTCTTCATGAATGACGGGCGTCGGGTTGGAGGTCAGGAAGCTGTAAAATGTGTCCGGTTTGGTGTCCAGTGCCGGTGCATCCATCCGCGTCCACGGCCCGTACGGGCTTTTGGAGGTTGCCACACCAATGCGTTTATTCGAGCGACCGACGATGGAATATTTGGATCGCAACTGAACCTCTTCAGGGTGATCGACCGCATCTTCGAACGGATGGGTGGAACCCATGTAGAACAGGATGTAGGTATCGCCGTGTTTAAATACTTTGGGGTTATGACACGACTGCCCATCCCAATACTGCGGATGCCGTTTGCCCAGCGCGACATCGCTGAAGGTGTACGGGCCGACGGCCGTGTCGGACACAGCATGCACAATTTCAGAAGCCACCATCCAGCCCGGATGAAACTTGAGCGTTTTCGGCCAGCGCGAAACATACATGTGGTATTTCCCGTCATCGCCTTTAACGATGGAGCTGCCCCACACCCAATATCCGTCCATCTTGAACCCCCCATCCACCGGAACAATGCCCATGCTGTCGTGGATGGGGTTGCCCGGCGGAATGGCATCATTCGCAAAACATGAAGTCCCTAAAAGACACACCAGCAAAAGTCCGGCTTTCTGTAATATTTTTGTTTTTTTCAACATGTAGTTCTCCATAACCCTCTCCTCTTCACTCTATTTAAATTCAAGACAAACGACTGAAGCAACCGCATCGGGCGCTTGTTCCGGCAAGGTAACAACAATGCCGGTATCGCTTTGGGTAAACGTTAACTCAACTTGATCCGGGTCTGCCAGCAAATAGGCCTTAATCACCTTTTCTCCAAAGGCTGGAAGTTTGATGGTTTCCGACCATTGGAAAATATGGATGTACAGTTTCCCGGGCTTTGTAGTGGCACGCCATTTCCAGTCCGAAACAAATTTCGGTTTGCCGTGTTTATCTTTTTCCGTATCGCTGTAATGCCCCGCTTCGCCGCCAAACGGGGTCGGGCCGCAGGCATAGATGGCCTCGCCGTTCACCCGCAGCCAGTCGCCCATCGCCTGCAGACGTTCCACACTTTCCGACGGAATAATGCCTTCACCGGTCGGGCCGACATTCAGCAGATAGTTCCCGCTTTTGCTGCTGATATCGATCAGGTTGCGAATCAGCTCCTCCGAATCGCGATAGCCCACGGTTTTATTGTATCCCCAGATGCGGCTACTCACCGTCATACAGGTTTCCCAGGGCTT
Organism: Pontiellaceae bacterium B1224; assembly: GCA_029432815.1. Lineage (GTDB taxonomy): Bacteria > Verrucomicrobiota > Kiritimatiellia > Kiritimatiellales > Pontiellaceae > Pontiella. The sequence continues at coordinate 44,999 of JAROBA010000011.1, read as the reverse complement.
GACACTCCGGCCCTCCGGAATTTCCTGTTCGGGCGTTCCGTAGTCGCCAAGGCCGTTGCCGATCCGGTTGTTGACGATGCATTGCGGCTGCAACTCGCGGATCATTTCCAAGAGTTCCGCGCTCTGTTCCGCTGATATTTTTTCGGGGGTATCGAACCACATAATATCCACCGCGCCGTACTGCGTCAGTAGCTCGCGCACCTGCGGCTTCACTTTGCGTTCAAAATATTTTGAAAAGTCCTTGATGCTTTCGTCGGGGTAGTCGATCAGGTTGCTGCGGTCGCCCGCAGAGCGGCCTTTTTCTCCACCGGTCGGCACATCGGGGTCATGCCAGTCGCGGCCCAGCGAATAGTAGACGCCGAAATGAATACCCGCGTCGTGACTGGCATCGGCCAGTTCTTTAATCGGATCACGCCCAAATTGCGTCCAGTCTACAATGTTGTATTCATTGGACGGCGAATCAAACATCGCGAACCCGTCGTGGTGTTTGGTGGTGATCACCATGTATTTCATGCCGGCGTCTTTCGCAATCTGCACCCACTCCTCGGCATCGAAATCGACCGGATTAAATCCCCGGGCAAACTCGGTATATTCCGCCAACGGGATCTTGGCGGTAAACTGAAGCCACTCGCCGTGATCGGTTGTGCCCTTCCATTCCCCGCCCGCTTTTGAATACACCCCCCAATGGATGAACATACCGAAGCGCGCATCCTGCCACCATTCCATCCGGTCACCCGCTGCCGCGGATGCTTCTGCATCCCCCGCGGCGGCCATCTGCCCGAGCCATCCGAGGGCCAATGCTAGAACTGTTTTTTTAATCATCAGAAGTATCCTAATTTGTTCTCATATTCACATTTCATTTTTTTGTTTTACCAAAAAAGTAGAGCATATGTCCCGCTTGCTCCTGTTGCGGGGCCAACAAGCGAGACGCTTGTTCTACTCTAAAAGCTCTTTTCCTCGCGGATCAGTTTACCGTCGCGTAATTCCTTAACGGAAATTTTTGCTTCGCCGGTTTCACCATCTAACTCTGAAATGGTAATTTCCTGCACACGGCCATCAGTCAATTCCACAGTCAGTTCGCTGGCGCTTTTTGCGGTCACTGACTTGATTACGGATTCCGTTTCATAGGGCTCAATGACCGACAGATAACGCGCGTCGGTTCCCGTGCTGCGAACGGCCATCGTTTTGCGGCGCTGCGATTCGTCGCCCATCGGGAAGTCGCCGCCCATCGTCGCCTTAAACGCAACTACATCCATTCCGGACAGATCGACCGTAATGGAGCCGGGCGCTTTACTGTTCTTCGGTTGCCCCGGCATCGACTGATCCATCTGAATTCCTTCAATTTTAATCGGCCCGCCATAATAATCTTCGCCCGCCTTTTCAGGCTGGATAATATTATCTGTCGTCGCAGGCAGCGAAGAAATGAAGACCTCCGAGCCATCTTTCAAAATCAATCGGGCATTGCCCCAGAAGATGGTATTGTTCCACTTGTTTTCGGACTTCGTGGTCAGCACCAGTTCCTTTTTGCCGGATAGATCTGCTTCTACAGCTTTTGCACCAAGAATCCACGCACCGGTGCTGTCATCCACCAGCGTTTCCCCATCGGCGGATACGGTGTATTCCACGCGCTTGTTCGCCCGATGACTCTCAGGCGTGGTGCCAATCATGATCTCATTATTCTGCGGCCAGGCATTAAACACATCCATTTTCAGCACGCCGTCTTCGCTGTTCGGTGAACGCGTACCGGCATTGTCGGCCCCTTTACCCCAGCGGGTTTCAAAGGAAGCGCGGGATGTGCCTTCGGTCTGATACCACTGGCAGTCGGTGATAAACTGGGCAGCGCCGAGAGGGTCGGTGTTCATCTGAGCGTCATGGCGAATTTCTTCCACCTTGCCGGCTTCCAATCCCTGGAACCCTTTAATATTGATCAGCCAGTCAAAGGTGTGCTCCTCGTCTGCATTGTAGTAATCCGCGAGCACCACATAGTCATCCATCATAACCATCAAGCGACGCTGCAGAATATCTTCTGTATAGCCGGTGCAGATGCCGTATTCCGGCGCATCTTCAGGAATAAAGAGCGAGCGGTTTTCATTTTCAGACTGCTCCTTAAAGGTCACACCGAACCGATCGGAATAGGTCATTCCTCCATACGGCGGATGGCTCCACTTGGAGATGCTTTCCACGGCCGTGGCCTGGAAGAGATCGCCCGTATAGAACATTTTACGGAAGCTCTCTTTCGGCACCTGCTGTTTCTGATCGACCACCACCATGTTCTTGGTCATCGACGTCTGAACGAGGAATTTATAGAGGTAGGAGCCGTAGCCGTACCAGATCATTTCCGGGTTGTAGAAGCTGCGACCATAACGCATCAGGCTGATTAGATTCAGCCGATCAAAATGGCCATGATGTCCGCCGTGCGAACCATAGTGCAACACCGCCTGAATCTGCTCGCGCTGCTCGCGGTCCGGCGTCTGCGAACGCAACATGACGGAGCCGAAATTGTCGGCAAAGGCCGACTGCGTCATTTTTTCCGATGACACGTCGGGAATCTCCGGCACCCCGTAGAGCAGGTCCCGCTTATCGCCCCGATTAATGACCGCCGCATATTCCGGATCGCCATACATCGCATAGGCCAGCTCATAGGGTTTACCGGTCACGACCGCTTCCTGCGCATCGTTCACCGCAAAAATTACACCGCGATAATCCAGGAACGGAATGGCGGCATCCCACATCTGTTTAAGGCTGATGTAATTCTGGTTGATGGAGCCCCACTTTTCAAACTCCATGCCGTGCAACCCGCCCTTGCGGCGGCTGTCCTGCAAGGAGAAATGCGGTGTGGTGCCGATGAGGAATTTACGGTCTTTCAGGTTCACGCCCCACGGTTCCAGCGCAAGCGCCACTTCGGAAAACTCACTGGCCACCCAGGTGTTATATCCAACCGCACATTCATACCACCAGCCATCGCCCATAATGCCATGGACCATCTGCGCATAAATGCCGGACGGCGCGTTGAGCAGCTCATCGACGGAGTCCCAGTCCTGCAGGGCCAGCGCACAATAAAAAGCACCCACCAGTTCTGCGACGTTCCAGTTGCTGATGCCGCCGCGCGTATTGCCCTTAATCGTCCGCTCGATATACAGACGGAAGGTGTGTTCAGTCAGTTCATGCTCTTCGTCCGTAAAAACGCCGGAGTCCCGCACCATGTCATATGCCCGTGCCGCGCCCTGGAAGAAAACACCTTCGCCCACAAACGAGCCGGATCCTGCGTGCAGGGTTACCGGATAGCCGTCTTCCATACTGATCAGACGACGGAACAATTGTGCAACCTTTTCGGCATAATCCGTATTACCGGTCAGTTGATAGGCCACACCGCAGTCATACACATGATCGCCGTCATACTTCGTAAAGATCGGTTGATACTCGTTACGGTTCTCAAATTTCCGAACGGGCTCACCGGCTGGCACCTTCCAGCCGGAAACCTTATTCTCCAACGCAGCCAGCTCTTCCGCGGCCCAGTCCACATTCGCAACTTTATCTTTCACGGCCTGCCATCCCGCTGCCGTAAACACAATGTTCGGCGTCGGCACTTCAACGGCCGTGAAGAAGGTAATCGTTTCGGCATCCTGCCCATTCGGGACGGCTTTAATAATCTGCTGCTCGCGCGCACCTTCCGGCAGCGAGGCCGGAATGGCCACTTCAACCGCAACCGTTTTCACTTCTCCCGCAGCCAGTTCAAACGACGAGGCATCCAGCGAAACGATCATTGATTCCCAGCCCGTTTTTTCAACCAACAGTTGAACGCCCAGAATGGCATCGGTGGTATTCCCGATTTCAAATTTATACTCAACCGTCCCGCCGGCCTTTGTAGCTCGGCCCTGAACCGAAGACTCCAGCGCAATAAACTCGCCTTTAGTCAATTCAACCTTGCGAATCTTCAGCGTCTTATTTTCGGGAGACGTTGCTGTAATTTCCAAGGTTTTAACTGCCTGCAAGGCATTGCCCAACTGCCCGACATTCACATCAAACAGATCCCATGGCAGGAAAATCCGTTGCCACCCTTTGCCGTTAATCAACACCTTCGCGGTGCTGGCCGGATTGAGTTCCGAGTGATCGACCGGGTCCGTCTTGAACGTAGCAGCCACTTCTGCCGACGAGCCCTGTCCCAGGTTGACCTCCAACGAGATACCGGCGTAGTCATACCAGTCGGCCGCATCCCCGAAAAAGGGCCGCATCATGCCGGAATACCGACGATTCATGTTTTCATAGGTATACGAAATCGTATCGCCGCTCTGAATCGTGGCACTCCCCCTCCGAACCTTGGAAATACCGGACCAATCGGATAAGTCTGAACTTCCGACATTCATGCGCAGCTCGGCCTGAGCCACCAACGAACACATGCACACTGCGAGTAAAATCCTTTTCATAACCATGTCATCATCCTTAATCAAAATTTTAGATACACAGATCTATATGCGCCGATTCCTACGATCGAGACATTAAAAGGTAAAAAAAAGCAGGCGTTGGGAGATGTCCGCCTATCCCATTTAACTTGAGACCAAGCCGGCTCTTTGAAAATCGTATCGATACTGCTCAATCGTTCAACGTGCGACTACGAGGCGGAGGATTCTGCGGATGGACGGCTCCCCGCAGTGGAGGGGTAAACGGACCGCTAGCCCTACCGACCGCTGGAGGGGCGATGACCTCAGCGCCTACCGCTCGAATGGGAAAGACGGAATTTCTTTTAACAGGATCATGAAATGACAGGATTATTTTACCGCGATTGGAATTCCAACCTCTGGAAATGGAGAGGCGATGCCCTCAGCGCCTTTCGCATGAGCATAACGAACCTTGGAAAAGTGTAGCCGAGGTCCATGACCTCGAACCGCATGCCTTAGCATCGGGGCGGATTCTGCGGATGGACGGCTGGGACAGCCTTCCCTACCGACTGATGGAGGGGCGATGGCCTTCCGCTCGAACGGGGGATGCGGGATTTCTTTTAACAGGACCATTTTTCAGCGGAGACCATCCTACCATACCTGAACTTATTCACCGAATGCCACTTGCGTTCAGCCCGGTACTCTGCCCCCTTGTCTGAACCCCGCATATCAATGTTGAATATTCAGACCTGACCCCAGCGCTTTCCTCTCAATGACGATTTAGGCGGCCCGACCCCTTCACCGACCCCTTCACGACCCCTTCACCGACCCCTTCACATGACGATTTAGGCGGCCCGACCCCTTCACGACCCCTTCACCGACCCCTTCACGAGGTCTACTATACTGGAATCAGAACGATACCCTCTAAAACCTTCATAATAGAGCTGTGACAGCACCAACTCCCCAGACGGTTAATGTCTTGATACATGAAAGATCAACCAACCAGACTCAATTCTGAAGGAATGACGGATCACCAATACAAGGAACGGGTAAAAGCTGAAAAAAAATCGGGCATTATCTTCTTAAAACATACGGTATTTGCAGAAACCATTCTATTCTGGCGGCGGTGAGTATAATAAACACCAATGTTTACGGTGGGTGTAGTGAATCAATCGCAATACTAGCACCCCGAACGAACAACCGACCAGAGTCATTTATTTTGACGGTGAAGGAATAAGCAATCGAGCGTTGAAATCTCTACCATATAAGTCTCCGATTCTGAGAAGGTGGTATAGCTATTCCGATAAATTGAAATTTTAGAAAATTATTTTGGTTGGGAATCAGAATATTTACCCACCCCTAAAAGGTCGGTTTCAGGGGTTCCAAATATTGGAATCTCGGTTGTGAATATTTTCAGGACGGTGAATTTATTTTTATGCGGCGAACGAATATCAACCATCATTAAACGCCCGTATTCGGTCAGGATCATCATATCTCACCTCAACCAATACGATGGATAGATAACACCCTTCTCATGGACCTGAGTCGATTCAAAGACCCTTGTAGAATGCTGTGCTTTAAACCTCAGCACCTTTAACAATGGAATCAGTTCACCAACCCCACCACACGTTTCATGACCTTCATCCAAATACGAATCTTCCCTGAGTGCTTTTGAAATATCAACTTCTGTCATCTTGTAATCCATGCTTCTCCTAAACGAAGCACTATACAAACTCAGTCAAGTAACCCTCAGTGCGGAGATATAAAAAGGCGCAAAAGTTGGAGGTTAGACGCCTTGCAAGATTCATCCCGCTAGCAGAGAACGGACATCTTCTGGAGGGCTTCTTGCATTTCGATCAATGTTTACGGTTGTTTCCGATCTGGATTAGTTTTCGGCCCCACCACCGCCACAACTCCATTTCTTACCAATCGCTAGAATCACTAAAATCAACAGGAACTTCTTTTTTCCGCGCTTCATGATCTTGATACAATGAAACTGTATTTTCTATTCCAGATAGGCCGTCGACATTTCTGATCCGATATACAATAACTGCTTTATTGTATTTTTTGGGTAAAGAATACCTGACAGCACTAAATCCTTTGGATGAAAACTCTATCAGTGATATCAAAAAATCGGAGTGCAACATATATATGTAAGAATCATTTGGTGATCTACACGATGCTTGATCTATTTCATCAAGACATACACTATCAGACATGGGGTCAAGCAATTTCCCATCGACATGCACCGATTCTATTTTAATGGCAGTGATGGGGTTCTGATATATTTCTATATTTTCACAATTTGAAATGTTATGCACAAAAGGAATGAGGTACACAGACTTGCCATCATTTCCTATGCGAATCGCGGCATCAACTTTTCTTCCGCTTTCTGTGCTAGTCGGACACCTACAGGAGCATAGTGCGGACAGAATCAGTAACAATATAGTGGTTTTCATGCCTCATCCCTCTTTGATAGATCGGATTGCGATGGTTTTGTAATGATAGGCCCGCTCTGCTTAGGAACCTGCTTTACTTTCCTTAGTCCAGAATACGTTGTTCGCTGACGAAGGTGCCTCGCGGCCCTATGTGTGTTTTCAATGTAGGTTGCACTTTGCTCCTCCTTTTTCATTCTGTCTGGGTCATTCTTGTCTGCTCCTATCAGGGACTCGCCTTTTGCGTTATTGTATGCATGCCCTGCAACCTCATGAGCAAAGGTAGCCCCTAGGTCCTTCTTTATATTCTTTTCCGCCTCATACGACGTTCCTATCGAATTCAGATCAATAATAACATAGGTTGTAGAACCTTTTTCGGGGTCTTTTGCACCGATTTTATCATCTGCCATCGCGCCATTTCCGTAAGCATAATCTTTTTGAAGATTTATAGTCACATCATGTTTATTCGCCGTTGATTCAAGCCACTCCATTCGTTTTACTGACTCTGGTTTACTTCCATCGGCATTCCGATATGTCTTCTGTCTTTCATAGTTTTCCTGAGCAGATTCAAGCTCTTCCTGTGTAACATCCTCGCCTTTCTTCCATAATATATCAGCCAACCCCAACGGATCAAACCTAGTAATCGGATTACAATGCACATAACAATAAACATTAGGTCCATCGCCATACCCAATCGGGTCTCTCGTCAGAAATACGCCCGTATCTAAATCCCGATAGCGCATGCCTTCATTCAACAGCCCCAAATCGCTCTCTTCTTCTTTGGTATTGGCTTTCTGACGGTCTGGATCATCGCCCCATTCGTATGGGCGTGTTCCGTAGGCTTCGTATAGGGCGAAAGATGTTAATGCGCCGCTTTCATTGCTGCGAGCGATGACATCACCACGGTGGTTAGCGTGCGAGCAGGTGATATTGCCGATTTCTGATTATGGATTGCTGACGGGCCCTTTTCGGGTATCCATTAAACTGGGGTTACTTCACTCTGGCCCCGTTCTTGCCCTGACGGAAGCGATGCGAAAAGGCAGGCGGGCCGCCTGCGATACAGCCGCGGCACAAGACGTACCGCAGGCGGCCCGCCTGCAACCGCGTTCAAGCCTTCCAGCATCAGCTCGCCCATCATGCCTCCCCCTCCAGCTTTTTGATGCTTCGGCCCTCGGTGAGCTGACGTTTTCCGCAATAAATATTCCAAGGATTGGAAACATATCGTGTTTGGGTTTCCAACCCTTGGAACCGGATTAATCAATGGCCTGGTTGCAGCCCGCCGGATACACCTTGGGGAGGCCTTCCTTACATTTGATTTTTACCGGTTTGTCTGCCGAATAGAAGAAGCGGGCTCCCTCCTTGCGCAGCTCGGCTGAAACCGTTCCTTCAACGGCTTCGATCGAATAGGCTCCGCTTTTCAACGACTGGCCTGAACCCAGATACAGGTAGTCGAAGCCGTCCTCCTTTTCAGAAACGATCCCGAAGGTGCCCTGGAAGGAGATAGTGCCGGTCGGCTTGTACGTGTTGCTGTCCGTGGCGTTGAGAATGACCTGTGTACCGCCGGATTTTGATTTAACCGCCAGGCAGACAAAATTTTTGGAATCGTCTACCGCCTTGATCTGCTCAATATCTTTCTCACTCTCGTTGTAGGCTTCAAACACCGCGACAAAGGGATAGGTGGCCCCGTTCTTTCCATTCTGGCGAACGATCAGCGCGGGGGTGCTCTGCGGACTCCGGTTGACCTTGCCGGGCGTTACATCGTCGCGCAGCGTGGTCGGCGGCGCATCGACGGAATAAATTTCCCGGCCGGACTGCCCCATCATCCACATATCGGTGATCAGCGCCGGAGTCACGGCGGAGATGCGCCACGTGGCGGTGAAGTCATCATTCACTTTGAGCTTACGCGGATTCTTAAAGAAGGAGTACGAATCGTGATGGGGATCATCCAGCTCATCGACGGATTTCAGCGTGAGGGCCTTGCCCTTTGCATCTTTAAACATCACCGAGTTTCCAAGGTTGTGATGGAGATAGTCATTGTCGTTCTGATCGGAGCGGAAGATGTCGACATAATATCCCGTTGTGGGCGAGGTGCGCACCATCGCCACCACTCTGCGCTTTTCGTCCGCTGAAAAATCAGCGAACGAACAGGACGGTGAGGTTTCCTGGGTATTGTAGAATCCATCCGGAGAAACGGCCGGATCCATGGCGTTGACCGTGATTTCCCCTTTGTCGTAGCCGGGCAGGATCGTATTCGATCCGGTGCGACCGCTGTGATATTTCATATCCGGCGTCCAGTAGGATTCATAGGCGGCGGAGTCGGGCGCAAGCGACCAGCCCTTGCCGTAAAACTGCCAGGCCAGTCCGTTCGGAGACAGATGGCTTTGATGTTTACCCCCGTACAGAGTGAACATCAGGCCGTTCTCTTCGCTGTTGCCGTTCTTCATGATCAGGTGTCTGTGAAACGGCGAATAGGCCGTGCGATGGTACGGCAGTTCATCGCTGGAATCCGGCAGCGGCTGATACAGGCAGAGCCCCTTCCATCCGACATTGTTTCGATCGTACTGACCGGCGGCAATGCCCTTTCGAATGACGGTGGCCATCTGCCCGGCATTCTCGGCATCGCCTTCCCAGGTGTAGTAGGTCAGCATGCGTTCAAACACCTCGAAACTGGTCGGGCCACCCCGCATATCGCCAAAGGTCACCAGGTTGCCGCGGGCATCGAGCCAGCCCAGGTTCGCCATCGCCGCTTTCTGCATCAGCGGGTTGGCCGCAATGGTATCCACGCCCGATTTATAAAGCGGCATGCCCATCTGCAGCAGGGTGCCGATGATACCGGATGCATAGCCGGGCGATTCCGGCCACAGACCGGTATTGCTGTCAAAACTCTGGATAAGGTCCGGCAGCGCAACATGATATTGGGTGGTCTTCTCTGTGTAATAGGGAATGTAATATTCACGCCCCTTCTGATCGTCATAGGAATCGTTGGATTCGAGGACCAGCATGCTGGGCATAATATTTTTATATCCGTTCACATTCCAGTTCCCTTTGGAACCGCCGCGCACCAGGCCGAGATCGACGAACCGTTTAAACACAACGCCCGCCACTTCAGAGCTGTTCATATTCAGTTCAGCCAGATGCTCGTGGGGATTGGCCGCCAGATAATCATACAGAAAATCATAGGTGGCCGCCGCCAGCTGCTGGCGGTCGTCATGAATCTGCTCATAGTCATAATAGCCGAAAATCCCGCCGGGGGCATATCCATCCTTCATTTTCGAAGGATCATAAGGCGGCTGCATGTAGTAGGTGCCCAACAGCCAGGTCCAGAGAATGTCGCTGGAGAATTTTGCGTATTTTTCATCCTGGGTAAGCCAGTAGACAAAGGCCGACATTTCCGCCAGCTCCAGAATCTCATGATTGTTGAAACGGATCATATGCCCGCTCTCTTTGTACGGCACCAGCACCGGCGTTTGGTCATCGCTGGATCGGTCGATGCCCAGCATGTCACCCGATTCATTATACGGGATCCGGTCTTCCAACGGCACATTGAGATAATTATTCCAGCGCCGCATTCCGGGCAGCCGGACCGTGGGAACGGGCGCGTTGCCTTCACCGCTTTCCCAGTCCTGATTCGGGTTGATATAACACTGGGTGTAGCGTTCGCCGTCTTTCCAATACATGGCCAGACGCGAGACGATCCACTCCGGATCGTTGACGTGGCGCTCAACATAGGGATTGATCTTTTCCAGGATGCTTTCCCAGGAATTGCGGGCCCACTCCTCGTTTTCAATTTTATCCAGTATGGCCTGACGGTCCGCATCGTTCACAAATAAACGGGGATGTGCAGCCTCACCCGTCTCCGGTCCAGTACTGACCGTTTGTGCTTCAGACGTTGCTGCCATGAAAGCCGCACCTGCCGACACGCATGCCAGAGCAACCGACAGACGGCTTCGCAGCGGCCTGTATTGACGTTCCGTTCTTTTCATTATGTTCTCTCCTATCAGTCTGTTTGATTTCATCAGATAAACCCGTTATTTCTTTCTGCGCCGCAGTTGTTTCTGCACGCCCGTAATGACTATGATCAGGATGACGCCCCCGCCCAGCAGCATCGTTTGATTTCGAGATGCATCATTTTTCTCTGCTCCGTCCTCGACCGCAACATCCGTTAATACAACTTCAGGAACCGGGGATCGTTCATCGACCGCATCTTTCACCGGTTCCATTTTTTCCGCATCGGTCACCCCGGGCCCTTCAGCTTCGACCATCGTTTGCTCAATCATCAGCTGATCCAGAATATAGGCGGCATCCGGACCTGCAACGGCCAGCTTCATCTGCTGAACCCCTTGTTCAAGCGGAATCTGGCGAGCCACCGAATAGGTCTTCCACTCGGTCGTTGCCGGCAGCGTGACGGCCTCCGTCGCCGCTTTTCCCTGAAAACCGAAAAGGATCTGCCCCGCTTCGCGCGCCATATAACGAACGCTGAGATCATAGTTTCCAGACTTTGGAACATGCACGGTATAGGTCAGCCATTCGCTGGCCATCAGTTCCGAGAGCGCATATCCGCCGTCCGGCAGCTGGACGATATCCACATCGTCATTCCGGTACGTTTTATTCCGGTTGCCTTCCGTGGTGTCGTAATACGTGCGGCCGTTTCCAGAGATTGGAAAAAAGTCATAGTTTTCCGCCTCAATCGCGCAGGGAATCCTGTTTATTCCAAAGATTGGAAGCCCGTCGGCATCAAACCCCTGAACAGGATCTCCGGGGCTTACGCGCCGGAACTTGATGCCGCCCCATCCGGGATGGTCCACCGCGTGCGCATCGTCTTCCACCCCCAGTTTATCGGTCATGACCTGAAAGCCCCGCTCCAGCCATTTCGTCTCTGTTGCCGGCAGCCCCAACCGATCTTTATAGTGGCCGAGATTCATTTCATAGATCCCGTTATAATTGTGCAGCCCCCGGCTCTGCCGCTCGAGGTTATTACCAACCCAGGGATTAATCTTCAACGAGGTCCAGCGACCCGTCCGGTCGGAGCGTTTGATAAATTCGCCCGATTCCAGTGTCGGCTCCCAGGGTTCAGGCTGGTCCGGATACGTATGCTCCAGGCTCAGGTTGTAGCGGAAATAAAACTCCAGTCCTTTTAACACCCGGTTATCCAGATGCCCGTACAGATCATCGCCCTGGTTCCACGCCATTTCGCACATCGCAGAAATAATCGAAACGCCGCCGAGCGCGTGCGCCTGATCACGGGCGCTCTCCTGGCACTGGCCGTTTTCATAGATATAATGTTCCATCACTTCGTTATAGCCGTAGTCCTCGATGCGGTCGTCGCGCCGCATCTGCCGATACTCGTCATAATATTCGTTTGAAGAATTCATCCGGTCGGAAAGAATCGGCGGACCGGAAGGATACGGAACATCGTCGGGGCGATGCGGCAGCCCCTTCAGATAGCGCAGGGCGCGGTCATACATGATTTCATTGTCGCAGAAAATTCCCATCGCCATGAGCGACCGATAGGCAAACAGGCCCTGGTTTCCATGACGCGCGGGATCGCCCTGATAAATATTCCAGTAGAAGGTGCAGTCTTTGTTCCGGATGGCCTCTTCCGGCACCTCGGTACCGGACCAGCCGGGATACACCAGCATGGCCTGAAATTTTTCAATGTCCTCCTGCGACCAGCCGTCGTAGGTGCTGCGGATAATCTCCGCGCCTTCCAGCATTTTCCAGGGGCCGCGTCCGTTGTTCAGCGGAAACTGATCTTCAATCCGTTTTAGATCCGACCAGGCATTGAAAATCTCGACGCATTTTTCCGCGTGGCGCTCATCGCCGGTGATATTCCACATCAGCGCATTGTAGTACGCCGCAAACCCGTCGTTGATGAATGCACCATGCCCCTTCATCGACGTCTGGCCGGGCTTACCCTGCACCTTATAATCGTAGCTGGCCTTGCCGCTTTTCTGCATGAGTTGATACGTCGCCAGCCAGGGTTCTTTTCCGGCTTCAACCTGCAGTCGCATCCGCTCCAGATCCGACTGCTTATGCGAGATGCCCGGATGAACAAAAGCTCGTTCCGCCACCGCTGTACCCATCACCGCGCACAGTCCCATCAGCACCGCGGCTTGCTTCAACCCACTATAATTCATCAACTTCCTCATCCACTATTGAACTCAAACGACCCATCCTGCACCGGGCCTGAAAGCGCTTATTTGCCTACCGGCGTTCCGTAGAATGATATTTCACCAACGGCAGCGGCTTTGCGCGTATATCCAGACAGGCCTTCCAGTTTGAAATAGCGGGCCTTCACCGGATCGATTGAAAAACGCTGGACATCTTCCGAGTCCTGGAACGTGCCTTTTAAAACCGGCTGTCCCCAGGTTGCCCCATCGGTGGAAACAAACAGTTGAAAGTCCTTAATGCGCGGGTGCGACGAACCCTGCCGAGGTACAAACTCGAAGGTGTGCAGCACATGTTCTTTGCGCATGTCCACCGTGATTTGATGCGGGAACGGGAGTTCCTTCGGCTCAAACTTTGTATGCCAGAAGGTCTGCGGGTTCCCATCGATTGCCAGCTTTGCCTCATACCCGGACGCCTCACTATCTGCCGACACCAACTTCCACCCCTTCTTTTTAAGCGGTACGGGGTAGGTGGACGGGTCGGGAAGTTCGATGACCAGCATCTTCTGATAGCGCCAGACGCTCATCGTTTTGTACACCTTGTCGCCGTCCATTCGCGTCATGAAGTCATCAATGTTGGAGATGTCTTCATCGTCCATTTTCAGCACCACATCATCATCCTGAAGTTTGATGACTGAAAAGAGCCCCTGGGTCAGGCCCTTCTCAATTTTGGCCCCTTTATAATCGGGAAGTCCAGCCGCTGATTTTTCGCCATCGTTTTCGATGTTCTTAATCACACCGCCCATATAATCAATGCCCTCAATGACTTCATCCGGGGTTAATTCGATGGCAGGAATCTCGGGCGTTTTGGCAATCGCTTTCAGCGAAGGTTTCTGCACCCCGAACTGATCCATCGGGAAATTCACCCAGCCGATCTGGTCGGCCAGCTCCGTATTCGTGACGGTGAAGTCGCCCGCAGCGGGATCAGCAAACATCGGATCGCCATAGATACTGTTGGGATCCGTTTTATATGCATTCTGAATTTTCTTCAGCGAGTCTTTCTGGAAGAACAGATTCCGGTCCAGTTCTTTGCCCCAGTTGCGCATGCCGATTGGAATATATCCATGGGTGAAGATGTTATTCGTCACGACATCCCCGCTGTTTTTCAACCACACATGCACGTTCATCGAGTTGTTGATGCAGATGTTGTTATAGACGGTGCGCAGCATACCGTCACGCAGTTTGATGCCACCGCTCAAACAGACATTATTATAGATTTCGTAACAGGCCGATCCGTCGTCCAAATCGATATCCCAACCATGATCGCAGCGCCAGCGATTGTTGCGGAGAATGTTCTTATCAACCATGTCCAGCCACACGAGATCATATCCATGTTCGGCCACGCGATCACCGGCCGCACCGCGGTTTTTGGTGTAGTAGCGGTCGCGTCCCCAGCTATTGAAGGCCCCGTGATCGTGTGTTTCCTGCACGGTCAGAAAGACATCGTTATATTCAATGATGTGCCCGCCCCATTTTCCTTCGCTGATGTTAATGCCGGCACGCGGCACATCATAGATGCTGTTGCGACTGACCGTGATGTAGGCCGCCAGACTCAAATGAACGCCCGCCGTCTGTTTTTCGACCGTCCCCGTGTTATGAATCAGGTTATTGTCGACTGTACAATGCTGTGGATAATTTTCGGTTTTCGGCCCACGCGTGAAATTTAGTTCATCGAGCGGAGGCGCCTCTCCAATATTATAATTCTTATGCCACACGGTTTCGATATCGCCGACAAAACTGACCCCGCTTCCACCCACGTTGAAGATATGACAGCCCTCAACAGAACTGTGCTTGTTGTAGTGATTGAAGAAGACCGCATTCCCGCCCAGATCGCTCAACTCACAATCTCTCAGAACACAGTTTTCAGTTCCTTCAAAATGCACCACGCCGCCGCGGTAAATCGTCCAGTCACTGCGCAGCAGGCGATCGGCCGTTTTCATAAAGGTGCGGATGGTCCGTTTCAGCGTGAGCCCTTCCAGGGTGATATACTTGACCGGCTCTTCCATCGTACCGTCAAACACAAACAGCTGCTCCAGCGCAGCCACTTCAACTTCTGCCGTCGCTAAGTCGGTTCCAGCCTCTGGATAGAAATAGAGCTCGGAGGTTTTGCGATTCAAATACCACTCATTCACCGCGTCGAGTTCTTCAAAAATGTTTTCTACAAAACGATAGTCCTTATGCTGGCTGCTGCCCCGGTTATTCTGGGTTCCGCCTTCCATCGTCACTTCATTCGCATTTTTTTTCCCGGTGATCCGATAATGAACGCCACCCCAAAGCGCCCGGTGCATCGCATGAAAATAGCCGTCCGTAGGATCTTCCCAGGTCGCCACCCGTTCTTTCGACAAACAATCGGCCGCGATCCCGTTAAAGGCCGGAGCCTCTTCCACATAGTTGGGATACCGCGCCAGCACCTGCTGTGTGCTATTCACAAACAGCGTTTCAAAAACGAGCCCCTCCGGCACTTTTGTTTTATAGATGCTGCCATCGATGTTTGTCCATTTCAGGTCCGTCAGTTTTATGCCCCCCAGAATCTGAGGTTCTTCATCCGGATATGCTTTATAGGTGACCGGACCCTGTTCCGTCCCGCTATCCGCCGCTGTAAATACGACGGGTTCCGAGAGATAATATTTGCCACCTCTCAGATATACGATGACTTCGTCTGCTGGGTGATTCTGTTTATACCCTCTGACCTCCGACTGCGCTTCCGCGACCGATGAAAAAGGCCTTTCGAGCGTTCCCTGCCCGCCTCCTACCGGAGAAACATAAAACTCCTTCGTTGCGCCAAAACTCTCAAAACCAAATACCAATACGCCCAACAAAAAACCGCTTCGCATTATCGTATTCATACACACCTTCCTGTTCCAATTAGATTTTTTACCCCAAGCGCATCTAAAGCATCACCACTGCGTCGTCCGCCATTTCAGCCTTAAAACAGAACACTTGTATTCCTCCGTTATTCCGCTCGAAACAACACCACAGTCTGACGGGGTTTTACCATGATTGCCGACCCCGAAACAACGGCGGCGGATACCAGATCTTTGGCTCCGGCAAAAGCCTCAGGAATGTGAAGCTCAAAGCGCTCATCTTTCGTGCAGTTCATCGCAATCAGATAGTTCCCATATTCCAGTCGATAAAAGGTGCCTTTACCCGCATAAATATTTTCCCGCCCCGGTTTATAGTCGGTATAGGTATCAGGAACCACCGCCATGGGCTGCTCCATTCCGGCCTCTGCCAACGTTTCGCCCAGCTCCCCGCTCTCTTTATAATCCCGCTCAAACTTGCTGAAAAACGGGCCGTTCACATGATCCTTCATTTTATGCATCCGGCCACTGTCATTAAACTCGGTCTGTTGCCTGACGGTCGCCGAGCGCTCAATCAGCGGCGTCATGAAATGAACTTTTGCCAGATTATTTACGGCATAGCGGGCGCGCCAGTAGAGCGATGCGTACAGAATATCATCTCCGTTTTTGATTGCGACCACACCGTCCTCCGGGTCAGCAAAAACAAAGTCCGGCTGTCCAGCAGCCATCGGCAGGCGGTTGGGCTGGTCGTACTGTCCTCGGATCGTTTCATAAATATACGGTACATCCATCAGGGCCAGCGTGGTCTTGAACCCTTTATTTTTCATCACAAACTTCAGCAGGGCGGCGAACTGATGATCTTCAAACACCTGCTGAGCATATCCGATCAATACCGGATCCAATACAGCCGCCGCAACGCCGCAAGGAAGACTTTCCCGGTTGACCGCCTGACCATAGGAAACATAACCGGGAAATTTAAAATCACGCCAGCCGACCACCGCTTCCATGCGCATCGCCCGATATCCGTCCGGGTCGGTTGCGGGATAGCGGAATGCTGCGCGCGCCCTGGTAATTTTGATCACCTGCTGCCTGAGACGCTCATCGCCGGGCTCCCGGTACGCAGGACGGGTTGCGTCATACAGTTTGCCAACCAGCTCCTGCACCTCGCCATACGAGCCGACATAGCCCAGTTCCTTGGTCAGGCCCGCCTCGGTCAGTTGCATAAACTCTTTCCCCATCGGCCACGAGGGTTCACCGTCCGGATCGGTACGACTTCCTGACCAGGGCTCCAGCCCCATCGATTCATACAAAAACCATAAGGCTTCTTTTTCCGGCCAGGCTCTGTCCGGATCAATCACCTCCAGCGCACGGTTACAAAAATAGATACTGTACATATCCCAGATCATGGACTGATTAGTATACGCACGCCGCTGCATGACATGACCATCCCGGGAAGCAGCAAACATATCCGCCCATCCCTTTTTGCGCCGCACCTTTTTGCCGGCTATCGGTTTATTCAGATACGGTTTCAGCTCATTTTCCAGATACCGCACCGCATCCCCTGAATAGCCGAAACCGAACCAGGTCCTTTTCCATTTAAAGTCACCCTCCTCTCCTAGATAATGCAGATACTGATAATCGAGCCCTCCAACGATACGATCCACCAACGCGGAGGAGTGATATACATCCGACCACGGTTCATGGTATGCACGAGCCATGAACGCCAGTTCCCCATTCGAAAACCTATCATCTTTCTTATCCAACAGCTTCGCCAGAGTTTCATTAATTCGCGTTATCACCTGCTCAACCACCGCTGCTGCATCGTCATCTTCCGGCCGGAGCGGTGGTGTCAGCGGTTCGCCCTGCGGCTCATCGGAAGGTGGTTCGAAAAAAGGTTCGGTATGAGTGTACATCCGGTAAATTCCGCGCGACGGTTCGCTCAGGCTCTTCTGGAATTTATCAAAAGTTGAGCCATAGGCCCAGATGCCGCCCTGCAGCTCAACGGCCAGTTCAACATGCTCTTTACCTTGCGTTTCGTTGAGCGGAAGCGGGAAGGTGTGATAATAAAAGCGATTCTCATAGCGCGGGTACGGCCCCGCCACATCCAGCTGATCTTTTTCGCCGAGATGACGTTGCCCTACCTGTTTCCCGTCAATAAACAGCATGAGGCGCACCTCTTCTTCACTGACATCACTGCCCCAGAGTTTGACAGTGCAATAGTTAATCTGGTCCGGATTGACCTCCATCTTAAACGCGGCATTTCCACCGCGCCAGCGATGATCATCACGCGGTGTGAACCGGCGGGCCGGGCTCCCGACCGCACCCTCGATTATTTCACTGTTCTCCGCCACCAACTCATGCGCCTGCTCCGATTCCGGGTCTCCGAGAATAAGCGTATCCACAATCGAAGCCGAAGCACCCTGAAGCATCCCGAAGATGCCGATCATCGTAATAATTTTTAACGTCATATTCTTTTCCATTTTAAATCGCTACCAGAGCAGCTCCACATCCTCAGGCCACTGCTCAACATCGGAATAATATTCGTTTCCGTTTACAAACGTGGAGCCCTGCATTCTGATTCCGCATTTAAGCAGCCCCATGTCGATCTTTTCATTATCAAACATCGAGTTGATCACATAGGACCCGTTCACGATGCGCCACATGGCGCCCCAGGTATTATCAATCACTTCACACCGGTTCAGGATAACGTGCTGCGGCACCCATTTCGGATCTTCCGTATAGGTAAACTTGTCGTAATACGCTTCGCAGGGAAACCACATGGCCACTTTATCAAAGCCCGAGAGATGATGCTTATGAAAGAAGAGATAGCCGCCCTGATCGTTATCAGCCTGGATTCCATTCTGTTTGCCATCCTTCATCACGCAGCGCTGCGTCAGCAGATATTTGGTAGAGGTGTATTTGTTCGATTTCCCTTCCGTGGGATACGACATATCGCAATCAGACTGCAGCACCTGCCCGACAAAAAGGAAGTACACATTATGATGAAGCCCGCCCTTTGTTCCATTGTGCTGAAACACACTGTTGTCCATGATGATATTGTTCACCCGACTGATGCCGATCCCATGCGATCCCATGTTTTTAACGGTCACGTTCTGCCACATGAACCGATCATGCCGATCGTCATTGTCGCCCCGCAGATTCAGGCCGCTGCCCGTGTTTTTTCCGCCCTTGAATGTGAGATCCTTAAAAATCACATCCGTCAGCTTTTTCGCCCCCTGTTCCATAAAGCTTTTCTCGCCGGTGTGCGTTACAATCGTTTTATCCCGTCCCGCACCGCACAGCGTCACCTTGCTCTGTAATTTCAGGGTCCCTGTTTCGTACGCCCCTTCCGTCAGGAACACAACGCCTCCGCCAGCCTGATGGGCTACATCAATGGCGGCCTGGATATCATCGCCCGGCTTCAGTGTGATGATGGTATCCAGAACCTGTTGCGGATAGTCGACGTGCTTAAATTCATCGCCCCATTTTTCCGCAATCATCGCGAGTGCTTCCGGCTCCACCTGCACCTTTGAAATCGTATATGCCGCCAGCGGATCCCCGGTGGAAACCAGCTGAATGGAGAGCGGATTTCTGTTTTCCGGCTGAACCGTAATCGTCTGCGGTTCGTATCCGAGCTTTTCAATCCGCAATTGAATTTCACCCGCAGTCTTTTTTGAAGGATTCCAGGCAAAGCGTCCGTCGGCGTTCGTTTTCACAGCCTCCCCGTCGCAGCTGATTAATACGCCATCCAGCGGAAGGCCGTCGGCATCCGCAACCAGCCCATGGACAGCCTGTGCGGGCAGTTTATCAAGCTGAACGATCTCATTGCTTTTTCCATAGTCTGTAACCGCCCCGAAACTGGTGACCTTATTCTGTTCAGCGCGCTCACCCAATATGACCGGATATTCGGTCTCATTGATGATGGTGTTTCCGGCGGCTTCATAATCCACTTTGTACTTCTCATAGTTTGCCTCATACCCTTCCGGCACACCGGGAAAATCCGTGGTCAGCAGTTCAAAACGGGAATAATAGCCGACGACGATCGGGCGCAAAACCGCATCGACAGGGCTCTCCGCCTGCGTCAATTTGAAAACATTGTCCGTCCCGCGTATGGCCGCCATCACATGATTCCCGACCGCATGCGGTGACGGCAGCAGTTCGAGTTCAATCGTACTCCGATGGGCCGCTTCGACTTTATAAAAATTATCGGCGGGGTGAATGTAGATCAGTGGCCCATACGCGGCATTGCCTCGGCAGTTGATCACTTCGCCGTCACTGGGCATGGAATAGCCTTCCACAATGCAGTCGAGGACCGTGCAGTTGCGGGCAATCGCTTTCCCGCTGGTCATGTAGAGTTTAATGCCGGCCCGGCATTTTCTGATAGTGCAGTTTTCCACCGTCACATCGCCGTGGCCGGGATAGGCGCGGATGCCGTCTTCGGTGAGGTTCAGCATTTTATCGCGAGGAATCGGAAGCCCCTCCAGAACATCGAAAAACACTTTGTAGTCGAATCGTTTTGGCAAGCCGTCCTCGTTCATTTCCAAATACACATCGTTGCTAGACCGCACGGCTCCTTCAATCAGGCAGTCCTTGATCAGCACATCATCGAAGTCCTTGCCCATGTAGATGACATGCCCGAACGCCCGGTGCTGAAATTCGCACCCCTCAACGGTTACATCCTGTCCGTGAATCAGTAATCCGCAACGCTTGTCCAGCCCCGCCGCATTCTTGCCGCCGATGCCGTACATATTTCCGTAGCCGTACGGGAAGGAGCCCCGGGCTGTCAGCTTAATGCCTTCCACCCGGTTGTGGTTGCCGGGGACGGTAATCAGCGCCCCGCCTTTCTGCCCCTTGGCCAGATGCTTCCGGTCCTGATTATAGCTGCCGAAATCCGCGACCTCGGTCATCCCGTTTTTATAGATGTCTTCGTATTCGCCGCCTTTGAGTGTGATGTGATTTCCCGACAGCCGAAAGTACGCGCCGTCAACCTCTCCGACCGGGAATGAAATATAGACCCCCGTCATTTCAATCAGGTTGTTATCCCCCGAACAGGGAAAATTACGCGATGCCCTCGGCAGCTCGGTAATCGTATAACACCCCGGCTGCATGATGATATGCTGATCACTTTCCTGCACCGCTTCACGCAATTCCGCCAGGGTCGAAACCTTGACGACCACCTGGGCCAGCGCCGTCGCACTCGTGAAGCCCAGCAGCCCGATGATCAGGAAACTGAATACCAGCCGATTCAGCAACCAAAGCCTCTTGCACTTTTTAATATTCATAGATTCCTTCTCCGCTACCAAAGCAGCTGCACATCCTCGGGCCACTCTTTGACATCGGTGTAGATGACATTGCCGGTTTTGAAGGTCGAATTCTCCATCTCCACCTCGCACTTCAGCAGGCCCATATCGATTTTTTCGTTATCAAACACGGAATTGATCACATACGAATCGCCAACCATGCGCCACATGGCGCCCCAGGTGTTGTCAACGATTTCACAGCGGTTCAGGATCACCTTCTGCGGCGCATATTTCGGATCTTCGGTGTAGTTGAACTTATCGTAGTAATGCTCGCACGGGAACCACATGCCCACGCGCCCGCATCCGGAAATCGTGTACTTGTGAAAGAAGAGATAGCCTGCCTGCTCGTGGTCCGACTGAATCCCGTTGCCGATGCATTCGCGGATGGTGCAGCGCTGCGCGAGCATATGTTCAACGGAGGTGTACTTGCAGCCTTTTCCAAGGATTGGAAACGACATATCGAGGTCCGACTGCAGGATATATTTGTTATAGAGAAAATAGACGTTGTGATACAGCCCGTCGCCGGAGCCGTTGAACTGCAGATTACAGCGGTCCATGATAATGTTGTCCGTCCGCTTCATGTGCAGACCGTGCGTCGGCCAGTCGGTTATATTCAGATTCTGAATCATGATACGGCTGTGACGGCTTTCGTTGCGCCCCGACATAAAAATGCCGTTCGCTTTATTTTTATGAATGCCCTTGATCCACAGATCTTTAATCAGCACGTCAGTGACCTGCGGTTTCGGTTGTGCTTCAAAACCGGATCCGCTCATCTCGTTGGTCTGCTGAAGAATCGTGCGCTCCCGCCCGTCGCCGACCATGGAGACCCTGCTTTTCAGAATCAGCGTTTCTTCCAAGGGGTGGACGCCCGCTTTCAGATGCACCACGCCGCCGCCCGCCTCGTGGACCGAATCGATTGCGGCCTGAATGGATTCGCCCGGTTCGACCACCATCACGTTGTCCAGAAACTGCTGCGGATACTGAACGTGTACAAACGCATCGTTCCACTTCGCAGCCATAATGGTTTTCACTTCCGGCTCGATGACCACCTTTTCCAGTTCAAAAGCCGGTGCTGCACATGCGGACACTCCCATTCCAAGAAGGAGCGATAACCCGACAATCTGTTTTTTCATCCTGTTCTCCATATTATTTCTTTTTGCGGCGCAGCCGCGCCAATGCACCCAGAAGAACGACCGCCACAACGCCGCCTCCGACCAGCAGCATAAGTTTTTGATTTGAAGGATCCTCTTCCTCCACGTCAATATGCACAGCAACGATTTCTGCAGTCTCCAAAACCCGGTTCGTCACGGTCGCTTCAGGCTTTGCAACAACCGTTGGTTCTTCAACCACCTGAGTTTTTTCTATTATCAGCTGATCCAGAATATACGCGGCATCCCTCCCCAGCACCGAAATTTTCAGCTGCTGAACGCCCTGCTGAAGCGGCACCTTTTCGGCAACGATCGAGGTTGCCCACGAATCGGTTACCGGCAGGGTGACCGCTTCCTTTACGGCCTGCTCCCCGAAATCAAAACGAATCTGTCCTTCTTCCCGCGCCATGTAGCGGACGCCGAGATCATAGTTTCCAGACGTTGGAACATAGACGGTATAGGTCAGCCATTCACCGTTCATCAACTCCGTCAGCGCATGCCCACCGTCCGGCAGTTTGACAATATCCACATCGTCATTCCGGTAGGCTTTGTTCCGGTTGCCCTCGGTGCTATCATGATAGGTCCGGCCGTTTCCAATGTCTGGAAAATAATCATAGTTTTCCGCTTCAATCGTTGCGGGCAGAACCGGCATATCAAAAACGGGCACCCCGTTTTTAAAACCACTGATGGGATCCCCGGCGCAACCGTCCGGGCGATGGAACGTCAAACCACCCCATCCTGGATGATCCATTGTCCAACCGTTTTCTTCAATATCGACCAGATCCAGCGAACGCTTCGTCCAGACGGCCTGATCGCCCTGTCCCATTCGCACATTAAAGTGAGCCCACCCCTGTTCATAAATCGGACGGTGTTTAATGAATTCACCGCGGCTCAGACGGTCCTCATTGCCTTCATAAAAAGGACAGATGGCTTTCGAAAACCAACGGCCGGTACGATCCTTCCGTTGGATAAACTCGCCCGATTCCACTGTCGGCTCCCAGGGAGTGGATTGATCCGGGTAGGACTGAATGAACGAGGTATTATACCGCGCCGAAAATTCGAAGGCTTTCAGCAGGCGGTTATCCAGATCATTCCAGGCCGGATCACCCTGGTTCCACGCCACTTCGGCCCACATCTGGAAAATACTCAATCCATAATAGGTATGCTGCTGGTCACGCGAACTTTCCTGGCACTGCCCGTTTTCCCAGAAATAGTTCGCCAAGGTGCCGTTGTATCCCCAGTCATCCTTCCTCGATTCCCGCTTATGCTTATAGACGGTGTGATAAGGCGTATCGTTGACTTCAACCGTAGACTCGGAGGGCCCTGCGGCATAAGGCAGATCATCTTCCCGATGCGGCAACCCTTTATAATAGTTCAGGGCACGGTCAAACATGATTTCATTATCGAGAAATACCGCTATCGAAATCATTGCACGAAATCCGATGGCATCCTGATTTCCATGCCGATCCGGATCGCCATTCACGATATTCCAATAGAAGGTTTTATTCCCTTCCGGAATCTCCGTCGTGGAATATCCGGGATACACGAGCATGGCCTGAAACTTTTCAATGTCCGCCTGCGACCAGCCATCGTAGGTGCTCCGGATAATTTCCGCACCCTCAATCATTTTCCAGGGATCGTTCCCCGACCGCAATGCAAACCCATTGGATTGGGTAAGATTCTGCCAGGCGTTGAAGATTTCCACACATTTTGCCGCATGACGCTCATCGCCGGTAATAGACCACATCAGCGCATTCAAATAGGCGGCCGTCGCATCCGAGGTAAATGCGCCCCCCTTCGTATCCGTTCTGGAGAGGTCTCCCTGAACCTTGTAATCATAACTGGACTTCGGATATTCCTGCAGTTTCTTAAAGGTTTTCAGATATGGTTCTTCACCCGCTTCCACCATATATTTCATCCGATCGAGATCAGATTTTTTATGCAGACATCCCGGATGTACAAAGGTGCGGTCTGCCATTACGGCGAATGCCGCCATTAAAAATAAAAACAGAT
This sequence comes from Pontiellaceae bacterium B1224, assembly GCA_029432815.1. Lineage (GTDB taxonomy): Bacteria > Verrucomicrobiota > Kiritimatiellia > Kiritimatiellales > Pontiellaceae > Pontiella. The sequence continues at coordinate 20,759 of JAROBA010000011.1, read as the reverse complement.
ACTTCATCATGTTATGACTCACTTCCCCATACATATGAATCCTGAACCAACTCCTGATACTGTGCTTCAAGAAGGGTTGTAAGTTCTTCCAGTTTTTCCGGATGTGATTGACTCAGATCATTTGCTTCGCCGATGTCTTCACTCAAGTTGAAGAGCTGAAAATCGGACAGCGTTGCGGCTTTAACCCGCTCTTCGTTCTCGGAAGTGATTCCTCGGTATTTATCGATGCTCAACTTCGCCAATATTTTCCAGTCGCCATCCCGCATCGCAACCCGGCGTTCATTGATTGCATGATAATAAATCCAGAGCAGCGGTTTTTCGCGAACGATGGTTTTGTTCTCTAAAACCGGCAGGAAGCTGGTGCCATCCAGTTCCAGATCCGTCGGCGGCGCGGTTCCGGCCAGCTCACAAAAGGTCGGCAGAAAATCCAGCGCGGAAACTGTTTCATCACTCACCTCTCCCGGCTTGATCCCGGCCGGCCAACGCATGATTCCGGGAACACGAACTCCGCCTTCTGTCGTCCAGACTTTCATCCCCCGCAGCGGTGTGGCACGACCATAGGAACGCGTTTCATGCTCGAAACGCAACAGCTCTTCCGGACCATTATCCGAGGTAAAGAGAACAAGCGTATTCTCGTCAAGGTCCAACGCATTCAGCCTCGCCATCAACTTTCCAACAGCGGCATCCATATTGGCCACATTGGCAAAATACTGGGCCTCATCCTCATTCCGAGCCGTCTCTTGATATGCATCCACCAAATCCCTGGGCGAGGCAACCGGTTCATGCGGTTCATGAAACGTCACATACATAAAGAAAGGTTGTTTCGGATGTTGCTTGTAGTGCGTGGATAACCAATCCAGTGCTTCATCCATAACCAGCTGACAACTGAACCCTTCCAAGGGGCCGACTTCCCTACCGTTCCGAACAAAATTTACCGGGTTTTCATGAGATGGCGCGGCGTTGTTATGGGTCGCGAACCAATAATCAAATCCGGCATCATCCGGTTGCGGTTGATCCGGCGAATTAAACCTGCCGTTACAGTGCCATTTCCCCGACATACAGGTGGCATACCCGGCCTGCTTTAACAGTTGAGGAATGGTAATTTCCGAGGCCCGCATATGAATCTGTTTTCCATTGGGAATCCACTCATAAATCCCGGCCCGGTTCGGGTTCCGCCCGGTCAACAATCCAACCCGCGACGGCGAGCAGACCGCCGCCGTTGAATAGCAATCCGTAAACCGCATCCCCTCTGCGGCCAACTGATTTAAATGAGGTGTTTTAATATGTGGATGTCCATAGCATTCCAGATCGCCATACCCCAGATCATCGCAAAGCAATACGATGATATTCGGCCTTTCGGCTTCCGCAAAAGTTGAACCTGTAAACAGCAATAAACCTGCTGCCACCATTAATCCCTTTATTTTCATGACCGTCATAATCCCCCTTAAGGTTAAACTCAGATTCAATTCACATCTCATACGACCATAGCGAGTCGATGAATTTTCGCTTATTCCTTCATCCGAACCAGCACCACCGTCTGCCAGGGCTGTGCCGTGTGTTTCGATTGTTTGATGGTATCTCCGCTCACAAGATCCTTCGCTCCCCGGAACGGTTCCGGCACATCAAATTCAAACGACTCGTCTTTCGTGCAGTTCATCGCAATGAGATAATCGCCATATTCCAAAAGGTAAAAAGATCCTTTGCCGGCATAGATATTTTCTTTTCCGACTTTAAAATCGGAAAACTTCGCCGGCACCTCAGCCACCGGTTGTTCAATGCCCGCCTCGGCCAAATAGAGCCCCTCGGATTTATAGAACTTTTCATGGCGGCGACTGAAGGGTTCATTCGCCTGATCGGGCATCACGAAAACCTCACCGCTATCCTTAAACCGCGTTTCCTGATACGCAACCACGTCACGCTCAATCTGAGGAGTAATGTGGTGAATCTTCGCCAGATTGTTAATGGCATACCGGGCGCGCCAATAGAGCGACACAAAGAGAATATCATCACCGTTTTTAATCGCGACCACACCGTCTTCCGGATCTGAAAAAACAAAATCCGGTTGCCCTTCAGCCATCGGAAGGCGGTATGGCTGATTCGGTTGCGCCGTTATTAAACGATAGGAGGATGGCACATCCAGCAGCTTTGCCGTCATCTGAATGGTCCCGTTCTTCAGCATCCCTTCAATCATTAAGAAATATTGATTATCCTCCATGCTTTGCTGCGCATAGCCAATCAGTTCGGAATCAAGCGTAGCGGAAGCCGCTCCAAAGGGCAGACTTTCCCGCCCCGGAACTTCATCATACACAATCGGCCCCGGGAATTTGTAATCACGCCATCCCACGACCGCCTCTAAACGCATGGACCGGCAACCATCGGCATCCTGCCCCGGATGGCGGAATACCGCACGCGCTTTCGTCATTTCCACCAACTTATTCTTTATTTTCGCATCTCCGTCCTCATGGTACGATGGGCGGGTGGCCTCATAGATATCGGTTCCAAGGGAAACCACCGTTTCTCCATAGGCCCCCACATAACCGAGTTCTTTGGATAGTCCGATCTCTGTAAACTGGAAATAATCATCCCCCTGCCGCCAGTTGGGATTCCCGTCTTCATCCCATTCACCCGACCACGGTTTTATGCCCATCGATTCATACATGATCAGCAGGGCTTTTTCTTCGGGCCAGGCCATCGACGGATTGATGGCTGCCACACCGCGATTACAAAGATAGATATGAGTATCCACAATCATCGACTGATTGGTGTATAGACGACGTTTACCAATATTCAGGTCGCGCGAAGCCGCAAACATTTCGGCCCAGCCTTCTTTACGATTAACATCGGTCTCTGCAATAGGTTGGTTTAAATACGGTTTCAGTTCATTTTCAAGTAGACGCACCGCATTGGCTGTTCGCCCGAAACCACGCCAGGTTCGATCCCATGAAGACCCATCTTCGGATTCGAGTTCCCCTTGATAAACCAGATATTGGCAATCAATCGCACGAACCATTTTCCGCAATGCGTCTTTGGAATGATACACTTTAGTCCATGGTTCATGATAGGCGCGGGCCATCAGGGAAACTTCCTGCTGACCCATATGGTCGTCACCAGCCATCAGCTTTTCCAGCACCCGGTTGACCCGTTGCTCGACCTTGGCAACCACCCCACTGTCATCGCCGGAACGAACCGGAAGAGTCACGACCGCATCACCCTGCACTTCATCTTCCAAGGGTTCAAAGCTGGGATCGATGTGCGTGTACGCACGATAAACCCCGCGCGATGGTATTTTCATCATGTTCTGGAATTTCTCAATCTGATTGCCATAAACCCAGACAGGCCCCTGCCCTTCAATCGTCAGCTGTACCCGCTCTTTACCCTGCGTCATCGCTAACGGAAGCGGAACCGTTTTATAGAAAAACCGCCCTGGGAAACGCGGCTCATCCTTGGCAATATCAAGTATTTCGATTTCCCCCAAATGGCGCTGACCCACCTGCTTGCCATCAATAAAAAGCGTCATTCGTCCGGCATTTTTCTCTGAAAAATACCCCCCCCACATTTTTACCGTGCAGTAATTTTGCGCCTCGGGATCCACCGCCATTTCAAACGTGGCACGGCCACCACGCCAGCCCTCCGCTGCAGGAGGAAGAAAGCGCCGCGCTTTAACACCCAACCCGCCCGCAAAGACTTCACTTAACTCCGCCGTCAATTGATGGGCCTCTTCCGATGCCGGATTTCCAAACTGAATAGAATCCACCACTTCGGCAGATGAAACCGCACAACCAAACCCCGCTAAAAGAACTAAATACGCTGAAAACCGCATCATACTCATCATCACGCTCCACTTTAAAATTCTATGGTTACACCGATCTATATGCGCCGATTTGATCGATCGAGACACGTTAAGTGAAAAAAATATTATCATTAGATCAACTGGCATAAAAACGATACAAACCAGTCTAAACACAGCCGAAACAGGCAATGGCACTTGATTATTCAGTCTTATAAGGTACATTTAAATGCCCATAACGTGCGCGCCTCTATCGTTTTATCAGGGGAAAATTTGCCCGCTATATCGAAGTCGATATTGATACTCTTGCTAGAGGAGCTTGAAGGAACTAACGCATGATATTAGACAACAAATTAAATATCACTGATCAAATCGAGCTATCCAAAGCCGAGGAACGGCTCAGTAAGCAAAAAGCCAAAGAGATGTTTGATTCGGGCGAAATCGCCAAAGTTAAGGTCGACACCTTTGAGGGACTCGCCTTTATCCATGCCTACCTATTTGATGAGATCTATGATTTTGCGGGTAAAATTCGTACCGAGAATATGGCCAAGGGTGATTTCCAATTCGCACCGCTGATGTATTTGGAGCCATCTCTGGAACATATCGATGCCCTGCCCCAGAGTGATTTTGATGAAATTATCGAAAAATATGTCGAGATGAACATTGCCCACCCCTTCCGCGAAGGCAACGGCCGAACCACCCGCATCTGGCTTGATTTAATCCTGAAAAAAGAGATCCGACAGGTGGTGGATTGGAACCAGGTCAATAAAGAAGAATACCTCTCTGCCATGTAGCGCAGTGTCGTCAAAGACGTCGAGATCAAAGTCCTGTTAAAACAAGCCTTAACAGACAAAGTGGACGACCGAGCCCTGTTCATGAAAGGCATTGATGTCAGCTATTACTACGAAGGCTATAGCGAATTTAAACCGAGGAGCTATAGGCACGAACGAAGCGTACTGATTCTGCCTGGATACGCTTCCTTCGCACCTCGTTTTCATCCAGCATAACCTTTATCTATTCACCCTCGGCAGGTTCGTTATCCTCTAATTTCTCAAACATGGATGCCATCGTAGGGTTGCGGCGAGTCAGTTTTTTCACCGTAACATTCTGCGCCTTGTCGTTTGCGAGACGAAGGTTCCGGTCCGTGCCAATTAGCGCATCTTTCGTCTTCTGAAGATGATTGATTGACTTATCGATCTCATCAATGGCCGTTTGGAACTTTCTGGATGCAAGATCGTAGTTTTTCCCGAATGCGGTCTTGAATTTATCGAGGTCGCTTTCGAAGGTTGTGATATCAACATTCTGTGCTTTAACCAGCGCAAGCTCGGCTTTGTATTCAAGCGAGTTCATCGCGGCATTCCGTAACAGCGTAATAATGGGAATAAAAAACTGCGGACGAACCACGTACATTTTGGGATAACGGTGAAACACATCAACAATTCCCGTGTTGTAGAGCTCACTATCCGGTTCCAGCAGGGAAACCAGCACTGCATACTCGCACCCTTTTTCTGCGCGATCCTTATCGAGCTCCTTCAGAAAATCTTCATTCTTTTTCTTCGTAGCCGTCGTGTCGTTTTCATTCTTCATTTCAAACATGACGGAAACGATCTCTGTGCCCGCTTCGTCTAAATCACGAAAAATGTAGTCGCCCTTGCTGCCCGAGCTGGCATCGTTGTCCTTCTCGAAGTAGGCTCTTGGAAATGCGGTCGCCCGAATGCGGTTAAACTCGGTCTCACAATGCTGTTCGAGTGTTTCACCAACCATCTTGGTCGACAGGCGGGCTTTCATATCCCGGAGACGCTCAATGGCATCATCCCGATCTTTAATCTGCGTCTCGTACTTATCTTTGAGCGACTTCTCGGCGAGTTGCTTTTCAAGCTCTGCCTGCTTAAGACCGTTCTTCAGTTCGTCGCGTTCCTTCTCAACCCCGTTGACGGCCTCCGTGATCGCCAGCTTCTGCGCAACTTCGTTAGCCTCCAGCTTCGACTGTAGGTTATGAATCTCCGCATCCTTCTTTGCAGCCGTCTCCTGAAGCTCCTGCAAAAGCTTAGCCTCGGCCAGCTTCGCCGCAGCTTCGTTGTCCTGCTTCGCCTGCTTCAATGCATTGGCCAGCTCATCGCGTTCTTTTTCCACGATACTGAGAGCCTGAGTCACCGCAAGTTTTTGCTCGACCACTCCGGCATCCAGCTTCGCCTTTAGCTCTTGAATCGTAGCGTCCTTCGCCGCGGCAGCCTTTTGCATTTCGCTACTGACCTTTTCCCTGGCAAGCTCAACCGCATTATTCTTATCCGTCTCGGCCAGCTTAAGCCGTTCATCCAACTGCTGCTCGAATTCGCTATCACGAACCTGCTTCAGAATATCCGCGTACCCGGCATCCTCAATCGCGAACTCTTTCCCGCAATGCGGACATTTAATTATTCCTTTATCCATGACTGGTTTCCTTCGTTTCCCTGACAGCTAATTCTCCAACAACCGCTCGAAGTTGTCCGCAATTTCCCCTGTGCAAAATTATAAAACCCAATAACGGGCAAGACTTTACTCGCTGTTTCTCAGCAAAACAAAGCAATTGAATAAAAATGCAGGTCACCCATGCCGTCTATTCCGGGAAAATAGATTTCTGGACTTCCGGTCCGACAGTCACGATCTCGAACTGCGCATTGGATAGAATCTTTTCACGTAATTGGAACTCACTGAACTGCCCGGCGTTTACGATCAACCTGCGAAGCTGAGGAAGTTCGGCGACGGGGTATTATCCAAAATATTGGTATTCTCAATGCGCTCGGACCGTTCCTCATTTTGCATGCAATTATTCTGACCCTGCGTTCAATCACGAGGTAGGGAAGGCTGTCCCCAGCCGTCCGCTCTGTCGCACCGCACTAACGCCACGGCATTCGACTCATCGGCACTCCGCGTCCGCAGAACCGGAGTGCCGCTGAGTCGAATGCGCTGCGCCTGGTTTGATGGCGAGGATTTCTTTAGTGCGCAGGCTCGACTGCGCTTTCAAACACACGCCGAGTCGGGAAACCGGCCTACAATAGGGAATTGCATTGCACGGCCACGGGCTGGCCGATACGATTCGCGCCATGTCTAATCCCCAACAACCTCGCCGTCAACGGCGGTTGGATCGCATCTTCGATTCGGCACCGGCCTATTACCTAACCCTGTGTACGGATGGGCGGGCTCGATTGCTTGATAATGCCGAAACCATGGAAAATGCCCGGAACTTTTCTGATGAATCGCCTGAACGGTATGGAGTGTATGTGGATTGCTACACGCGGATGACGGATCACGAGCATTTGATCGTTACCATCACGCCCGACTCAAAAACCACGGTTGGGCAATGGATCAAGGCCTTCAAGGTCATGGTGGGCCGGCGCCGATTCAAATGGCAGGCAGGATTCTTCGACCATGTTTTGCGAAGCGATGAAAGCCGGTCGGAAAAATGGGAATACATTCGCATGAACCCGGTTCGCGCAGGACTGGTTAAACATCCCGACGATTGGCCATACGCCCAACGGTTCAATCGTTTCGATGGGTCCGAGATGTAAGCCCGATGCCCCATCGGGTGCCCGGTGGATCGGTCGGCGGTGCGGGGTGCGGTTCGTGCGGGCGGTGCGGACGCGCGCCGGGTCGGGGCCCCGGCCTACATGGTGTGTGATCCCGCACGCTGTAGGCCTGATGCCCCATCGGGCGCCCGGCGGATCGGTCGGCGGTGTGAACGGTATCGCGGGCGTCCCGCCTGCCCCCGCACGCAAAGCCGCGCAACCGTGCGGCGGGTTGGGACAACCCGGCTCTACCTTTTTCGAATAGGATTTTCCTTTGCGTTCTATGTGTTCTTTCGTGGCAAATAAATCGCTATTCCGCCGAGTAGCCATTCATAGCATCGGGAGCGGCTTCAACAATTTCATAGGGCTCATTGGATTGGATTTTTTTGCGCAACTCGTTTTCGGGAAACTGTCCGGGCTGGACAATGAGGCGGCGAAGTTGCGGAAGGCTGACCGATCTGCCCAGCTCAATCTGCGGCGATCGGCTTATATCGAGCGACTCAATCGGAAGGTCCGCCAGATCGGCCAATGGAAACGTTCCCGCAATATCCAGTTCCAGAAATCGGAAGGGCAGAAACCGTAATAGACATGGCCCGTTCCACCCGGACAGGATCAGGCGCACATCCCGATCCGACCATAGAGAAACCACTGAGGTACGCGCGTAGTGTGAAAGTTTCAGATGGTCAGGCCCCTCGTGCTGATATTGCAGCACGGCCTCAACCGCAGGTGCATAGCCGCGCTTGTCCCGCCGCGACGCATAATCATACGCCAAAACGCGCTCCATATGCCACACGTGCTCCGGATTCAGAATTCGGGCCTGTTTGAAATAGTCCGTTAACGCTTCAATCGAAGGCCTTTTCTGACGTGAAAAATCAAATTCTGGAAAGGCCTCCACAAACCGGATAAAGCGTGGGTACTGTAAGCGATTCTTAATACTATCGGGCCGCTGCAGCGCTGCCCTGTGATCCAGCACCAGACAATCCAATGCAAAATGCTCGCCATACGCGTCCGCGTTTCCAGGATCCTGCTGCAAGGCCACTTCGACCATTTTACGGCACTGATCCACCGTTTCTATGGGACGTTCTAAAATCGAAACCTCCACCAAACGGCGTACGGAGGTGGCCAATGTGTCGGCCAACTCTTTGTGACCATCCAGCGTCTCTTCAACATAGGCGGCATATTCTGAATCAAGCTGATCCGCCCGCCCCCGCTCCAGTTCAGTCGCCTGTTTCTGGCGGCTTAAATGCTGAATAAAAAGCACACCCATCACACTCAGAACGAGGAAAGAACTCACCGTGATCAGGGTTGGAATCCGATTGCGGGCAATAAAGAGCCGGGCCTCTTTGAAAAAGCCGGACTCTTCCGCGCGGGTGGCATAGCCCCCCAGATATTTATCAATCTCCGCCTTTAAATTCGTGACCGATTGATAGCGATCTTCCGGCTTCAAGGCCATTGCCTTCATCACCACCGCATCGAGGCTGGCCGGGATGTACCGTTTCGGAAATTTAAGCCGAGGGGAAACCACGCGGGACGCGGCAGTATCTTCAAGAATTTTGGCGGCGGTGCCCTGATAAGGTGCCTGCCCGGTCAGCAGAAAATAGAGCATGCAGCCTAAGGCATAGACATCCGTCCCGACACCCTTTGGTTGATCAGGATCGGCCTGCTCCGGCGCCATATAACCAGGACTGCCTTTGATTTGCCCCAACAGGGTCATTCCTCCCAGCGAACGAATCAGGAATGAATCTTCGTCCTCATTCTCGCCCATTTCATCCATCGCTTTGGCGAGGCCCCAGTCGCAAACGAGCACCTCCCCAAAGGCATCGGTCTGAACATTATCCGGCTTCAGATCCAGATGAAGCACCCCGCGCGAATGGGCATAGGCCACGGCATCACAAATCTTTTCAAAAACCTGCAGCAAGGTGTTGAGCTCAGCCCCGCTCTCCTCAACCAGATCGGCCAGCGTGGTATTGCTTTTCAGATCCATCGTGAAAAACGGCCGACCTTCCGCATCCACCCCCGTGTCGTGAACCTTGATAATATTGGGATGGCTCAGGGATGAAACGAGCCAAGCTTCGTGAATAAACAGATCATAAAAATCTTCCCCGCGATCCTCCCGCAGACGCGCCATGGCAATCCACCGATGCGTATGCGCATCGTAGGTGCGGAAGACCTGCTTCAAGGCCCCGCGCCCGACCTCCTCGTCATCACGATAGCGATCGTCACTTTCGGACAATTCAACAAACGAAGGGCAAAGCGATTCCAGGCCCACCTCTCCCAGCGCATTCGCGGCGGAATAGATTCCCTTTAACCGGCGATCCGGTTGGTAGTCCGAGCTCACCCTTCCAGCTCCTCCGTCAGCGCCCTCACTTCGAGAAAGAGTTTTCGCTTCACGCGGGTTCGCAGCTTATAAACCGAAGGGACGGTTAGGCCAGTTTGTTCAGCAATCTCCGGAGCGGATAATCCTTCCAGCCCCATCTCGAAAACATCAACCGCCTTGCCTTTAAAGGTTTGCCGGACGCGATCCAACGCTTGCGTGGCAATATAGTCTTCCCACTCGGTTGAAATGAGCCGATCCACATCCGACTCCTGCAGTATCCCGTTAATCAAAAAATCGGAATGGGTTTCATACACTTCGACCGGACGGCTGGATTGCCGGCGAAAGTGCATCTTGGCGGCATTACGGATGACGTGCCCCAACCAGGTGCGAAAGCTCGACCGGCTGCGATCGTAGGTGGATAATTTCTGCGTTAAGTTCAGCAGGATCTGTTGCGTCAGATCCTCCACATCATTTTCGCGCACCCCGATCTGCCGCAGGATAAACGCAATGAAGCGGCGGTAATGAAGAACAAATTGTTTCCACGCCTCTTCATCATCCGTGTCGTGGGCGCGCTGCAGCAGCGAATAGCGAGTATGGTCGGAAGAAGACATATGCGAGTTATAGTCATCCCGAGCGGCAATCACAACGCCAATTGATTCAGCAATTCATGGATCCGCTTTTTCCAATGATTGGAAAAATTACAAAAAGTTCCAACCCTTGGAAAAGTGCGGCACCCACTTCTATTTATTCAGCAGACAAAAGTTCCACTTTATCCGCCCAGGGCGTGTTGCGATCGAAAACGGTCCCGAAGACCTGATAGTTATTGTATGGGACGGCCTCGGCCTTCCACTGATCCAAATGCTTATCGTAGGCCTTGCGCATCTTTTCGATGGCGGCACTGTATTCAGGATTACCGGATTGGTTCGTCAGCTCGAGCGGATCTTTGTTTAAATGGTAGAGTTCCTCGGTGACCTCAAAGCCATCCGCCGCATAGCCCCAGTGAATGTATTTCATATCTTTCGTCACCACGGCCAACGCATGTGTGGGCGCTTTTCCCCAGACATTCACGAGTGCAATCGATTCGTGAATCGAAGCATCTGGCGTTTCATAAAGTTCCATCAAATCAGCTCCGTCCATATTTCCAGGGATTGGAAGTCCGGCGAGCTTCAGAATGGTCGGCGCGAAATCAATATTTCCGGTCAGCGCGTCCGAGCGCCGTTCTTTTCCAGAGTCTGGATGCCGCGGATCATAGATAATCATTGGAACACGCGTGGCTTCTTCGTAGGGCAGCACCTTGGAGCCATAGCCATGCGACCCGCAGAAAAATCCGTTGTCTGAGGTGTAGATAATGACGGTGTTGTCCGCCACGCCCTGCTCCACCAACGCCTCGCGGATCATACCGACCGCGACATCAATGGCGTAAATTTGCTGATGGTATTTCGCCATTACCTTGTCGTATTTTTTTGCGTAGCCCCACGATGTAAACCGGTCGTACTGGCGATCCTGCTTGCTTTGCTTTGAAAAATGCTCGCCGTTTTCGCGGCCATAGTTTTCCGGCTTCTTAAAAGTTTTTCCCGCATAAACATCATTAAACGTCGGGTCTGGCTGAACGGGCCTGTGCGGAGCCTTGAAACTGATGGAAAGGCAAAACGGCTTATCGGCTTTCACCGCCTCCTCAATAAAGTCGCGTCCGAATGCCCCGTACGAAAGCGTGGAATGCGGATATTTCTCGGCATAGGCCGCCATCGATTTATTCTGCGCTGTTTTATAGGACGTCTGCCCCGGCCCGCCGCCCCAACGGTCGAAATCATCCTCTGGAAGCTCAAGCTTCGGTCCGTCCGGCGTATCGCGCAATTCAAACCCGAACTTACCGGCAAAGGCGGTCATATAGCCCGCTTCGCGCAACAGGATCGGATACGACTTTTCCCAGGTAGCCGTCATCATTTCGCCATGGTCAAAATTGCACCCGGTCTTATATTCATACATGCCGGTCATCACCGTGGCCCGCGAGGCCATGCAGATGGCGGTGGTGTCGTAATGATTGTCGAACGCCATGCCGTCGACCGCAAGCCGGTCAAGATTCGGCGTCTGCACATCCGCATTGCCGTAACAGCCCATGGTATAGCTGCTCTGATCGTCAGCCATCAGATAAATAATATTCGGTTTTTTTGCATGCGCTACCGCGACTAAAAACAGCGCAACGCCTAAAGCAGTCTTTTTGCTCATCATCATGTGATCCTTATTTCTTTTTCTTCGTAGACGGGGTCAGCTTAACAGACGGGTCCACGGTGTATTCGATCGTCTGGATGGTGCCGTCATCATTGAAATACATTTTATCAAAGCAGGCGGACCGGCGGTGATAGCTGCCGTCGTTCACATCTCCCCGGTGATAAAAGAAATACCACTCGCCGTTAAATTCGATCACCGAAGCATGGTTTGGCGCATCTGGCGCATCCGGGGCCAACACGCCTTTGAAATCTGCATACGATTTCGGTAGAGGATCGTCCGACATCCAATAGTTGGTCACCTTGCCCACACGGGCATGGAAATAGTATTTTCCCTCACGTTTAAAAACATGTACGGCTTCGGATACGGGCTCCTGCGTTAAACGAACCCACGGGCCGTCCAGCTCCAGCATGTTGTCTTTCAGCCGGGCTCCAAACATATGCCTGCCGCGCTCGCCGATATTGACCTTGTTGTCGCTGCCATAGATATAGGCCTGCCCATCGTCATCCACAAAAACGGTCGGATCAAAAATGGTTGCGATCTTATCCGCGACCGCCGTTTGCCAAGGCCCGATTGGCGTCTTACTTTTCGCCACGCCCACGTAGGTTTTATTGTACGGGAAATAATAGTAATACCAGCCATCCTTATAGGCCACATCCGGTGCATTCATCTGCCCGGATGCATATTCAAAGCCTTCATCCGTGCGTGGCTTAAGCACGACGCCATGATTGACCCAGGTCTTGAGATCCGCCGACTCCAGCACCATATAGTCCTGCATCGTACCGTATTCTGTCGCCCCCTCGACATCGCGCGAACAGTAGACATAGACTTTGCCATTATAGACTTCAGCCGCCGGATCCGCCGCATAGAGGAATCCCGGGTCACGGTCTTTTAAAATGGGATTCCCGTCCCCCATGGCCGTGCCACCCACACACAGAAAGACTATCAAAACCCTCAATGTACTCATTACTCTCTCCTTAAAATCCGTCCTTCACCAGCAGGCCTTATTCCCCGAACGAAAGAACGACGTTGTCCAGAACCGGTTTGGATTCGTTTTCGGTTGTATCCGTCATCTTAACTTCAAACTGGAATCCATAGCCTTCCGGCAATACAGACAGATCCATCTGCGCTGCGGTTTTGGCCACCTGTCTGGAAAAGCCCTCGATATAATCATACTGCTCGGAAACGGTCTGCCAATCGGACCACTGATCAATCTTCCCATCATTGGACGTATCGACCCCCACACGTACCTCAACGGTTTCCACCCACGGCCCTGGACTGACCTGATCGACCTTCTGCTGGGTCAGCATATAGAATTGGTTTTCTGCAAAAAGGATCTCCGGATCAGGATGGCCCTTGCCGACATCGCCGCACCAGGTAAACTCTTTTTCGAGACTGTCCGACGTAAACCAGCAGGTACTCATGGTTCCGCCTTCATGCTTATCAAAATCGCCGAACATATAATACTGCCCACCAATGTTGATCAGTGCCCAATCTCCATAGGCTTCCTGCTCCGGCTCATGGATTTCATATTCCGCTACACTGGTTTTGTAATTTTTCGGATCTTCCTTCGCCCAATGCGGATGTTTGTAGGTACCGATCTTACCCGTCGGGTTCGTGCGGTTGTCCACCGGACGCACCTCCTGCACTTCAAACGGCTTGATGCCATCAGGGCTCACGCCGCGGATCGCCAGCGGCGAATCCCAGGAACGAACGGAGGCTTTGATCGGGCTCCAGTCCTCGGCAATGATGTGAAATGTTCCATCCAGCTCGCGAATGACCGCGCAGTCGGAACCGTGCGACGGATCTTTAAAGACCATCCCCATCATTTCTCCAGGCTTTCCATCTTCCAGATTGTCATCAAGATACAGATGCGGATCCTGATCGTTAGGGAAGTCATAATAAAAATAGAATGTTCCATCCACAACCTCAGCCGTGGTCATCCAGCGGGAGAAGTGCTCCGTAATGGCGCCGTGGTGCACCCAGTTGGTCATGTCCTTACTGTGCCAGGCGTGATAACCGCCCTTCTTCTCCTGCAGGCCCCCGGGTGCATCAAACTGATTTTTGTGCGGCGTGGTCATGAGTTCAATATCATAGCCATCCAGCGTGGCAGGCTCCGCCTTGAAACTTCCATCCTTCTGGCTCTTATGCTGTCCGTACCGCCCGAACATCCAGTAGTTGCCATCGCCCAACTGCAGCGCGACCGGCGCATCCCCCATATTACCGGGTCCCACATTCGGCACCGCCGTCCAGTTCAGCCAGTCGGGCGACTGCGAAAAAGTGATTGTTTTTGCAGAACGCTTTTCCGGAAAACGTTTCACAACGCTTTGGAATGTCGCTTCAACCGCTGTCGGAGCCGCTTTGCCGTCCGTAATTTCAAGGCTCGACTGCGAGGCCGTATTCCCCAGCCACTCTTCCTGCGTTTCAATCTTCCATTCTCCGGCCTGCACCGTTCCGGCCAGCACCAAAAGGCTGCCCAACGTCATTGTTTGTTTTAGATTCATCATAGATTCAGTTTCCTATTATTTTTCAAAAATCATTACTATCACTACGCCGGTAAAGCGTCATTCTGGATCCCGTTTATTTCGTTGCTGCGCGATCCCCCTGCTGATCCATCCATTCAAGAATGGAACCTTTCATCCGCTGCAGCTGCGCGGCATATTCCGGATTTTCCGCCAGGTTGTTCAGTTCCCACGGATCATTTTGCAGATCAAACAGTTGAAATTCCGGATGCTTGCGATAGCGCTGAATCCATTGATCCGCCGCCGGATCCGTTTTGGCCTTCTCCAGCCAGGAGAGGTATAGCATGCGCACATGCCGGTTAGGATCCTTTTTATCCTCATAGCCGTAATCAAACCCATTGATCACGCGGACCGCGAACAGGTTGTCCGGTGTCAGATTCCACATCAGTTTGAACCGGCCATCGGTCACGGCGCGCGATGCAAAGGGCGGGCCTTCCGGTCCGCTGTTGTAGACAAAGAAGGCTTCATCGCGGTGCGTTTTCGTTTTACCTGTGATGAGCGGCAACAGGCTTTCCCCGTCCAGTTCACCGGGCACCTCGCCTCCGGCGGCATCAATCAGGGTCGGCAGAACATCGCAATACTGCGCCAGCGCATCCGTCACGAAAGCCTCGTCCACTCCCGGCCATTTGATTACACAGGCCGAGCGCACGCCCCAGTCATAGTTGGTCCATTTCCCGCCCGGCATACCGGTTCCGTTTTCATCCAGCACAATCAACGCGGTATTTTCATTCAGCTTTGTTTTTTCAAGCAGCGCCTGTGCCTGGCCGACCTGCTCATCGAACAGGCGCACCTCCGCCAGGTGTTCCCGGAAATAATGCCGCGTCTCCGGGGTATCCACCAGATGCGGCGGAAGGTTCAGCTCATCGAGTTTCCACAAGGAGGTGTCGCCGGAATCCCACGGCGCGTGAGCGTGGATGGAACAGATGAAGAGGCAGAACGGCTGATCCGAATTGCGCGTCATAAACTCCTCAACGCCGACCCATGTTTCATCCGTCTTTTCCCGCAAATTACAGTTCTGCGGAAACCCCTCCACAAACTCGAAGGGATAAACCGACTGCGGTTTGAAATGCCGCTTGCCGGTCAGTCCAACCCGGTAGCCCAATTTTTCCAATCGTTGGACAACGCTCAACACGCCTTTGTTGGTCGCTTTGTGATTCTGCATGCAGCCGTTTCGATGCGGCTGCAGGCCGGTATATAATTCCGCGCGGCTCGGGCCACACACCGCCTCCGACACAAACATGTTGGTGAACCGAATCCCCTCGTTTGCCAGCTTATCTATATTCGGCGAAGTATGAGGATTCATTGAGCCGAAACAACCAAGACTGGTGGCACTGATATCGTCCCCCAGAATGATCAGAAAATTGGGCTGCTTTGCAACAGCGCCACTGACAAGCAGCAGTGTTCCAAGGATTAAAAATAGTCTACGCATAATGACCTCCAAACTAATCCAGCGTATAGACGATCGGCTCAACCGTTCCGTCGTCATTGAACTCCATCATATCGAAGCAGGCAGAACGACGATGGAAGCTTCCTTCGTTCACATCGCCGCGATGATAGAAGAAATACCATTCGCCGTTAAACTCGATGGCCGACGCATGGTTCGGGGCATCCGGAGCATCGGGCGCCAGCAGGCCCTTGGGTTCTGCAAACTTCGGTAACGGGGAGTCCGCCATCCAGTATTTCGTTACGCCGCCCACCCGCGCATGGAAATAATATTTTCCATCGCGCTTGAACACATGAACGGCTTCATTGACCGGCTCCTCTGACAAACGGACCCAGGGGCCATCCAGTTCGACCATGTTCGGCTTCAACTTAGCGCCATAGATAAAGGACGGCGGACGTTTTCCCTTTGAGAGCGCCTTGCTTTCTTCAAATGGCACCTTGTGGTCATTGCCATAGATATAGGCCTGCCCATCATCATCCACAAAAACAGTCGGATCAAAAATGGTGGCAATCTTATCCGTCACGGCAGTTTCCCACGGGCCGATCGGCGTTTCACTCTTCGCCACACCGACGTGGGTTTTGTTGTAGGGGAAATAGTAGTAATACCAGCCGTCTTTGTAGGCCACATCGGGTGCGTTCATCTGGCCATCGGCATAATCAAATCCCTCATCCGTGCGCGGCCGAAGCACGACCCCATGATTGATCCAGGTTTTCAGATCCGACGATTCCAGCACTGAATAATCCTGCATCGTACTGAAACCGGTCGCCCCTTCCACATCGCGCGAGCAGTAGACATAGACCTTGCCGTCAAAAACCTCCGCTGCCGGATCGGGCGTATAAATAAAATCCGGATCACCTTTCTTTAAAATGGGATTCCCGTTCGCCAAAGCAACTCCTCCCACACACAGGAATATCGTCAAAACGTTCAATTTACTCATACCTATCTCCTTGAAATCCATCCTTAACAAACTTGCCTTCTTTCCAAACCCCGGAAGAACCGATTCATTCAACAAGTTATTCAACCTCAAAAAAGAGTGTCAGAATTGAAGTTTTTTTACCAGCTAGGTATTTTCCTAGCGCCCAAACGCCAGTTAAACGAAGCGCAGCGATGATCTGAAACCACCGGGCCACTTTATACTGCAGGATACCACTTTCATTCCTGGGAAATTATTTTTTTTATTCAGAATACATTTATTTTTACATAAAAAACCCCGCTACCAATGAAGGCAGACGGGGTGTCAAAATTTCTATCTTTTTAGGTGCTCAACAGAGCTCTTAGATTTTGAAACGGCGGCGGATAAAGAAGATTCCTCCTCCAAATACAGCAACCATTCCCAGCGTGGCTGGTTCCGGAATCGCTTCAACAATGGCGAAGCCATTCAGTCCCGCCCACCGAGCGGTACCTTTTTCCCAATCAAAATCCAGCGTATCGGCAACCGTAGCTCCCGTATTAAAACTGAATTTTGCAGCGTAATTAGCCGCTGGCTGGTCGTCCGCATCCGCACCCGGCAAAGCAATGGTTGTTCCGTCGAAGGTTATAATAGAGCCCTGATCAACGTTGTCACCAACAGCCCAGATATAAAGACTGTAATCAGTATCCGCATCCAACTGGGAACTCAAACCCCCGATTTGCATTTGCAGCGGAGTGGTGCGATCCCGATGATAGAGATATTCTTTTATGATAGGCCACCCTGCCCCTGTCATAGTCGTTGCATTTACCGCCATATTGACCGCAGATTCTCCGTTAAGATATCCGAGCGTTACACCATTGGCATTAGTCATCGTGGTATTAGGCGATCCGAGCACGTGAGAAACCGTTGCACCCGTCAGATCTTCAGTTACACCTGCCAATGTGAACTCCGCAACAGTGGCATTTGTATTTGCTGCAGCACCCGAGCTAATATCCCACAGAATGGGAGCCGCACTTGCGGCGCTAACAGCTGTAATAGCCGCCAACATAATTATTCTTTTTTTCATTTTATTTTCCTTTTTTTATCTCGCTCGCGCCTGTCGCAAGCGAATGCAAAAAATTTATTTCATATGTGTTTCAGCTACGAGGCATCACAATACCCATCATGCTCAAACCTCTTATAAAGTATGCAAACCTATCGTTATAAAATCCACCTATGAAACACATTATATTAGCATTTTCCATGAATGCAGGTAGCTAGGTGTTTACCTAGGGTCTGCCGGCTACGAATCCATTTTGCCTTGTTTTAAAAGGGAGGCCCTCCGGCATCAACGGGAGAGCCTCAGCGCGTTAATCCTGGAGATAAGCACGGTAGAATTCTCCATCAGCCGATAGCGAATTCGTTATGATTACCTCTCCACCGGTTCCTGGAATATCCGTCATGATATTATTCCAGGAGGATTCGATGGCTAAGTTATCACTCGCTTTAACTCCATAGATTCCGTTTGCGGATGTTGCGAACCGCAGAGCAACTTCGGTACCCCCGGATATGATTTCCAAGGAGATCCTGCCAACGGCAGCATTAGGAACTCGAACGATCGCAAAGCCGTTGAGAGCAGCACGCTGGTTTCGATCATCCCAGATAAAATCAAGTGTATCAGGAACCGTTAAACCGGTTGTAAAGGTGTATTTTGCCATGTAATTCGATGCATCCGCATCGTCCGGCTCCCCGGCCCCTACCGTTATCTCTATACCATCAAAGGTGAACGTTGAGTTTTGATCTACACTGTCCCCAATTCCCCAAAGATAGAAGCTGTACGTTGAATCCGCAACCAGATGAGAACTCAGTCCACCGATCTGCATGGTGATGGGTCCATTATCTCTCGTGTTAATATAATCTTTGATCAGCGGAGCTCCGGCCCCCGTCATGGTTGCCGCGTTCTGATAGGTTGCCCTTGCGGTACCAGAAGCATACGACAGGGTTACCCCATTGGCATCAGTCATCGTGGTATTAGCCGACCCGAGAACATGAGACACGGACGCTCCCGTCAAATCCTCCGTCACCCCCGCATCAGTAAAATCTTCGACGGTGGCATTAATCGAAGCTGCAGCAGTGGTAATAATGTCCCAAAGAATAAGCGTTCCACCCGTAGGCGGGACTGAATATTGAATACGAATCGGCAGGACAATTTCGGTGACTTCTGTGTCACCGGTCTGGTTCCAGGCAATCGTTACCAGCCCTGTTGCGGATTCACCATCCATCAATCCGACGGTAGAATTATCAAACGCAAACTCAAGAACTGTATTGGATGGCGATGGATCCGTCAGTACCAACGGCGTGGTGTTGACGAGACTAAACGCTCCAAGATGCGATTCATCTGAAATAGTGACCGCCACATCAACACTGGTATCCGCGAGGTATGATACAGCAACGCTTCCTGTCGCCAGTGTTCCTGGTGAAATCAAATTAAAATCAATTTCTTCAGAATCAACAAAGAAAGCCTTCTGAGGAATATACATTTCGGCGATTTCCGAAGCGGACAACGTATTGTCATAAAACTGGATGGAGTCGTACAGGAAGGTAGTCCCCTTTGTACCATTATTTTCATTGTTTCCGAAAACAAGTGAGCGGCCGAGTGCAGGCGACATTAAAGCACTCGTATTGATCCCTTCCTCAACCCCGTCGATATACAGAGTCAGCGTTGAGTATTGATATTCATACGTGAACGTTACCAGATGCCATAGCTGGTCGGGGATATTCACAAATGGTTCTGAATCCAAGGCAGTATCATCTGTACCTTCATGATAAAATTCTACGCGAGTCCCGTTTCGTGCATCGCCTACGATGTAGTTGCGGGAGCGTAGTACCCAGCCTTCATTTGCGGCTTCGTTTCCTTTGCCTCCAAACTCCCTCCAATTACCCCACGCTCCATCGGTACTCTTCACCCACATGGAGCAGGAAAAATCGGCAGCTGTATCAAAGGTATCCACATAGCCTACAGAATTCGTAGAACTGTTGGTAATGCTCATATATTCCACGGCGGAGGATAAATCCAAGGCGTACCCACTGCCCGTCGGGGTGTCCGTTGAAAACGAAGCAGCTTGCTCAACCATATTTGAGCCCGCTCCTATAAAGATTCCCCCATCATGATTCCCCGCCGTGGAGCCACTGTTTTCCAAGGTCTGGAGATCAAAGTTCCATTCCGCCACCAGCGCCGCCTGAGCAACACCGACGAATACCATACCGGCCAATACGGCCAACCCTATTCTTCCTTTTGTTTTCATTGCCTCTCCTGTATTTATTTCCAGCGCACCATTCGCTGAATTATTTAGTGATCGTTTTATGGAATCCAAATCATGCGATAAAATCCTGTCCGGTTCGTTATCGGAGCGAAGACCTCCGCCGTTGACGCTACCAGCGACACCATATCCGTCACGGCCTGCCACCCATTGCTGGAGGTCAAACTATCAATATACTCCAACCGGTAATGCTGCCCCGTCGTCCCGGAAAACGCCAGATTGACGACCCCATTTGAAATCATGAGATCGGGCATGAACTTGGCCTGGAAGACCTGATAGTCCCCGGTATACAGCACTTCAACTTCCAGTGGTGTCAGGGCCTCATTATAGAATTGGATCGTATCGATCAGAATACTTTCGCCCCTTGAGCCGTCGTCCCGTGCACCGAAAACCAACGCCCGGTCTGCCGCACTGCTCATGAAGGAATTTGTTGCGGAACCTTCAAGGACCCCATCGATGTAGAGATTCAGATTTGAAGAAGTATTATCGAAGGTAAACGTCAGCAGATGCCACTCCCGGTCAGTTACGTCAATATAGGGTACTGCATCGATGGCAACATCGTCGATGGTTTTATAAAAATCGACGCGGGTGCCGTTCCTCGAATCCACCCCCGTATAGATGCTATGTGGGGGTTTACATCGGCCTTATAATCCTTTGATACACAACTAACAAAGGAGGCATGAATGACGACTACCCCGCATAGCGAAGA
>JAROBA010000119.1 GCA_029432815.1 Pontiellaceae bacterium B1224 | reverse complement strand
CACTGTCATCCCATAGCTCTTAAATAAAAAGGCTGGTAAGTGCGTCTTAAATCCTCCACTCGGAGGGTATGAAAAAACAAAGACAAAAACACAAACCAGCCGGACATAGGTATACAACCTTGAAACAATTGTGCAATCTGATTCCCGGACACATGGTCTCGAACCTTGCGAAGAAGCATGGCGTGGATGGCCGAAGTCGGACGTACACGCCGTGGAGCCATGTGGTTTCGCTGCTGTACGCCCACTTTGCTCATGCGCTCGGACTTAACGATGTGTGCGATGCGCTCCAGATGAACTCGGCGGCGCTCTCTACTATACGCGGGGCGGTTCCTCCGTCGCGCAACAACCTGAGCCATGCGAACAAGGTGCGCAACGCGGACATGGCCGAAGATCTGTACTGGAGCATGATGAAGCATCTGATGGATACGGTTCCGGGCTTTGCGAAGGGCAAGGTCCGGAGCGGGTACCTGCGCCGCTTCAGCAAGGCGATCCACGCGCTGGACTCGACCACGATCCAGCTGGTGACCAACTGCATGGACTGGGCGAAGCACCGCCGCCGCAAGGCCGCGGCCAAGTGCCACCTGCGCCTCGACCTGCAAAGCTTCCTGCCCCGGTGCGCCATCATCGACACGGCGAAACACCACGACAGTACGAAGACCCGCGACCTGTGCGCCGACCTCAAGCCCGGCGAGATCGCCGTGTTCGACAAGGCCTACAACAAGTTCAAGCATCTCTTCGAGTTGACGGAACGCGGCGTCTGGTGGGTTGGCCGGGCGAAGGACAACATGCAGTGCAAGGTGGTTCGCTCCCTCGAAACCACCGGGAACAAGCGCATCCTGCGCGACGAGGTCGTCGAGATGGAGATCGGAACATCGAAGAAAGCCTATCCGTGCGAGCTGCGCCGGGTCGTGGCCCTCGTCGAGATTAACGGCAAGGATGTCGAGATCGCCTTCATCACCAACCATCTGGAATGGAGCGCGTGGACGGTCGCCGAGCTCTACCGCTGCCGCTGGGATATCGAGGTGTTCTTCAAGGAGATCAAGCAGACGCTCCAGCTCTCCGACTTCCTGGGTTACAGCGCCAACGCCGTGCGCTGGCAGGTCTGGACGGGACTGCTCGTCCACTTGCTGATGCGCTGCCTTAAGTTCATGCACGGGTGGGGGCACAGCTTCAAGCGCCTGTTCACTGTCGTACGTGCCTCGCTTTGGCGCCGCTGGAGCCTGCCCGCCCTGCTTGAATCCTATGGGACAGCCAAACCACCCGGTCGCATACGGGGAGCGCCGGAACAGGCGTACCTGCCGGGGTTTGTTTGAATCCTGTGGGACAGCCATATGCATAAAACGCGGAACCATTGTTATCCCTTAACTAAAAAATCGGAACTGACTATATGGAACAGACATCAAAAACCTTAACAAAAACGGGTGCTTACGCTTTGTTTGCACCCTCTATGGGATGACAATG
>JAROBA010000118.1 GCA_029432815.1 Pontiellaceae bacterium B1224 | reverse complement strand
CGGATCCGCGACGTGGATGTGGCTAAGGAAACGGCTGAAATGTCGAAGTACAACATTCTGCAGCAGGTTGGAACGGCCATGTTGGCCCAGGCCAATCAGCTGCCGCAGGGCGTACTTCAGCTACTTGGCTAAGTTAATTCCCATGTTTGGGTAAGGCGGGTCCTGTTTCGGGGCCCGTTCTTTATTTGGGTTTTTGAGGTGTCGGCAAAAATTTCCGATTGGGGCATGGGATTTAAGCTGATGGCCTGACAAGCCGAATAAGAAGATATCCGCAGGAAATTCTGGAATAACCGGGATGGCGGATGAGTGGCACAAGGATGTGGAGCTCGTTTAATAAAACAACTGCCAAGGAGGCACACAATGCAAGTCAGCAACAATATTTCATCCTTCAATGTTTGGAAAAATTATACCAGTAACGTTAGTAATCTTCGCGATTCCATGTCGAAGCTGTCTTCCGGCAGCCGCATTAACGATGCGGGCGACGATCCCTCGGGGCTGGCGATGAGCGAACGTCTGCGCACGCAGACCCGCAATACTTCCGCTGCCGCCGGCAACGTAGAAAACAAGCTTAATTATCTGCAGACTGCAGACTCATGGATGCAGAAAATGCATGACATGCTCGGTCGTATGGGTGAGCTGGCGGTAATGGCCAACGACGGAACCAAGTCTGATACCGACAAAGCCATTCTTCAGAAAGAGTTTGCCCAGATGCAACAGGAAATTGAACGCATTGCTGGTGATGACAATGCGGCTGGAGCAGGCGATGCGGATGCTGCTGGTAAGTTTAATGGGCTGGCGCTGTTCCAGGGAGGAACCCCAATTTCTCAGCAAGTGGGTGCAGATGGCGGACAGGTTTTCGCTTCCGCGTCGTCGTTGGATCTGTCGGGAGCTTCGGCTGAAGACATCGGCACAGGTACCACTTGGGGAGCATTAATCACCTCGGGTGGAACGATTGATATTTCTGCTACTGGCGATGCTGGTACGGCTGTAACAGAGGTGAATGCAGCCATCGATTTCATCAGTGGGAAACGTGCTGATGTCGGTGCGGAAATGAAGCGTATGGACCAGACCCTCGACGGACTGCGCTCCTACGAAGAAAACATCAGCGCCACCGAAAGCCGCATTCGCGACGTGGATGTGGCTAAGGAAACGGCTGAAATGTCCAAATATAACATTCTGCAGCAGGTTGGAACGGCCATGTTGGCCCAGGCCAATCAGCTGCCGCAGGGCGTACTTCAGCTGCTCGGTTAAATTACTTCCAAGGTTTGGAAAAGACGGGTTCCGGTTTCGGGGCCCGTTTTTATATTTGTGCTTACAAAAATCGGCAAAAATTGCCGGTTGGTCATGCGGCGACTTAAGAGGGATGGTTTGAGTGCCGATTAGCAGAGTATCCGTATGAAATCCCGGATGGTCCGGGGATGCGGATGAGTGGCACAAGGATGTGCAGCTCGTTTAATAAAACAAC
>JAROBA010000117.1 GCA_029432815.1 Pontiellaceae bacterium B1224 | reverse complement strand
CTGAAGGGATAAGGCCATGGACCGGCCCCGCTTCGAGGTGGCCGATGTGCTGCGCGCCCACGGCGACGCCTTTTTGAAGGCCCGCCCGCAGCCGCCGCACGTCTGCTCCGCGCTCAACCTGATCCGTATCTGCCGCACCGCCGCGCTCGACGGGCATCTCGACCGCTGCGCCAAGTGCGGCTTCGAGCGCCCGTCCTACAACTCCTGCCGCAACCGCCACTGCCCGAAATGCCAGACCGCCGCCAAGCAGGAATGGCTCGAGGCGCGCCGCGCCGAGCTGATCGACGTTCCCTATTTCCACTGCGTCTTCACCCTGCCGCACGAACTCAATGGGCTCATCCTGCAGAACCGGGAAGCCGCGCTCGGTCTGCTCTTCGCCGCCGTCGCCGAAACCCTCAAGGGCTTCGCGAAAAACCCGAAGTGGAAGCTCGAAGGCCGGCCCGGCTTCATCGCCGTGCTGCACACCTGGAATCAGGAGCTGCGCGACCACTTCCACCTGCACATCATCATCCCCGCCGGCGTCCTGCGCGGTACCGACTTCATCCGCTCCCCGCAGCCGCGCTTCCTTTTTCCCGTTCCCGCGCTCGGCAACGTCTTCGCCGCGAAGTACCGCGACGGCCTGCTCAAGCTCTTCGAGGCCGGACGGCTCGGCTTCCACGGACAGCTTGAACCACTGGCCAAACCCGCCGCCTTCCGGCAGCTGCTCAACGCCACTAAAAAGAAAAGGAGCTGGAACGTCTACGCTAAGCGCCCCTTCGGCGGACCCGCCCAGGTCCTCGACTATCTCGGCCGCTATACCCACCGCGTCGCCATCAGCAACCACCGCATCAAAAACATGGCCGAGGGCAAAGTCACCTTCACCGCCAAAAACCGGAAGAAGGATAAAACCTATCCGGTTACACTCGATCAGCACGAATTTATCCGCCGCTTCACCCTGCACATCCTGCCGCCCGGCTTTATGAAAATACGCAGCTATGGCTTCCTCGCCAACACCCTGAAAAAGGAAGCACTTAAAACCATCCGCCAATCCCTCGGACAGCCACCGCCCCCCGAACCCGCAGAAGACGACCCCCAGGAAACCACCGCCGAGCGCATCAAACGCCTCACCGGCCTCGACATCACCCGCTGCCCGAAATGCAGCGGCAAACTCGTCCCCGGTCCGATCCCGCTCGACTGGATCAAAAAGGAAATCGAACCCCGTGCCCAGGCCCCTCCGTAGCCATGAAATCGAACCGCGACATCCGAACGTTGGAAAAAGGCCGCTGCACGGACCTTGCGTACGGCTTGCGCCCCGTCGCCAAAAAACCGGACTTCCAGTCCTTGGAAACCCGCTCCACCTGCCCCCGAAACGGCCCGGTCCAGATTGATTCCTTCCAACCACAGGAAAGAAACAAAAAGAAAACCATGGCGACGGCACCCGGATTTCCATACAATCCCCATAAGTAAGTTGGACGTGGTCGAGAGGCTCAGTCCAACAAAATTTTATCCT
>JAROBA010000116.1 GCA_029432815.1 Pontiellaceae bacterium B1224 | reverse complement strand
CAGTCCAACAAAATTTTATCCTCCTGCTATTTAACCTGCTTCAACAGCGAGGACGTTTGCGTGAAGCAGGAGGGATAAAATCCTAATCGTTGTGCTGAGAAAATAAATGAACCAACAGCTACAAGAAATAATTGAAACCGGTGAGTTTGAAGATAACGGTTCATGCCAAATCCAATCATTAAATTGGGTGGAGGAAGATCTTCATGTTGAGTTGTATGTCAGAACCGGTTTTGAGGACGAACAAGCACAATATTGGAATGTCATTGCTCACACCGTTCGAGCACAGAAAATTGAAAAAGAATGGGATGACATTCTAGAAGAAGTAACAGAACATCCAGTTCTTCTCCCTTACACATCAAACACAGCCAACTTGTTTTTCTCTCATTTTGAATCCAGCAAAATAGAATTATTGGGCAATCTTTACATGGCAACCTATGAATTCGTAGGTGATTGGTTAAATTTGAACTCCTATTTGAACTATTCAGCAATCACAATCGAAGGTTCATCTGGGTGTCTTGCCAAGGGACCAGCACCTTTGCTTGAGATTTATAAAAAGGAAGTTGAAAAGCTCGGAGGTAAAGCGAACCTACTGAGCGTTATGAAACCCAAAAGATGGGATGGAGAAAAATGGATAGAAGAATATCCAGATTTAAAAGCACTCATTCTTGGAGCTTCCTATATCATCGCCAGAGATTTTACATACAAAAAGCACAACCAGAACATGGAGCCTACGGTGAAAACGCCCGTTGAGTAAGGCAATGTTTATGTGCACCGAGGCTCACGTTTAACGTTCAACCTAATACGTTCCGCAGCCTCAAGAAAACGATTCCGTGCTAGTTCCATTTGATTTTTATACAAAGTCATAGCCTCGCTATCTCCACGCTCATAAGCCTTGTTGAAATTTTCATACGCCTCATTCACCCGATCATGCCAAAAGCTGGTTTCTGCGAATTTTTCTGGGTCTGGCCGGTAATATTTCCCGATAATCAAAAAAGCGATGTCTAACAAAATGCGTTGAACCAGAGGTTGGACTTTACGGTTGCCGTCGTGCGGTTTGTCCGTTGTTTCTGTGCCGCCGGCAATGTCTTTAGTTTTGTTCATGGTTCTCCTCTCCGGGCAACCGCAAGTCACCCTTGTCGTTCGGTATTCAAAAAAGAGCAAAATCCAAAGGTGCTAAAAAACACAGGTGCATAAAAATACTCCGGTGCTTAGAAGAAAACCGAAGGTGCATGAAAATACTCTGGTGCTTAAAAAAAATCAAAGTTGAGCACAGGATGAATCCAAATAAAGAAAATGAAATTTTCCACAGATTGGAACCAATCCCACAAAACAGAGTGATGCACAGAATCACCCAGATTCACAGGTGCTGAAAAAAACCATTTCCGTAGAATAGAAAAAACAAAAACCGAACCAGTGGTTGGAGGCTATCGGGACGACGTGGAAAAATCCGGTCAACGTTTGATTCCCCTCAGCCTCACCCATAACGTTGAACTAAGCCGCTACGCGTCAGGCTCTCGCCAAAGCATTCATTTAGGGTAA
>JAROBA010000115.1 GCA_029432815.1 Pontiellaceae bacterium B1224 | reverse complement strand
TAGAGCCTGTCCCATCTGAGCAAACGCTTGGTTTGCAGGGCCGAAACTATGGAAAATTCCGAACATAGGAGGCATTTTTGCCTCCTATGCTGGAAAGAGGTGCTTTATATTTCCTGTCCCTACAACAAAGAAAGGTAATGCACGTGAACATAATCACCTTCCAGCCCGAGCTTCGTCCAGCACTTCCTTGTGTTTTTGCATCGAAAGATTACCGGGAGTTCCGCGCCATTCTGATTGAAATGGATCGAATTCTTGCGGTTTCCGGCCTGGAGAACCGCTTCATCTTGCGACAGATTAAGCGGCTCGAAGAGGAGGAAATGAAGAAAAACAAGAAGAGCAAGCCCTTCTCGTTGCGTCGCGCACAGCAGCATGGGCGCACCTTTCGCCTGGCGCTGCGCTACGGCATTCTGCTCGCGATCACCACCGACTCGTTCCGCAAGCTCTCCCGGCAGGTGGCCGACAGTCTGCTTTTTCAATGGTTTACCCACACCTCCTTTGTTGATGGCGTGCGCCCCGTATCCAAGAGTACGCTCGAACGTTTCGAGAAGCTTTTCCCGGAGGGCGAACTCGCCATCCTTATCCACGAACTCACCGGTGCGGCGGCCGACGAAGTGGCGGCGGGCGAACTGCTCTACCGCGAAACCGCGCTGCGCTTCGACGCGATTTTCGCCGACTCCACCTGCGTGAAAGCCAACATCCATTACCCCGTCGACTGGGTGCTGCTGCGCGATGCCACGCGCACGCTCATCGGGGCCATCACCCATATTCGCACGACGGGCCTGCGCCACCGCATCAGCCCGCCCGAAACGTTCATCCGCGAAATGAACAAGCTCTGCATCGAGATGACACACACCCGCAAGAAGAAGGACGGCAAAAAGGTCCGCAAAAAGATCTTCCGCCGTATGAAAAAACTGATGAAAACCGTCGAACGACACGCCCGCAACTATTACACGCTGCTCGAAAAACATTGGACCGAAACCAGCTGGAGCGAGCTCGAAACCCAGGTCGTACTCGACCGCATCCAGAACATCCTCGATCAGCTTCCGCAGGCCGTTCACCAGGCGCACGAACGCATCATCGGCGAACGCCGCGTTGCCAACTCCGAAAAGATCCTCAGCTTCTACGAACCCGACGTCCACGTGCTCGTCCGCGGCAAAGCCGACGCCGAAACCGAATTCGGCAACGGCCTCTACCTTGCCGAGCAGGCTGACGGCCTCATCGTTGACTGGAAATTCATCATGGACCAGCCCCCATCCGACAGCGCCCTCGTTAAAGCCAGCGTAGAGCGGATCACCGAAAACTACGGCACACCCCGCAGCTACACCGGCGACCGCGGTTTCGACGCCGCCCCCATCCGCGACTTCCTCGAAGAAAAAGAGATCACCAACGGCATCTGCCCGCGCTCCGTTCCAATGCTCAAAGAGCAGCTCGAAGACGAAGGCTTCTGCCAGTTGCAGAAACGCCGCGGCTCCACCGAAGGCCGCATCGGCCTCTTCAAAAATGCCTACCTCGGCCGGCCCCTGCGAAGCAAAGGCTACACTCACCGCAAAACCCGGATCGAATGGTGCATCCTCGGCCACAACCTCTGGAAGCTCGCC
>JAROBA010000114.1 GCA_029432815.1 Pontiellaceae bacterium B1224 | reverse complement strand
AAGGTTTTCGGAGCGGCGTTGCTCCTGCTGGGTTGGGAGAGACGGTCGGTTTTGTGGTGGTGGCATGGGCGTCCCGCCCATGAATCGCGCGGGACGCCCGGGCTACTTCCAATGGTTGGGAAACCCCGCTTTGCTCGGTCTGACTTTTCTTTCTATCGTAATATTTGAACAGATTCGTAGTGCTCCGGATCTGTCTCTATTCCGTCGGTAATTATGTCATCAATATTCCGGCAGTCATTGATAAATGAATCAATGCCCTTTTGCCCAATAGTTTTCGTTGCATCATACATCCCGTGTTTTTTGCAGAGGTCAAAAAACGCTACTCGCACAGGATACTTTGCTATGTCTACACCCTGCCTCCATGCTTTATTTTCCAGCTCCAAAAAAGCGGGGACTCTAATCTTACTGTCTGGAGTATCGATGAAGCAAAACCAATGCGGTGGTCCATAGGTTCCGCAGTAATAGAATGAAAATATCAGTTTCTTTTGGCTCCATTCACTATGAAATGAAACAGATATCTCATCGCTTCGAATCATCTTCATTATATCGGTATCATTATTCACTGAAACGGGATAGAGTTTTTCCAACTGGCTAGTATTTTCTGCAATGGTTTTACAAAAAAGAACGTTCTCTGGTCGGCTACGATCAATCTCATCAAACGGTGTATCGGGCTTACACAACAATCCGACAACTGTCGAAGGATCATAAACAACTAAATTGGTAATCACCGTTGAGGAATATGTTTGTGTCGCACATAGACCAATAAGAAAAAGGGTTGTCAGTAGATGCTTCATTTTTTCCTTATTTAACGTTAAACGTAAGCTGGCACAGGGTTCCACTGTTTGGAATGAAAATTGAGCGTCGTACCGTGTCAGCTTCAAGTTGAGTATTTTTAGTTATTCAGTAACCACATTTATGATTTTTGCTTGTTCTTCTTTCTTCCACTCTTTGGGGATGACTTTAATTCCTCTATCACTCAAGAAATCAATAACCTCATCTCTCCATACATATTCAGGATCATCAGGATGAACAGCCCTGTTCTCAATACGCTCAATTAATTTATAGCGAGTTCTGTTGGTCGAAAATGAAGCTCCCGCTTGAAGGAGAATATACGTATTTTCATAATCGTTTCGCATGGCACATCCGCTAACATTATCTTCTGACGGTTCAGCAACTGCATGATATTTTACAAGTGTCCTCATCATATCAGGATTTGCCTGCAGTGTAGTTGATACATAGTACAACAATGAGTGTTCTCCAGTTGATAATTTAACCAACTGGTTCGGATCTCCACCGTACTTCAATGCAGTTTCTAGAAAGAACGGATCATCTTTATCAATCGCTAAGGTGAGGAGTGTGTCTCCCTTGCCAAAACGGACATTTGGATCAGCACCATTTTTCAGTAAGCTCTCAAATTCTGTCTTATTTCCTTTGGCCAATGCGTCTTGTAAGCTTCGTTCGGATGGAGAACAAGAGACGAAGCTAAAGACTAAAAGGATGAGATATGTAAATTTCATTTTCATAGAGTCATACTCAACATCGTTACTATACGGCCTGCGGTTATTTCTCCCAAGATCCTACCTGATCACCCATTCGAAACAAGGTTTTCGGAGCGGCGTTGCTCCTGCTGGGTTGGGAGAGACGGTCGGTTTTGTGGTGGTGGCATGGGCGT
>JAROBA010000113.1 GCA_029432815.1 Pontiellaceae bacterium B1224 | reverse complement strand
GGGTGCAGTTGAGATCTATGGATACTTTATGCGGCGACCTTCAATGCTTGAGCCTGACGGGCTTTCCTCCATTCCCAATAATCGTCATAGGTATCGCTTAAAACCGCGCAGCGGATATCGAGGATGTTCTGGGCTCCTCGGATTTTCCAGAACATGCCTGACTGCTTGGTCCGCTTGCCGACCACGGTTTTGCACCCGGCTTCGACCACGCCCGAACCGATAAACAGCCCCTGCTCTCTGAACCGGGCGTACTGCATGCGCTTTGCATTTTTACGGAAGTATTCAATCTCCCGCTCTGCGGCGACCCGCCGTTTTCCGCTGCGTGCTTTCTGTTTCCCGGCGCAGTCCGCGATCTTCCCGATCTTGCCTTTATCGAGAAGGTCGATCCATTTTTCGAGCTCCCTGCCGCGCTCTTCTTCCGCCGGGAAGACTGCTTCGGCTAACACGCCCAAATGCTCGCGGGCGTGGTAATAGTCGAGGATCTGAACCGCTTCGGGAAAGTTTATCCCGGCCTGTCTCCAGATCCAGTGCGCCCCGTCCCCGATGACCACGCTCTTTTCTGCCTTGCCCAGACCGCGCAGTCGGGCTTCCTTGAGCATGGAAAGTCCGAAGGTTTCGGCGGGTTCGAAGGAGGCGAGGTAGGAGGTGGATTGTGGATCGCGCAACGGGAGGCCTTCTTCATCGGTTACGGTGCCGGTGAAGACGCATCCGAGCTTCACTTCCCGGCTCGCGGACGAGCCGTCGGCCTGTTTGCCTTTGCGGCCTTTCGTTTCCTCTTTACGCATGGGAACGCCGGTTCCGTCATAGGAGACGTAGAGCTTGGGCACCTGTTCACATCGTGTTTCGCCCCGCGTTTCAGACCACTTTTTAAGCTCGGGCCCCATAGACTGCACAATGCATCGTATCTGCGAGGCGGGCACGCAAACTCCGGCGTAGAGCCCAAGGGTCTGCTCGGCCTCTTCGTAGGAACCGTCCATCCCGGCGGCGCGGCACATGAGCTTGGCCAGCCCCGGAGAGTAGCTGCCAACCAGGCCGAGCACATCATCCATCGGAGAGGAGCTTGCTTCCGCGTTACGATAATACCCCCGGGTCAGCCGGAAGGAGCCGAGCAGAGAGTGCACCGTGCGCGTGCGGTGGTCGTGCAACGAGCCTTTCGGCTCGTATTCCCCGAGAGCCGCAGGCTGGTTGAGCAACGTCTGGAGGATGCTGCACCCATCGCGCATCAGCGCCTGTCTGAGGCCGCTTTCGAGCGAGGCCATATCCCAAGAGCCGTTTTCCTCGAACGCCTGCTGGGCCGCATGGGCAAAGGCGGCGGTTTCGCCCATGACCTCCGAAAGAACTATCCGGGCTTTTTTTTACCCGGGTCGTCGGATGCAGCGCGGGTTGTTTCCACCGTGAGTTCGGCATATTCCTCCGCCAGGGCCTTGAAGCGGTGATAGCCGTCAACAGCCTGCCGCAGCGCCTCCGCCTGAACGGCAGGGATGCGCCGACTGACGTTTTTACCGCCATCCCAGCGTTGGTACTTGTAGTAGGGCCCAAGCCTTACCGGTTTTCCATCCTTGTACGAGTCCCTGTATTCCTCGGTGAGCCGTCCTTTTTCCATGGTATCGATTTGAGCCATTTCGACGAGGATCTGCTGCCTTCGGTTCTTCATATCCATTGTGGCCTCCCGGGGTTGAGTTATTCGCATAATATGTCTAGTATCTAGACACTGTAA
>JAROBA010000112.1 GCA_029432815.1 Pontiellaceae bacterium B1224 | reverse complement strand
GACAGGACTATTTTCTGCGAATAAAATTCCAGCCATCGGAAGATTGCATACGCGAAAGAAATCCCCTGATTCTAAGATTCATCGGCTGACCCCTTTTCTTTTCTATCCGCAATACAACGGGAGCATGGAGCGTGCGCAGCGTGAGATTAAAAAGGCTCTGGCCCGGCATGTGAAAACGCCTAATGCGTTCCTGGCCATCCAGTCCGAAATGGACATCCATGAACTGAATCATCGGCCCCGGTCAGACCTGGGCAACCAAACCCCGTGCAGCGTGTTCCGGTCCGGAGAAAACTTCGCCCGGAGCTACACCCTGCGCAAACGCAAGGAGGTCTATGAAAGCATAAGAGAAAAAACGCTGGCGTTCGCCGAAGCGGAAGGCTATGACACCAACAGGGCCTGGCGTCGTGGAGTGCGAACATGGTTACAGGAGCATCGTTTTATTACGGTGACCAAAGGATGAATAGTGTAACCCATTTTTTAGGAAAAGGTGTTCCATTAATAGATGGTCGCTACAGGGAAGCTAAGGATGAAATGGTCATAAAAATTACAACTGTTATAAAGTCAAACAGTGATGACGGAGGGGGGACGCCTCCTTCCGACGGGGATTTTCGAGAGGACACATACACATACATACTAGAATATGGCAATAACGGTGAAATTCTAAGCACCAGTGCCAAAGAGAACTGGTTGAGTTGTTCGGCTTATCCCCCCTCGAATTTGGCTACAATAGACGACGTTGCTTGGGGCAGAGGAGAGCACTGTGCTATTACAAAAGAAAAAGTAGATGCGTTATATGGTGCTGATGAGTAAGGGAGGAAGAGTGTGATAGTTAATCGAGTTGTAAAGAGTTTGTTGTGTATGTCGTTGATGAACTTGAGTTCATTCTCTCAAGGCAATCTTGCTTATAAACCGAATTGGTATACTGGTCAGCGTTGGAGGATAGAAGTGAAGAGGATGAGCTTCATCTTGGATCCAAAGCCTGAGGACTGGCGACCGAAGCAACTTACGTCCATATATGAATTTGAAGTTGAAGACAATATTGAGGTTGATGGTGAGTACTGCATACCGATCATTGTAAAAAAGATTAGTTTTCAGGGGCAGTTATCGGATCCGAGAAATTACTACAGATTGGTAATGAGGAAATCGGATCTTTCAATTAAAGAATGTCGTAAAATATTCATAAAAACGAAATCAATCAAAGTAATTGGGTCGTATAAGGAATCGGGAGCGGTAGATATTGGAATGGAATCGCATGCGTTGGTGCTACCTGTGTTTGAAGATGAGTCGATTATGAATGATTCGGCTCGCAAGGAGCGCTATTCGAAGGCGATAAAAAAAACGGATTTTAGGTACTGTCTTCAACGCGAAGCGTTCACGAAAATTCTTGCTAACAACGGAACGGAAATAGAGACATTGCTGTTTATGTTCGAGAATGTATATATGTCAAAAAAAGCGACTCAGTTGTGGATTAAAGGGAAGCCTTGGTGGAGTGAAGCAACCTATTTTAACGATGAAGGACTGTGCGTTTCCGCTCGCTTGATAGAACCTGAAGAGAAGGCGGAGGCACAGAAGAAAGATGTTGAAATGGGGCTTAGGCTTCCTGAGAAAACGCAATCTATAATTTGTGATGAGTTTTGGAAAATAAAAAGGGGTCAGTAAAAAGGGGTAAAGGAGAAAGAAAAAGGGGTCAGACATCGGTGTCCGGCGATCCCCTCAGAGGTAGGCCCGGAGCGCCGGGCCAAAGTCCGCCAGATAGGTCTCTGGCGGGGATCTCCCGAAAAATATATAAAGGGGTCAGAGTCGAATGGCGCTAGTTTAAAGTAATTGCAAGGGCACTGCCGGAGCTTACGCGGGCATATTTAAGTACGAATATTATGATGCAAGATATGCGTGAAG
>JAROBA010000111.1 GCA_029432815.1 Pontiellaceae bacterium B1224 | reverse complement strand
GTCACGCCGTAGCCTGCGGCGAAGGCGGAAGACCCATTACCGAAATAAAGCAGGAATCCGTTGTTCAGGGATGCTTAAAGCCGAAGAAGATAATTCTTCGGATTCAACCTTTTTTGTGCTTGTCCATCTTCGGGGTTAATGGTGGTTGGATGATTTTATTTTAGAGGTCAATTTTTCTATTTCTCAGTGATGGTAGGTTCTCCACAATGTCTAAGAGAATTCGGTATAATGCATTTAGTGACGTTTGGTTAAATTCCATGTGTAGAATAGTGTGAATATCGATTGGAAGCAGAGAGGGTTGGGTTCCTGTTGATTTTACTATTGAGCGGAGAAGTCCCTCAATTTGATCAAAATTTACATCTTGATGAAGTCCTTGTTCGAGTTCTCGTAGGTTGGTTAATTCGTTTTTGTATTTCTCTTCTCTGTAGTGCTTTGAAAATGCCTTGGGACTTCTGCCTTTTGAGAGATATGTGCCATTGGCAAGTTGTTCTAATTTACGAACACGAGGATAACAGCGACGACAGTACCCTCGTGTTAAGGGCAAGAACTGTTCTCGTTCAGTTTTGCAGTTATGGCATGCATTCATTTTTATCTGCATCCAACGTTATGGATGAGCCTCGGTGCTCATAAACTTTGCTTTCACCAAAACGGGCGGGTTCACCGTAGGCTCAAGCCACTGGTTCGACCATTTTCTTTGGTTGACAGTGGAAGAACAGAACAAGGTCTTCAACTGTGTTTACTTCGTCATAATATGGGTTTGATTCATTATTATCAAAACTATAGCCAGCTCGTTGAGCGATGACTTGAGCAATGTCATCCAGATCTTCTCGATCAATTCGTAAATCTTCATCAATTCGGTCGGATGCCTTGAGTGGGAAATTATCCTTCATCAGATATTTCTGAATTTCTTCATAAACGGCTCGAATGATCCATGTATCAATTTCATGACAATCAAATGAACGAGCAAACGTGCAGATACTCTCATCCGTTCTTTCATCTGAAATTTTGGATAATCGCTTTTCTTCAACTTTGTTCGATACCCAAAATATGAAGGCTAAAATTCCAAGGATTGGAATCATCACAGGTCGTTTGATGCACAACCAAACCAAGCCAAGAAGTAGGGATGCAAGAATTGCATATCCCACAACCGATGTCCTTTGCGGAATTTCTTCAGGCATGTGTCTGGATAATATTTTCATTTATCTAGTCGAACGTTACGGGTGACCTGCCGTGCCTTGTTCGTTGCCTGACTCGACGGGCGTTTTCACGGTAAGGTCAACCCGCTGGTTCGCCGAGTTTTCTTTTTTGAATTCTACCCAACCATGTTTGAAGACAGGTTGATAAATTTTGTTCCACCGTAATTTTACTGGTAGATCACCAAAAACAAGAGCCGGGGCTCTGTCTGTTTTTACCCAAAGCAATCTAGTAAATGGGTTCACGCTATATTCTCCAAGAACCTCATCTTCAAAACAGTACTCTTCATCAATTGAAATGGTCAGGGACTCATCATCCCATTTCCATTCTGTCGAGTAATTTCCTTTGTAGCTAAAGGAAGGGTAGAAATACCAAACGGAGAAGATGATGAGTACAAGTGATGCATGTAAAAGTTTGAATCGCTTGATCCGCTTTTTTATGGGGATCAAAATTAACCATGAAACAATAGAAATAATGAGTAAACAAAGCGCAGGCCATGCAATGAGATCTCGAATAATCCCCCCTGTTTTCTCCAAAATGGATTGTTCAAAGAGCTCGTCTTCTTGGGCAAACGCCAAGAGTGGGAAGAGAGTTATTATGATGGAACCAATCTTTTTCATTTATCTGGCGAACGTTTGAGATGAGGCTGAGTGCAAACAAACTTTGCTGACTCAAACGGGCGTTGTCACGATAGCCTTGTATGTTCTCATTTATCAATTTCTG
>JAROBA010000110.1 GCA_029432815.1 Pontiellaceae bacterium B1224 | reverse complement strand
ATGAGCATATACTGGGAAATATTTATCAGCAGGCTGTAAACACCATACCTTTCGCGCCCCAGTCCATCGACCGTTAAAACGCTGATCCCGATATAAATGAAAAACAGAGACAGCTTACCGATCACCATCCACGGTATACTCGTCATCGCCTCGCGGGAGAAAAACCCTCCGCTTTCGGAGTCTGGTTCATGGGGCCTTGAATGATCGTCCACGCCGACTTAACCTCGGGGTTGCATTTACCGGCTGCGGGCGCGTTCAATCCGCCGTGCCATCGATGGATGACTATGCAGCAGAAATTCAACCCAGGCCGAAGGTTCTTTATTCGAAAGATTCTGGTCTGCCAGCTTTTCAAACGAGGAAACCAGCGCATCCGGCGATCCCATTTTTTCAATGGCATAGGCATCCGCCGCAAATTCACGGCTGCGGGAATGCATGTTTGCAAAAGGCATCGAAACCAGCGAAAACACAAACAGACTGAAAATAAAAGCGGGCGCCGCCGCAATATTATAAATTTCTCCCAGCTGGAAAAAACTCGCCAGCCAGGTCAGGCAATGGTGCGCCACAAAGAAACCGAGCAGTGCCAGCAGCGCGCTGGTAACCATCAGCCGCAGCGTATCCCTGTTTTTATAATGGCCGATTTCATGCGCCAGAATCGCAAGAATTTCATCCTGCGAATAGCCGCTCAGCAGCGTGTCGCCCAGCACAATCCGTTTAGTTTTTCCAAACCCTGTAAAAGCGGCATTGGCCGTGGAGGTTCTTTCCTCCAGCCCCCATTTGAATACGCCCACCACCTGAATGCCGGCGTCTTCCATCATCGCACGTACGGCATCAGTCAGATCGCCCTCTTCCAAGGGTTGGAACTTATGAAACAGCGGCATAATCAGCACCGGCGCGACGGTCGAGATCACGACCGCAAAAAGGATGTAAAACACGGCGGCCGCCAACCACCACCATTCGGGAATCACCCGTAGCAACGCATAGATCACTGAAAAGAGTACGGTGGCCAGCAAAAGGTCAATAATCAGCGACTTAATAAAGTCGAACATCCATTCCCCGAACGTTTCGTTGGAAAGACCGTAATGATTTTCCAGCACAAAACCGCTGTAATAGGAAAACGGCATCATGAACGCCGCAAACCCGAAGACTGATACGGCCGTATAAACGGCATTGGTTACATACCAATGCCCATCCCCGAAGCGCCGTCCGAGGCCTTCGGCCAGTGCAGCGGATGCTCCGGAAAACTGATAGACCGCCAACAGAATTGCCAACACGAGAATCTGAATGAGAAAAAGTCGGTTATGAATGGCGTCGTATTCTTTCGCCATGGCATCCCGGTTTGTATCAGTATCAGCCATGCTTAAAGGTCACTGGTGTAACCCATAATCGTCAACAGGCGGTCCAGTTCATCGTTGTCGTGATAATCAATCTCCAGCGAACCCTTCACCTTCCGGCCGTTCGTCAGCGTTTTCGACGGGGCAATACGCACACTCGTTCCGAGAAACTGATGCAATTCATCGGTCAGCGTTTGCAGGTAATCGCTCGGTAAATCCGATTTTTCCGCACGCGCTTTTTTCGGCGGCAGCGTCAGCTTTTTCACCAGTTTTTCCAGAGCCCGGACCGACAGCCCGTCTTTAATGGCTTTTCGCGCCAGGACCGACTTTTCCTTTTCGCTTTCCAGCGACAGCAGCACTTTTGCATGCCCCACAGAAAGCAGGCCTTCGGCCACATATTTGCGCAGGCCGTCCGGCAGTTCCAGCAGCCGCAGTGCATTGGCCACCGAGGCGCGGGCTTTACCCACCCGTTCAGCAACCTTTTCCTGCGTCAGATTAAATTTTTTCTGTAGCAGCGCATAACCTTCCGCTTCTTCGATCGGATTAAGATCTTCGCGCTGCAGGTTTTCGATCAGCGCAATTTCGAGCGCCTTTTCGTCGGTTGCCTCGATTACAATCACCGGCACCTTGGTCAACATGGCGGCCTGCGCAGCCCGCAGACGGCGTT
>JAROBA010000010.1 GCA_029432815.1 Pontiellaceae bacterium B1224 | reverse complement strand
TGGTTTTTCATTCGTATCCTTTGGTTTATTTACTTATACCACAGGCACAAATTATATCTTAACCACTGGTTCTAAATTCGGGGGGAAGCGCAATATTGGAATGGAAAAATCCCATGGGCATCAGTAAAGGATTTTAAATCTTCGAATTTGGATAAGACGATTGAATTCATTACAGAGGAAGGATTGTTTAATTCGGCATCTAATTTAATTCCTGAGAATACCATCATCATTCCGACACGAATGGCGCTTGGAAAAGTAGCCATAAACAGTATTCCTCTTGCTATTAATCAAGACCTAAAGGCTCTGTTTGTCGAAGATGAAAGCATTCTCAATAAACGCTATTTAGCGAGATTTCTCAAATCTCAAGCAAATCACATCGAAGAGAATGGCAGTGGTGCAACAGTAAAAGGAATTACTCTCGATTTTCTTCGAAAGCTTCCCATCCCCCTGCCGCCGTTGGAGGAGCAGCGGCGGATTGTGGAGATCCTCGATGCGGCGCAGGCGTTGATCGATCAGCGCAAGCAGCAAATCGTCCTGATGGACCAGCTCGTCCAAAGCCTCTTCTACGACATGTTCGGCGACCCCGTCTCCAATCCCATGGGGTGGGATGAATGTGAACTCCAGATTCATGCAGACATAAAATCCGGCGTAACGAAGGGCCGGAAGTTTGGAGAAAAGAAAACCGTCTATGCTCCATACATGCGGGTTGCAAATGTTCAGGATGGTCATCTTGTACTTGATGATATTACTGAAGTTGAAGTTCTTCCTTCTGATATTGAGAAATATAAACTCATCAAAAACGACATCCTTCTGACAGAAGGGGGAGATCCCGACAAACTTGGCCGAGGTGCCATTTGGCAAGGTGAGATAGATAGCTGTATTCACCAAAACCATATTTTTAGAGTTCGCCTCAATGGGAAATGTCTTTTGCCTGAATACGCATCAAAGTTGATAGGAAGTTCTCGCGGGAAAAGATATTTTTTCAAGATGGCAAAACAAACGACAGGCATTGCTTCGATAAACATGGGGCAGCTTAAAAAATGTCCTATGCTATTGCCTCCACTTTCCCTCCAGCAGGAATTTGCGGAGCGAGTTGCGGCGATTGAAGCGCAGAAGGCGGCGATGTCGGCCGCGCTGAAGGAACAGGAGGATTTGTTTGCGGCGCTGATGCAGGCCGCGTTCAAAGGGGAGCTTTAGGGATGAAACCTGAAACCGGAAATGTGAAACTTGAAATAGGGCAGCCGTCGCTACCGGTTTGTAGGGCGGGCATGGTTGAGGAACGAGACCTGCCCGCCGCCCGTCGCACAGGGATTCGGCGGCAAGGTTTCGTGCCTCAACCGTTACGGCCCTACAATCGTTTTAAAAAATGAGACCGATGGAATTTAAGAAAAGCATGTCGCAGAAGCTTCGGATGGACGGGCGGGATTATTCGCAGCCGGGCTGGTACTTTGTGACGATGTGCGCGGATTATCACAGGATGCTGTTCGGTCGAATAGATGGCGTGGAAATGGTTCCGAATGCGCTGGGGTCGCTGGTGGAACAGTGCTGGACGGAGATTCCGGCGCACTATGCGCACATTGAACTGGGCGCGTGGCAGCTGATGCCGAACCATTTTCACGGCATTGTGCGCATCTGTTCGGCGGGCGACGCCGGGCTGGGCGAGGTGTTGAACATGTTCAAAGGCAGTGTGACGCGGTTGGCGAGAAAAGGCGGGCTTGTTGCAGGAGCTCGCCATGGCGCGCAAGAGCAGAGCCATGGCGGGAAAGAGCAGGTGTGGGCCCCGAATTATTGGGATGTGATTTGTTTTGAGCCGGAGGTGCTGGAGATTCGGGAGGCGT
Source organism: Pontiellaceae bacterium B1224 (assembly GCA_029432815.1). Lineage (GTDB taxonomy): Bacteria > Verrucomicrobiota > Kiritimatiellia > Kiritimatiellales > Pontiellaceae > Pontiella. The sequence continues at coordinate 128,483 of JAROBA010000010.1, read as the reverse complement.
ATGTCCGGGCGAATCCGCGGCGGTGGGCGCTGAAGGGCGTGCCGCGCGGGCGGATCAAGCAGAGCCGGTTTGTGGGAAATACGGAGTTGCTGAAGGTGAGACCCCGGCGGGCATTGCGGGTTTCGCGGAAAAGTTCGGAAGCGGAAGTCCGGGCACTGCAGCGGGAGGTATCGGATTTTCCGGGCGTGGTGTGCAGTACGTTTTTTTTGCCGGGCGAGCGGGCGTGCCGGGATACGCTGCGGGCGGGGTCGGCGCGGCTCATCTGGGTGATGCCGATGGCGCTGCCGAAAACGATTTCCAGGGATTGGACGGATGCGTTTTTGGAAGGGCGCGCATTGTGGCTTTCGGCCTTTGAAGAGCCCGAGGCCACGCGTGCCAGTTGCGAGCAGGCAAATAGTCGGGTGGAACGGTTTTGTGAAGCAGACTCTCGCCATGACGAGAGAGAGAACGGGAGCAAAGATGAGCCAGTTTGATTTTCTGAAGGCCTATCCCTATTTTGATGCGGTGCGGGCGGTGTGCGAAGAGGCGGAGGCGTCGATTGCGGTGTCGAATGCGACGTGCGCACTGCAGTCGCGCCGGGCGCTGGAGGTGGCGGTGAAGTGGATGTATCGCTACGACAAGGGGCTGACGGTGCCGTATCAGGATAATCTGTCGTCGCTGATCCACGATGTTCAGTTTAAGCGGCTGATCGATTCGCGGCTTTTTCCGCGGATTAAGTTTGTGGTTTCGCTGGGCAATATGGCGGCGCATACGGCGAAAAGCATGCGGCGCGATGAGACGGAGCTGTCGCTGAAAAACCTGTATGATTTTGTGCGCTGGCTGGCGTTCACTTACGCGAAGGCGAGCCATCGGGTGGTGTTTGACGCGGCGCAGCTGCCGGACGGGGCGGCGCTGGAAAAGCGGACGCTGGCGATGCAGCAGGCGCTGGAGACGAAAGAGGCGGCCTGGGCGGCGGAGCGGGACGCGCTGAAGAATGAATTACGGAGTGCGCAGGAGCGCGCGGCTTTTGCGACGGTGCGGGAAACCCCGCATGAGGCGTTCGATTGCGACGACATCAGCGAGTTTAAGACGCGCAAGATTTACATCGACCACGCGCTGAAAATGGCGGGCTGGGAAATCGGCACCAACGGCCTGGAAGAGGTGGAGGTGGCGGGCATGCCGAATCCGTCGGGCAAGGGGTTTGCGGATTATGTGCTCTATGCCGACAACGGCGATCCGCTGGCGGTGGTGGAGGCGAAGCGGACCTCGGTGGATCCGCAGGTGGGCAAGGTGCAGGCAAAGCTGTATGCGGATGGTCTGGAAAGCAAGCACGGCGTGCGCCCGCTGATGTATACAACGAACGGGTTTACAACGTATTTCCACGATGACGAGCAGGCCAACGAGCGCACGGTGTTCGGCTTTTTCACGAAGGATGAACTGGATGCCTATAATTTCCAGAAGCAGCATCGCACGTCGCTGAAGGGCGTGAGTCCGAGGGATGAAATCGCCGGGCGGGTCTATCAGAAAAAGGCGATTCAGGCGGTGTGCGATAATCTGCAGAAGGGGCAGCGTAAATCGTTGCTGGTGATGGCGACGGGGTCGGGCAAAACGCGCACGGCGATTTCGCTGGTGGAGGTGCTGCAGCGCCACGGCTGGATTAAAAATATTCTGTTTCTGGCCGACCGACGGGAACTGGTGAAGCAGGCGAAGAAAAATTTTGCGGCGCTGTTGCCGAATCTGAGCATGTGCAATCTGCTGGAAAAGACGGACGACAAGGACAACAACCCGTTGTCGCGGATGATTTTCAGCACCTATCCGACGATGATGAACGCGATTGATTCGACGAAGCGGAAGGATGGATCGCCGTTGTTTACCTGCGGCCATTTTGACTTGGTGATCGTGGATGAGTCGCATCGGTCGATCTATAAAAAATATCAGGACATCTTCACCTATTTCGACAGCTATCTGCTGGGGCTGACGGCGACGCCGAAAAGCGACATCGACAAAAACACGTATTCCATTTTCGATATTGAAGACGATGTGCCTACGTTTGCCTATGAGCTGGGCGAGGCGATTGATGAAGGGCATCTGGTGCCGTACCGGAGTGTGGAGACGTCGTTGAAGTTTATGGAAAAGGGCATTCATTACGATGAGCTGTCGCCGGAGGAGCAGGAGCATTGGGAGGAGACCTTTGACGAAGGGGTGACGGAGGTTTCGAGCGAGGAGCTGAATAAATTCCTGTTTAACGACAATACGGTCGACCGGGTGCTGCAGGATTTAATGGAAAAGGGCATCAAGGTGCGCGGCGGCGATCGGATTGGCAAGACGATCATTTTCGCGGCGAACACGAAACATGCGGAGTTTGTGCTGCGGCGTTTCAATAAACGGTTTCCGGAATATCCCGGGCAGGCGGCGTGTATTTATAACGGTATTAAGTATGTCGACGGGGTGATCGAGGATCTGGGCGAGAAGGAGAAAAATCCGCGGATTGCAATTTCAGTGGATATGCTGGATACGGGAATTGATATTCCGGAACTGGTGAATCTGGTCTTTTTCAAGCGGGTGCGGTCGAAGGCGAAGTTCTGGCAGATGATCGGGCGGGGCACGCGTTTATGTGAAAACCTGTTCGGCGGCGGGCAGGATAAAGAAGCATTTGTGATTTTCGACTATTGCGGCAACTTCGAGTATTTCCGCGCGAATAAAAACGGGAAAGAGGCGAAGGCGGTGAAGTCGCTTTCGGAAAATCTGTTTAACATCCGGGCGCGTATTGCGCAGGAGCTGCAGCATGCCGACCATCAGACGGACGCCTTGGCCGCGTATCGCAAAGGTCTGGTGGATGGACTGCATGCGACGGTTTGCGAGATTGATGAATCGCGCTTTTACAATCGGATGCGGATTGAGTTTATCCATCGGTATAATCAGAAAAAACGCTGGCAGACGATTTCGGATGAAATGCTGCGCGAACTGGAACGGCAGATTGCGCCGCTGGTGCCGGCGATTGAGGATGAAGAACTGGCGAAGCGGTTCGATTATCTGATGTATACGATTGAATATGCCGCGTTGCGCGGCGAGCCGGTTTCCAGACCGCGCATGAAGGTGCAGGCGACAGCTGAAAATCTGCAGAAAATCGGCAATCTGCCGCAGGTGAAACAGCAGGCGGAACTGATTGCGGAGGTGCAGACGGATGCCTTCTGGAAGGCGGCGGACACCTTCGATTATGAACGCGTGCGGCTGGCGCTGCGCGATTTGATCCAATTATTGGAAGCGGATAAAACCACGATTTATTATACCTCGTTTGAGGATGCAGTGCTGGGGGTGAATGAACATCCGGGCGAATATGGATCAGGCGAATTTCAAAGCTATCGCAAAAAGGTGGATGCCTATCTGCAGGATTATGAAAATGATCTGGTGGTGCATAAACTGCGGTTTAATCAGGAACTGACCGAGCACGACTGCAACCATCTGGAGCATGTGCTTTGGGATGAGCTGGGCAGTGCCGAGGATTATCGCAAGGCGTTCGGCGACGAACCGCTGCTGAAACTGGTGGCGGGATTGGTGGGACTGGATCAGGCGGCGGCGAATGCGCTTTTTTCGGAATTCATTAACGATCAGTCGCTCGACAGCCATCAGCTGGAGTTTGTGCAGCGCATTGTGCGGCATATTGTGGCGAACGGCTATCTGGAGAAGAGCGCGCTGAACGAACACCCGTTCACGCGGCACGGCACGCTGATTGATCTGTTTGAGGGTCGGATTGATGTGGCCCAGGGAATCGTGAAGCGGATCGATCAGCTGAATGAGCGCGTAGCGATTTAGCGATGACTGTTCTGCATGTGAAACATGCAGATGCTGCCGGCGATGGCGGCGTTGAGGGATTCGCATTCGGGTTGCAGGGGAATGGTTATTTTTTTGGTGGCGCGTTCGGATAACTCCTCGGAAACTCCGTGGGCTTCGGAGCCGATGACTAAGATGGTTTTATCGCTGAAGGCGGCGTCGTAGAGGTTTTCTCCGTCGAGTCCGGTGGTGACGCAGAGATCGAATCCGTTTTCCAGGGTCTGGAAAAGTTCGGGCGGCGTGATGTTCCAGACTTTGGAAAAGGCGAAGGTGCCCATGGTGGAGCGGATGACTTTGGGGTTGAAGGGTTCAACGCAGTCGCCATAGAGCAAAACACCGTCAAAGCCGGAGCCAACGGCGGAACGGATGAGCGTGCCGAGATTGCCGGGATCGCGCAGGTTATCGAGCAATAGGAATTTTCCAGTGGTTGGAAGTGTGTGTTCCATTTCGATGGGCGACACGACGGCAAGGATGCCTTGGGCGTTCCGGACATCGGAAATTTTTTCAAAGACGTGTGCGGGCAGAACGAGGGTGTCGATGGTTTGGGGGAGCGGTTTGTTCCAATCCTTGGAAATGACGAGCTGTTCGATGTTGTAGTAGGGGCTCTTGTGATCGAGCAGAGTTTGAATGCCGCGCCAGCCTTCGATGATGAAGGTGTCGGATTCCTGCCGGGCCTTTTTGGAGGAGGAGAGCGCGCGCAGGTGTTTGATCTGTGGATTGGTGCTGGAGGTGATTTCGCGGATCATGGTTTTCGTGTTCCGTTCAGGTAGTAGGTTCCGTTGGCCGCTGCTGTGATTTCGCCCAGCGTGATAGAGGGCCGCGTTTCCAGACCGAGATTAAAAATTTTAAGCAGGGTGGCGGAATCATCTTCGGCCCGATGCTCTACGGCCACCGGGATTTTAAGATATTCCGCCAACGGCCCCAGCTTGTGCGAGGGCGCATCGGGAAACCAGCGGCGAAACAGAGTAAGTGTGTTGATGGTCGGGTTGGGCAGGGGCTTCAGCCCGTTCCGCTCAATCTCGGCGGTCATAAATCGGACATCGAAGGAGGCATTGTGCGCCAGCAGTACAGCATTCCCGACAAAGTTGGAAAATGCACGATACGTATCGTTGAAGCCCGGGTAGCCGATAATCATTTCATCGGATATGCCGTGCACCTCGCTGTTCAGGATGGGGCAACCGGGATTGATGAGCCAATGGGTTGAATCAACGATTTCTCCATCGCAGTATTTCACCGCACCGATTTCTATGACGCGCTCTTCTTCCGGGCTGAACCCGGTGGTTTCAACATCGAAAGCAACAAACGTGCGTCCGGAAACGTCGGCATGGACGTTGTAGGTCAGCAGGGCAATCAGGATATAAATCAACTTCTTCATCGTTCAGGGGTTGGAAATTAGCTGAGGTCCGATTAGCATAGCGAGAATTTTGCGGAAGAAACCATGATTGATAATGCTTTATTAAAAGAACTGCCCGCTGCTGTGCGGGTGAACCTGAATCCTGAGCTGCGCGACTACACCACTTTTAAACTGGGCGGACCGTGCCCGGCGGTGCTGGATTGCCCCGATGCTGAATCGCTGGTTACGGCCGTTTCGGTTCTGTCGACAGCGCAGTGCCGCTTTATGGTGATCGGGCAGGGGTCCAACCTGTTGATATCCGACACGGGACTGGACCTGATTATTCTGCGCTATTGTTCCGACAAAGCGCCCGACGTTGTGAAAGAGGGATGCCGAGTGTGGGTGTCCGGAAACACCCTGCTGGACGATCTCGCTCGAATTGCCATCGAATACGGGCTGGGAGACATCTCCTTTTTGAGCGGGATTCCCGGAACCGTCGGCGGCGCGATTGCCGGCAACGCCGGTGCTTTCGGGCAGCAGATTGGCGATGTGGTGGAATCGGTTCGGCTTATGAGCCTCGACGGGTCGGTTGCGGAAGTGAAGACCGAAGCCCTTGAGTTTGAATACCGCTCCTCGGCACTTAAGCAAAGCGGTTCGATTGTTCTGGATGCAAAGCTGAAACTGAAACCGTGCGACCGATCTATTATGGAGCAGGAAAGGGAACGTATTCTGGAGCTGCGACGCACGAAACATCCCGACTGGAAAAAGAATCCCTGCGCCGGCAGCGTCTTCCGCAATGTGGAACCGACCTCGGCAGCGGACCGGCGCCAGGCGGCCGGTTGGTTTCTGGAGGAAGCGGGGGCCAAGAATTTTCGGGTGGGCGGCGCCTGTCTGTTTGAAAAGCACGCCAACATTATCATTGCGGAGCCCGATGCGACTGCATCTGATGTTTATGAACTGACGGAAAAGATGATCGCCGCCGTTGAGGATAAATTCGGATTTAAGCTGGAACGCGAGATCAAACTGTTGGGAGGATTCTGATGGAAAAGATTCGTATTGGCGTAAGTGCGTGCCTGATGGGCGAGCAGGTGCGGTATGACGGGCAGCATAAGCACGATAGCTACATTACCGGAACTTTGGCCAATTGGTTTGAGTTTGTTCCGGTGTGTCCTGAGTTTGAATTGGGACTGGGCGTTCCGCGGGAATCGATGCGTCTGGAAGGTGATCCGGAAAACCCGCGGCTTATTACAAACAAGACGAAGCGCGACCTGACCGAGCCAATGCTGGCCTGGTGCGATAAACGGGTACACGAGCTCGATAAAGAAAATCTCTGCGGATTTATTTTTAAAAGCAAGTCGCCCAGCAGCGGTATGGAGCGGGTAAAGGTCTATTCGGCTAAAGGGATGCCTTCGAATAATGGGCGTGGCCTTTTTGCAAATGCGTTCATGCAGCATTTCCCCCTGCTGCCGGTGGAGGAGGAAGGTCGGCTGAATGACTCCGGCCTGCGCGAAAACTTTATTGAACGGGTTTTTACCCTGAAGCGTTGGCGAGAAATGCTGGCGAACGACAATACACGCGGCGGTTTGGTTAAATTTCATGAGCGGCATAAATACCTGTTTATGTCGCACAGTATTCCACATTACCGGGGGCTGGGCCGAATTGTGGCTGCTATGAAGGGCAAAAAACTGCCTGCCATCCAAACTGAATACCTGAATGAAATGATGGATGCGTTACGCCTGAGAGCCACTGTGAAGAAACACGTGAACGTGCTCCAGCATTTGGCGGGGTATTTCAAAAAACAGTTGGATGCAGATGAAAAACAGGAACTGGTTGAAACCATTTCAATATACAAACAGGGCAATTTTCCCCTGATCGTTCCGGTTACGCTGATCAATCACTACATCCGCAAATATAAAGAACCCTATCTGGGACAGCAGTTCTACCTGCAACCTCATCCGATGGAACTTTGCTTGCGCAATCAGGTTTTTTAAATTCAACCTGCATTTAATAAGGCGAACGGGGCTTTCTTTTCATTAAAAGTGAAGCTATCTTTTTCCACATGTCGACCCAGACCCATATCTCAGAAGCCAACGAACAGCCCGATTCCAGACATTGGAAACCGGGTGAAATGCGTTCGCTGAACGGGGACGAGCGTATTTCCTTCACAGTACTGTCGCTCTATCTGTTAATTTTCGGTGCCTGCACGTATCTCTTCTGGCCTACGCTTCCTTTTAAAATTGCGGGTGGCACAGCTGGCCTGCTGGGAATTATGCTTTTCATTAATGCACTGCTTAACCGGGGAACCCTACCGCGCAAACATTCCAAATATACCATTAAGTGGTACCTGCTCTCTCTGGTCAGTGGTCTGCTTGTATTGCTGGCACTCCGCTATGCCGCGCAGAATATCGAGGATCAGACGCTGGCTGCCGTGATTATTTGCGGAAGCCTGGCCCTTTTGCTGATCGCCTTTCGCAAGAGCATTATTCAACTGCTGATGGCTTTCATTGCCGTGGCATTTATCTGGGTGACAGTAGCGAACGGGCGGGCAATTGTGACGGGAGAAATGAGTTTCCTGGATACGCTGGGAACATGTGGCCGTACCATTTTTAAAATCCAACCCATTGAGGATGTTGCAAACACGCTGATTGCCGGAAATTATGCCGGCTATCTTAAAAAAGTGGATTATCGCGATGAACAGCTGAATATGCTCGCCGTTCGCAAAGTCCTCTATTCCGGAGATGATGACCTCCGGAAAACCACAACCCTGCTGGATTTTGTCAGTAATGACATCATGTATATCTCCGACCCGGGCGATGGGCTCGAGTATGCGAAAGATCCGCTGAGCACGTTGATTTCCGGCGGGGGCGATTGCGAAGATCAGTCGGTTCTGCTCTGTTCTTTGCTCGAGTCCGTGGGTGTTAAAACATATTTGGCCTTCACTGAGGATCATGTTTTTGTGTTGGTACGTTTTCAGAAGAGTTATCCGGAACTTGCAGATGTGCCACATGTCCTGATCGACGGGAAACCGGCGTATATCCTCGATGCCGCTGATCCGAACGCTCGAATCGGCTACGGCGCCGCCAGGCTGGACCGGATAGAACATGTTTTTGATGTCCGCTCCAAAGCGACCACGAAATACGTCATCCCGCCGGCCGGATAGGCCATTTGCCGCTCGGTGCGCTTTCCAAACTCTGGAAGACGTGCTACAACCTTTTTCCAATCATTGGAAGGAATTCATTATGCCCATTCGTGAATATGCTGCTGTAGATTCCGGCAACTGCTGCCGGCACTGTAAAAACGGATTTGAAGAGATGGAATCCATGGATGCGCCGGCAAAAGAAACCTGCCCTCGCTGCGGCGGTAAAATTGCCCGTCAGCTGTCGGCTCCCAGTGTGGGCGGTTCCCGAAGCGGTCTGCACGACCGGGCAAAAAACGCCGGCTTCACGACCTATGAAAAACTGGGCAAAGGCGAATACGAAAAAAAGTATTAAATGGATAAGCTGGACGGTCAGATTGAGCGGGTCGTTTTCCGAAACGAGGAAAACGGCTTTTGCGTTTTAAGAGTGAAGGTGCGGGGCCATAAAGAGCTCATTACAGTCACAGGAACCGCGCCGACAGTGAATCCGGGCGAATGGCTCGCGGCTGATGGTGAATGGCTGACTGACCCGCGCCACGGCCAGCAGTTTAAAGCAAGCGGAATGCGAATGTCGCAACCGGATACACTGGCGGGTATCGAAAAATATCTGGCGTCCGGCATGGTGAAAGGCATCGGTAAGGAATACGCAAAACGTCTGGTGCAAACCTTCGGTCGCGATGTATTTGATGTCATTGAAAATTCGTCCGGCAAGTTGCTGAAAGTCGAGGGCATCGGCAAGGGGCGAAAGGACAACATTAAGAAAGCCTGGGATGAGCAGAAGAATGTCCGCAAAATTATGTCGTTCCTGTTCAGTCATGGGATCAGTACCACCCGGGCGTTCCGCATTCATAAAATCTATGGCGACAAAGCGATCGAGCTGGTGCAGCGCGATCCGTATTGCCTGGCCCGGGATATTCGCGGAATCGGCTTCCTGATTGCCGACCAGATTGCCATGAAACTGGGCATCGGTAAGGATTCCGATCTGCGGGCGCGGGCCGGTCTGGAATACTGTTTGGATGAACTGACCTCCAATGGTCATTGTGCCTATGTCCGCAATGACCTGTTGTCCCGTGCCGCCGAACTGCTGGACATTGATCTGGATATTATTGATGCCGGGCTGGAATATCTCGTTGAAAATAAGCGGTTGATTCTGCGCACCGATTCCATCGGACGAGATCTGGTGTATCTGCCCAAACTCTACTTTGCGGAAATCGAGCTGGCGAAAAAACTCCAGGCTTTGGAAAAAGGAAAACATCCCTGTCCGGATATTGATTTCAGCAAAGCGCTGGAATGGGTTCAAAAGAAGGCCGGAATTGAACTGGCGAATGCACAGCGCGAAGCCCTGAAAACCGCCATACGCTCAAAGGTTATGGTGATTACCGGCGGGCCGGGCGTTGGTAAAACCACGTTGGTGAATTCGGTGCTGATGATACTGAAAGCCAAAAAAATGCGAGTTGAGCTTTGTGCGCCGACCGGGCGTGCTGCCAAGCGGATGGCGGAGACGACTGGAATGGAAGCCAAGACCATCCACCGCATGCTAAAATTTAATCCCGGCACCGGCGGTTTTATACATAAAGCTGATAATCCGCTGGAGTGCGATGTGCTGATTGTGGATGAATCCAGTATGATTGATATCGTACTGGCTACTCAGCTAATGGATGCCGTCCCGCTTCATGCCGCCATTGTGATTGTAGGCGATTCCGATCAGCTGCCTTCTGTCGGACCGGGCCGGGTATTGCAGGATATCATCCGTTCCAAAACGATTGCGGTGGGGCATCTGAATGAAGTGTTCCGCCAGGCGGCGACCAGCCGGATTGTCACAAATGCTCATAAGATCAATCAGGGTAAGGCGCCGGAGTTTCCGGAGGAAGGCGAGACCAGCGACTGCTATTTTGTCGAAGCTGAAGATCCTGAAAAAGCCTTAAAGCTGATTGGAAAAATGGTGAAACAATCCATTCCACAAAAATTCCATTTTAATCCTCTGGAAGATATTCAGATCCTGACCCCCATGCAGAAAGGCGATCTGGGAGCCCGGAACCTGAATGTGACGATGCAGCGTCTGCTGAACCCCCGAGGTGATGAAGTGGAGCGTTTCGGCATTACCTATCGCACCGGCGACAAGGTTATGCAGACGGAAAATGACTACGATAAAGATGTCTACAACGGCGATATCGGTCGTATTAAATCGATCGATACTGAGGCTGCAGAACTGATGGTGGATTTTGATGGGCGAAGAGTGATCTATGATTTCCGGGAACTTGATGAACTGGTTCTCTCCTATGCCATCACCATCCATAAAAGTCAGGGCAGTGAATATCCCTGTGTTGTAATCCCGATGCACACACAGCATTTTGTCCTGCTGCAGCGCAGTCTGATTTATACGGCCATAACGCGTGCCAAAAAACTGGTGATCATTCTGGGAACCAAGAAGGCCCTGAACCTGGCCATCACCCGGGCGGAATCGCGCGAGCGTATCACAACGCTGGAGGAGCGTCTCAAAGAATACGCATAAAAAAAACGCGCCCCGAAACAGGACGCGTTCAAATTTCCAGCTATTGGAAACGGTTTACACGAGGCTTTCGTCCATCTCAACCGGCGTACGTTTGAGATGCCAGATGCCATCCACATAATCCTGGATAGAACGGTCGGACGAGAACCAGCCCATACGCGCCACGTTCAGAATGGCTTTTTCAGCCCACTTGGACGGCTTCGCATAGAGCTTATCTACTTCCTCATTACACTTGATGTAGCTTTCATAATCAGCGAGGTAGTAATAGTAATCCCCGTGTTCAGTGACTTCATTGTAGAGGTCCTTGAACAGGTCCGGTTCAGACGGATTGAAGATATTATCGCGAATCACTTCAAGCACGCCCTGCAGGTCTTCGGACTTTTCGACATATGACCACGGGTTGTAGCCTTTGCGGCCCAGTTCGGCGATCTCTTCCGTACGGTTACCGAAAATGAAGATGTTATCTTCGCCGACATGCTGCGCAATTTCGATATTGGCGCCGTCCCAGGTTCCAACCGTCAGCGCACCATTCAGCGAAAGCTTCATGTTACCAGTACCGGAGGCTTCCAGCCCTGCCGTGGAAATCTGTTCGGAAATATCCGCCGCCGGAATAATTTTTTCCGCCAGAGATACATTGTAGTCCGGCAGGAAAATCACTTTCAGGCGACCGGCAACATCCACATCGTTGTTGATGACTTCAGCCATGGTATTGATCAGCTTGATAACTGATTTTGCAATCAGATAAGCCGGAGCCGCCTTGGCTGCAAAGATGAAGGTCTTTGCCTGCACCTTAGCCTTCGGGTTGGCTTTAATCTTGTTGTAGAGATGAATGATATGCATCGCTTTCAAAAGCTGGCGCTTATACATGTGCAGACGCTTGATCTGGACATCGAAGATGGAATCGGGGCTGACCAGATAACCGGTCAATTCCTTGATCGTCTTGCAAAGCTCCACCTTTTTCTCGCGCTTGATTTCCATAAACTTTTTCTGAATATTGCGCTTCGTGGCTGTCTTTTCGAATTCTGTCAGCAGAGCCAGATCCATCCTCCACTCTTCGCCGATATTTTCAGCAATCAGTTCGGACAGTTCCGGGTTCGCCTTCAGCAACCAGCGGCGATGCGTAATGCCATTGGTCACATTGGTGAACTTGCCGGGATATATCTTATCGAATTCCGGCATAGTGTTCTTTTTCAGCAGATCCGAGTGCAGGGCAGATACGCCGTTCACTTTATTACTTCCGACAACGCTGAGGTTGGCCATGCGAACCTGCTGGTGCGGTCCTTCCTCGATGAGCGAAACCTTACGCATCAGATCGCCTTCGCCCGGATGACTGAGTTCAACCGACTGCAGGAAACGATGGTTGATCTCAAAGATAATCTGCATATGACGCGGAAGTACGCGCTGCAGCAGATCAACCGTCCATTTTTCAAGAGCCTCAGCCAACAGTGTGTGATTGGTATAACAGAAGGTGTTCACGGTAATATCCCAGGCGGTATCCCAAGGGATACGCTCTTCATCGTGCAACACCCGCATCAGTTCAACAATCGCGAGGGTGGGGTGGGTGTCATTCAACTGCACCACGTTCTTCTCAGCAAATTTCTTGAAATCTTTGTGCGTTTTTTTATAGCGGCGGATGATATCGCGCACAGAACAGGAGGCCAGGAAATATTCCTGAATCAGACGCAGCTCTTTGCCCGCGTAGGTATAGTCTGAAGGATAGAGTACCTTCGACACATTTTCCGCCCAGTTCTTTTCCTCAACGGCACGTACATAGTCGCCCTGATTGAACACATCCAGGCGGAAACCTTCGGCCGGCTGCGATTTCCAGAGGCGGAGCATATTAACGGTGTTAACATGATATCCAATGATTGGAACATCGTACGGTACGGCTTCAAACACCTGGAAATCTTCCCAGACATCGTCGGAACCTTTACCCGGGCGGAAATTTTTCTTTACGCGCCCATACACGCAAACCGGCAATGTATATTCCGGACGAATCAGTTCCCAGGGGTAGCCGAGGGCCAACCATTCATCAGGACGTTCTTTCTGCCAACCGTGATCAAATTCCTGCCGGAAGATTCCGTGTTCATAACGAATGCCGTACCCGTAGGCCGGCAGTTCCATGGTGGCGAGTGAATCGAGATAGCAGGCTGCCAGACGGCCCAGACCTCCATTGCCGAGACCGGCTTCAACATCCAGCGCCAGCACTTCTTCAATGGTAATGTCCAGGGGCTTCAACGCTTCATCGGCCATCTTTTCAATGCCCAGCGCATAGATATTGTTGGCTAACATTTTGCCAATGAGATATTCCATTGATAGGTAATTGACCCGTCGTACATCCTGATCGAGGTACTGGCGCTGCGTTGAAATAAAACCATCCACGGCCATATCTCGTACTGCTTTGGAAAAGCACGTCATTTTATCGAACGCAGTGGCAGCCCGGAGGTCTTTGCCCCGGTTGTATTTCAGGTGAAACAGGGCACGTTCTGTGAGCTGTTCGGCGGTCATGTTGTTTTTGAAATGTGACATTTTTGAAAACCCCTTCGTGTTTAAGTTCACAACTGTGTTCTTGATAGCCGACCCCATACGGGGATGCAAGCCCCGTTGAAGCAAAATGCGTATTCATTTACTACAAAAACAAAGCTTGCATTTTTTAAGGAAGCAGGCCTGTGCACAATTGAAATGCATCATAAAAAAACGGAGCAGCAATCTGCTCCGTTTTCGACACAGGTTCATTCGGGAAACTCAGTTTCCAATCATTGGAATCACGATGGTCTGGCCCACTTTAAGATCTCCGGGGCCGCGCATCATTTCCTTATTAGCTTCATAGATAATATCCCACTTGCTGGCATCGCTGTAAAACTTGATGGCAATCTTGGTGAGTGTATCTCCGCCAACGACGTGATAGATCTGATGTTTCTGCCCAGCGGCCGGAACCGGCTGAGCAGACGGTGCGGCGGATTTCGGCACGGTCGTTGTGACCGTCTGCCCGGAAGGGCCCGGAGCCGGCGCGGCGGGGGTTGACTTGCTTTTCAGGCTGGCGGCCAGCTGGCGCTTTAAATCATTGTTCTGCTGAATCAGCGTATTGCGCTCCTGCACCACCTTTTTCACTTCCGGAGAATTATTGATGAGCGTGTTGGCCAAAGACTGAGCAACCTTGAGCTTCTGTTCATTGATAAATTCAGCCTTTTCAGAATCGGGCCGTAATTCGAGATAACGATCATAATGGTAGATCGCATGAATTGGGTTGGAGAAGTTGTTTTGATAGATCAGGGCCAGATCCAGATGTGGACGCGCCATCAAGGGTTCCAGCTCTATCGCGCGTTTAAATTCTTCAATAGCTGCTTCATAATTCCCCTGTTCCACGTATTGCTGTCCGGAAAGCACATTGGGATCGTTCTCTTCCCGCGCCTCCATAGAGCCGGTATCTTTGTCACACCCCGTCAGGATGATGAGAGCTGCAAATAAAAATATATAAATCGTACGCATCGCTTATTTAATCCTTTCAAAATTAAAGGTCAGAAGTATAGCCGGTTGCTTTCTTGAATCCCGAACTAAATATTTCGAATATTTCACCGGCTTCGGTCCTGATCATAAAGAAGGCTTCGACATCATCCCGCTGCTCAACCCAGGGCAGCCCCTCATCAGGCCCCATCACGAACAGGGCGGTGGCAATGCCATCGGCCTCCATGCAGGTAGAGGCCTTAACAGTCACACTGGCCGTTCTGGATTTGACGGCCCGCCCGGTCCTTGGGTCAAGGATATGAGAATAGACGACATCGTCTTCTTTTATGTAGTTCCGATAATCGCCCGACGTGGCAATGGCCCCGTTGGTAATATGAGCAATACCCTGAAACGTCATATCCATTGGATTGGTGGTGGGAAACTGGATGCCGATTCGCCACGCCTCATTTTCCCCATTAACGCCCTGCGCAAGAACTTCGCCGCCGATTTCGACAAACCAGTTTTCCAAACCGGCCTCATTGAGCACCTGACCGACAGCATCAACACCATATCCCTTGGCAATGGCCCCCAGCGCCAGTGATAGTTCCGGCTCGTTTTTCCGAAGGTTGGAATCGGAATCAACGGTTACCTTTTCCCAGCCGGTGCGCTGTTTGACCGTCGCCACGGCCTCATCGCTCGGCACCTTTCTTTCCTCCGCTTCACTGCCGAAACCCCATAGATTCAGCAAGGGCTGCAGAGTTGGATCAAAGGCTCCGCCGGTCGTGCGGCTCAACTCCAGCGCACTGCGAACCACTGTTGAGAACGCCTCCGAACAGGAAAATGCATCAACCGATCGGGAATGGTTGAATCGGGAGATTTCACTCTCCGGATCCCAGGTAGACATCTGGCGATTTACCTCCAGCAGGGTTGCTTCAATCTGATCTGAGATTTCGTTCAGTCGGGCCTCTTTAAACTTCCCGCTAAGTTTAATGCTGTATCCCGTGCCCATAGTTGAGCCGCCACGGGACGGGTTTTTGATGGTGCCCGAATTAATGATCCCGCCGATGCCCAGCGAGAGCACGATGATCAGACCGGCCACCATTTGTATGATTTTTTTACGCGGCATCAGACCTTCGCCACCAATTCAATTTCAACCAGCGCGCCAATTGGAAGTGCAGCCACCTGAATGGTGGAGCGGGCGGGGGCGGTTGCTTCGGCAAAGTATTCGGCATAAATGCCGTTGAATTCAGCAAAGTCCCCCATATCCTGCAAAAACACCGTGGTTTTAATCACGTCTTCCAGTGTGGCTCCGGCAGCTTCGAGCACTGCTTTCAGGTTTTCCAATACCTGGATGGTCTGCTCCCGAATACCGCCATCAACTTTGATGCCGGTTTCCGGATTTACCGGAATCTGGCCGGAGGTATAGAGCAGATGGCCGCTTTTGACCGCTTGATTATATGGACCGATCGGGGCCGGGGCTTTTTCAGTGGTTATGATATGTTTCATTCCTTTTTCTCCGTTAGATTCGATTTTTCAGGGTCTGTTGCAATTGATTGAAGCAGCAATGCCAGGCAGTTTTCAGCAGGGGCATCCAGCTCACCGCTGTGAAGAATGCCCTCACAATACTGATAGACCAGTGGCACAGCCTGGCAGTTGCTTTTCAGCGACCACAGTGCCGATTGAAAAACGGCCTCGAGCATACCGTCGTGAAAAACCTCGGGCGTTTCCGGGTCCAGCTCGCCGGCTTTTATCTTATCGAGCGTTCCCACATACTGCACCAGCGAGAGTGACCTGGCAATCTGTCGGATCGGTTCAATGGTGCCGGTTGCGAAAAACTCAGCCCATAGCATATCCAGCTGTTTTCCGGTTGTAATTTCTTCATAGGGGTCGGGAATCCGCCCGGCCTTCATAAGCCGCAAATAGACATTCAGCTCGCCGGACACCCGCGGAAGTTGTTCAACCCTGTCCATTAAAGTCATCACCAACATGAGATCCCGCTTTTGTTTTACCGTTGCAACGGGGAATTCATCCATCAAATGCGGGATGAGGTATTCGTTGTTTTCAAAAATGGTTTTAAAAAACCAGATGGCAGACCAGATGGGCTCATTCTCTTCATCAAAAAAAGAGTGATGGGTCTGCATAAAAGCCGATGCGGCCTTTGAGGGATTCGGTGCGGTTGCATATTGCAGAAAAAGCTGTTCGCGTTCTTTTTCCGACAGCTTCTCAAAACTGAACTTCCGGAGTTCAACAACCGTATGCTGCCGGTTTGTCTGGTTCGAAATATGGTCCACAGAGCTTACATTTATTGCGTATTCGCCATACGGATCCTCTGGATCGAAGCACATATTCAAAATGGCCTGGGCTGGCAACAGGGTGGCAGTGACCGCGCTTCCGATGTGTCCCTGGCATTCTGTCAGGGAAATGTCCGTGGTGCCGTCCGGCCGAAGCACCTCAACATCAAATGAGATCCGCGCATTTTGATTGGAGTCCGTTCCATAATTTCGAAAGATCGGAATGATTCTGAAATATTCATCTTTAGCCACCGTGCTGATCCGGTTGACTTTGGGCGCATATTCCTGCGGCACGGCATACCACCAATCCATGGAAGCATCCTGGCGCGTTACCGCAATCATGCAGTCGAACGGTTCTGCCTGAACCGCGCTGCATAGAAGCAATATGGGAAACCAAAATTTAATCATTGTTTTCAAGCTCATCGATAATTTTAAGATCAGCTTTAGAGTACGGGAGTTTCCGAAGTTTGGAAATTTCCAACCATTGGAAATTCTGGCATTCAACCGCCTTAGGGAGGCCGCTTTTTATTGTCGCGAAGTAGGTGTGCAGATCCATCGTAAAGTGGCTGTAAGCGTGTTTCACCTTCACCAGAAACTCACCCACTTTAATATGGATACCCAGTTCTTCGTTCAGTTCGCGGGCAATGCATTCCTGAATAGTTTCGCCGGCTTCCTGTTTTCCGCCGGGAAATTCCCACAGCCCGCCCAGCATATCCTCGGCGCGTCGCTGTGCCACGAGCACCTCGCCTTTACCGTTCGTCACAACGGCCGCCCCAACGATAATATGCGGGACCTTTTTCTTTGGAGCTTTTTTGGGAAAATCAGTTGGAGTCCCGGTTTCTTTGCCCAGACAACAGCGGGCGAGGGGACAGCCCGAGCAATCCGGATTCTGCGGCAGGCAAACCGTGGCCCCGAGCTCCATCATCGCTTCATTAAAGTTTCCGGCTTCACCTTTAACCAACAGCTCATCCGCCAGCGACTGCAGTTTTTTTTTGGCGATGGTTGATCGAGTGTCTTTATCGTATGCAAATAAGCGCGATAAAACCCGGATCACATTGCCGTCCAGCACAGCCATATCCAGATTAAAAGCCAGCGATCCAATCGCCGCCGCCGTATAACTTCCAATGCCTGGAAGTTTAATGATTTCATCCGCATCGGAGGGAAAACGACCCTTGTGGTCTGATCGGATAATCCGAGCCGCTTTGTGCAGATTCCGTGCGCGGGAATAATAGCCCAGCCCCTCCCACATTTTCAGCACTTCCTCCTGCGAAGCCTCGGCCAGCGACTTCAAGGAGGGAAACCGCTTCATGAAGCGATGAAAATAGGGCGTGGCCTGATCGACACGGGTCTGTTGCAGCATCAGCTCAGAAATCCAGACCCGATAAGGCGTGCGGTTATTCCGCCAGGGCATACTGCGCTTATTTACGGAAAACCAGGGCAGCAGCCTGCCCTTTACCGCCCGTTTTACTTTTTTAGTCTGATCCATTAAACAGGTCCCGTTTCCAATCATTGGAAATCGGGGCGTATTCTCCAGAGTACGGAAGCCGGGTCGAGTCTATTTAGCGGAATTCATGATGTCAGTAACCGGCTGCATATGCACAACTTGGATCTGACGTTGTGTTGCGGAATGGATTTTCAGAATCCAGTCACCAACCTGAATTTTTTCACCGGCGGTTGGAATTCTGCCGATCACGGAAAAAATATAGCCTCCCAGCGAATCATATTCATCGCTTTCAGGAAGGGTCGTTTTAAGCTCTTCATTCAGTTCATAAATCGGCGTGCGAGCCTGAACCATCACGGATCCATCCGGTCGCCGGTGCAGCTCATTTTCTTTGAGATCGTATTCGTCCTCAATTTCGCCGACCAATTCCTCGATGACATCCTCCATGGTCACGAGACCTTCAGTACCGCCGTATTCATCCACAACGAGCACCATTTGAGCGCGCGAATTTTTCATCAACTGCAACAGGTCATTTAGCGGCATCGTTTCCGGAACAAATTCAATTTTTTTGGCCAGTTGGCTGATGGGCGTTTCACCTTCGAGACCGGCAACCAGTTTCAGCAGATCTTTAACATGAACCATGCCGACGACGTCATCGATGTTTTCATGATAAACCGGGAAACGCGAATGGCGCGATTCTTTTACCTGCTCCACGCATTCCTGAACCGTTAACGTATCTTTGATCCCGCTGATATCAATCCTCGGGGTCATGATTTCACGTGCAACCGTTTCCCCGAATTCAAAAACGCTGCGAATAATTTCGCGCTCTTCTTCTTCCAGAGCTTCCTCATCTGTTTCCTCGATCAGGCTTTTGATTTCGTCCTCGGTGGAGGGTCGATCCTCATTATCGGATGTCAACAGTGCATGTCTGAGCAGACGATCTTCGGCAAACTGCAGGGGCCATACAAATGGAAACAGAAGGAATGTCAGACTTCCAACCATTGGAAGCGATGCCAGCGAAATTCGGTCGGCATAACTTTCGGAAAGTACATGCGGAATAATCCGTGCTATAAACATATATAGCAGCGACAGGAAAAACAAAGAAACCACCATAAACCACGTTTCACAATTTCTCAGTGCCAGATAGAAAAGTGTAAAGGTGGCAATGGCAGAGTTCGTCAGCAGCAGACGTGCAGTCTTGCTTAAAAAATTCCAACGCGTGCTCCAAAAATCCAGCAGCTTTACATTCCGTCCCGAGCGATCCATCAGACGCGGAACCCCGGCATCACCGGTAAAACGAAGAGAGGTAAAAACGGTGGCCAGAAGTCCGGCAAGGAAAAGCGTGATGAGGCTGTATAAAAAATATTCAGTATGTATGTCGTTCATGTAGTTCTGGCCTTGTTCTCCGCACGGAATTCATTTCCTGTTTAAGACCTGAAAAAGACTAAAGCGAAAGACGTGTTGCTTTGCCAGACAAACCGATGTTGAATTCGATCATGTCATTTCAGCTAAATTCTGTAGTTCCATGGGGAAGAAGCTATGCGGAATATATACAAATGTTCTCATTAAGCGAATCAGACCTGAGCAAGCACATACTCGGCTGTTCTGATGGCCCGGCTTCTTTCAATTCCGAGCATACGGTCAATGGAGGAATAATTGTATCCATTGACCCCATATATCAACTTTCAAGCGATCTCATACGTACGCGTGTTCGCGAAACTTCAGAGCAGGTTTATGCTCAGCTTAAAGAGAATCGGGCCTCGTTTAAATGGTCCCACTTCGGCACCCCAGAAAATCTGCTGAACATACGCCTTTCAGCCATGGAAATATTCCTGTCCGATTTCACTGCAGGAAAAGAACAGGGGAGGTATATCGCAGAAGAATTACCCTCCCTTTCTTTTAAAGAAAACGAGTTTAATCTCTCACTCTGCTCGCACTTCCTTTTTCTATACAGCGAACAGCTTAGTTTCGAATTTCATCTCTTCTCCATACTCGAGCTGCTTCGTGTTTCATCAGAGATACGCATTTTTCCAATCATCGAATTAAACAACCAAAGATCCAGACACCTTGATGGGCTTTTAGAAAAGTTATTCGACCTGGGGTTCATCTGCAAAATTGAGCAAGTAGATTATGAATTTCAGATAGGCGGCAACCAAGTGCTCAGAATTTCCAGGCGTAGCTAAAACACTTATCATTGTGCCTCATTATGAACTCAATCCGCATAAGTACCACATATAGAGCGATTTTTAACCTTTATATAGACATAATATATATTATGCGACGTATTGTATGTTGATAGAAATGTGTATAACTGTTGATAACCGGAGTTCTTGCTTATATTGCACCTCACCGCATGGTTGATTAATAACTCAGTACTGCACGGAAACTGCCAAAGATGGATGACGCGAAATCTTGCCGTTAAAACAATTCCGAGCTAAGCCTTCGTGGAAATTATTAAGGTATTATTTTAGAATCTCTATAAAAGAGCTGAGTTTTTTTAAGCCGTTGCCATAGCCAAACGCTTGAAAAAAAATCCATTGAGTGATTTGTTAGTATCTGTTCTATACTCACACAAGTACCGAATATGCATAGCGGCCGTGAATTGAAAATAATAACCCTTACCCTTTAGGTTTTATATTTTTTAATTCTCCACGAGTTTATTTTTACGATTTAAGACAGACGTTAAAAAATGGCCGGGATTTTATTTTCCCCGACCATCTTGCTCAACTGTAATATATTGTCCGAATTAAATCCGTTCGCGCGTTTCAATACCGAGCAGATTCAGACCTTGTCTCAGCGTTTCCGCAGTAAATTTGCACAGCCGGATCCGGCTCTCGCGAACACCTTCTTCTGCTTTCAGGAATGGCACATTCTGATAAAAGCTGCTGTAGATCTGTGCGAGATCGTACAAGTAATCAGCCATGATATTGGGACTGTAATTCTCTGCAGCCGAGTGAACCGCCGCCGGAAATCTGGACAGTTTAATCGCCAACTTCCGCTCAATCTCATGTTCAATATTTATTGAACAATCCGTCAACTTCATACCCGGAAACAGCGCTTGCCATTTGTCATATACGGACGAAATACGAGCATATGCATACTGCATATACGGCCCGGAATTTCCCTGCATATTGAGCGCCTTTTCCCATGTAAACGTCACCAGGCTTTTCGGATTCTGACTCAGATCGGTATATTTAATGGCTCCAATTCCGATGGCCGTTGCGAGATCTTTCTGTTGCTCTTCTGGCATATCGGGACTACTCGATTTTACCATTTCCAGGGCGCGGGATTCCGCTTCATCCAGCATGGCAGCGAGTTTAATCACATTGCCTTCGCGCGTGGAAAAAGTGGCTTCCGGTAGACGCATCAGACCAAACCAAACGTGTACCAGATTTGCTTCCATTTCCAACTTTTTGGCAATGGTGAAAAACTGTTTAAAGTGGAGCTGCTGACGCTCGTCTGTGACGTAGATAATCCGGTCCGGATCAAACTCCTCGATACGGGACTCAACCGTGGCCAGATCGGTGGTGGCATAGTTATATCCCCCATCGCTCTTGCGGACGATACAGATTGGCATACCATCCTCTTCCAGATCGACGATTAGGGCGCCATCGCTCTCTTTGACCAAGTCCTTTTCTTCCAATGCCTGGATAATTTTCGGGAGTCGTTCATTATAAAAACTCTCTCCACGATACAGGTCGAATTTGACATCAAGACGTTTGTAGATGGTATCAAATTCACCGATGGAAAGTTCAATGAACTTTTCCCATAGCGCCCGATTTTCTGCATCACCCTGCTGAAGTTTTACCAACTCCGCTTTTGCGTGATCACGCCACGAATCGTCTTCCTTCGACTTGTTGTAGCTCGCCACATAAATACGTTCCAACTCTTCCACTGGAGCTGCCGCCAATGCCTCTTCGTTTACAAATTCACGATATCCCACCAGCATGAGGCCAAACTGTGTACCCCAGTCGCCCAGATGGTTGTCGGCAATTACATCGTAACCCAGAAATCGATAGAGACGATCAATCGCATTTCCAATGACCGTAGAACGAATATGACCGATATGCATCGATTTGGCGACGTTAGGACTGGAATAGTCAATGATGACCTTTTTCCCCTCGCCCACCTGCTCCGCCCCGAGATGCGGATCATTTTCCAACGATTGGATATATTCGGCCAGGGCCGTATTCGACAGGAAAAAGTTAATGAATCCCGGCCCGGCAATATCGATCTTTTCAACAAAGTCAGGAAGTTCGGCAGCATCGACAAATTCCTGAGCAATCTGCCGCGGCGCTGTTTTCAGTTGTTTCGAAAGTACCATGGCGGCATTGCATTGATAGTCGCCGAATTTATCATTATTCGTAGGGGTAACACCCAGGTTAACATCGCTGTCATTCAAGCCGAAAACCTTGACCATCGCTTCGGTTGTCCAGGCTGACAGACGCTCTTCAAAAGTGGCAAATTCGCGCATATTTATTCTCTCCATAAAAAGGCCGGAGGTTATTTCCAACCTCTGGAAAAATCAAACCCTGATTTCCAAGGGCTGGAAACTCAGGGATCGATTGCATTTATTCCAATGATTGGAATGTTATTCTTCGGAAGCGGTTTCTTCGATGACGTTCGGCGTGCCTTTAAAGGTGAGGCCGTCTTTATTGGCTTTAACTGATACCGTTGAATCGTTCTGGATGGTATCGCGCAGTATTGCCTCCGCCAATGGATCCTCAAGAAAGCGTTCGACAGTGCGGCGGAGCTGTCGTGCCCCGTAGGCCTTATCGTATCCTTTTTCGAGCAGGAATTCCCGCGCTGACTTGGTGATCTTCAGCTCAATATTACGGCCCAGCACCCGATTTTGAATGTTGGCCAGTTCGAGGTTGATGATGGTTTCCAGATCCACTTTCGTCAGTTCGCGGAAAACGATCATGTCGTCCAGACGGTTCAGCAGTTCCGGCTTAAAAGCTTTCTTTGCAATCCCGATCATCATCTCTTTCAGCTTGGCATAGTCTGCACTTTCGTTGGAAGGAGCAAAGCCAAGCGCGCTGGATTTCTTCACTTCCTGTGCGCCAAGATTCGATGTCATGATTACAACGGTATTCCGGAAATCGACACTGCGTCCGAGGCTATCCGTTAAACGACCTTCTTCCATAATCTGGAGCAGCATGTGCATGACGTCCGGATGCGCTTTTTCAACCTCGTCGAAAAGCACTACAGAATACGGCCGACGACGCACACGCTCTGTCAGCTGTCCACCCTCTTCGTGACCGACGTAGCCGGGAGGAGACCCCACCAGACGGGATGCATTGAATTTTTCCATGTATTCCGACATGTCGATCTGGATAAAAGATTCGGGATCATCGAACATGAAATCCGCCAGCGTTTTTGCAAGCAGCGTTTTGCCCACGCCTGTCGGGCCGAGAAATATGAAGGAACCGATCGGTCGTTTGGGATCTTTCAAGTCGGCGCGGGAGCGACGCAACGCACGCGAGATGGCGCCCACGGCTTCTGCCTGGCCAACCACCTGCTCTCCAACAACTTCTTCGATGCGAAGCAGGCGGGCCATTTCTTTCTCGCCCATTTTCATGACCGGAATACCAGTCCACTTGGAGACCACAATCATGATGTCTTCATCGGTTACGACTGATTGATTTTCATCGCGTTTCTTACGCCAGTCGTCTAGCAACTCTTCGAGCTTTTCTTTGGACTGACGCTCCTGGTCGCGGAAGTTTGCGGCATCCTCGAACTTCTGTTCATGGATCGCATCGTTTTTCTTTTTCTCGTAATCATGAATATCTTCTTCGAGCTGTTTCAGCTCGGGAGGCCGACTCATACTACCAATGCGGGCACGCGCACCGGCCTCATCAATCAGGTCAATCGCCTTATCCGGTAGAAAGCGGTCGGGCAGATAGCGAGCCGAGCATTCGACTGCGGCTGTTAAGGCATCATCTGTGAATCTGGCATGGTGGTGCTCTTCATATTTAATGCGAAGCCCTTTCATGATTTCAATCGCATCTTCCACTGTCGGTTCTTTGACATTCACGGTTTGGAAGCGGCGCTCAAGGGCTGCATCTTTTTCGATGTACTTTCGATATTCTTTCAGCGTCGTTGCCCCGATACACTGCATCTCGCCGCGCGAAAGGGCCGGTTTAATAATATTCGCAGCATCCATGGTGCCTTCAGCAGAACCGGCTCCGACAATCGTGTGCAGCTCATCCAGAAACAGGATAATATTTTTTTCCTTACGGATTTCATCCATGACCGCTTTGATTCGCTCTTCAAACTGACCACGGTATTTTGTGCCGGCCACCATCAGAGCCAGATCAAGGGTAATCACTTTTTTATCCACCAGGAGATCCGGCACATTGCCATCGTTGATGATTTGCGCCAACCCTTCGGCGATCGCTGTTTTTCCCACACCGGCTTCTCCCAACAGAACAGGATTATTTTTTGTCCGGCGGCAGAGAATCTGAATCACGCGTTCGATTTCGTCTTTTCTTCCAATGACTGGATCCAGCTCGCCATCTTTGGCCAGCTTGGTCAGATCTCTTCCGAACGTATTGAGCGCAGGTGTTTTGGTTTTACCTTTACCACGGGCCTGTCCGCCCAGCTGCGGCGCTTCAGGCTCACCCTCGTCTTCAAATTCCCCCTCTGCGGCGGGGTCATAATCCGGGTCGAGTGTTTTCATAATTTCATAGCGGGTTTCATCGAGGTCAACGCCCAGGTTTTCCAGAACGCGCGCAGCAATCCCCTCTCCTTCTCGCAGCAGTCCGAGCAGGATATGCTCGGTGCCGACATAGCTGTGCCCCAGGCCGCGAGCTTCGCTGGCGGAGAGCGCCAGTACTTTTTTTGCCCGCGGTGTGAAGGGAATGTTTCCGATCGTTTTTGTTTCCGGCCCGGTGCCTACCGCTTTCTCAACTTCCAGACGAACCGAAGCAAGATCGATCCCCAGCGCCTGAAGCGCATTCACCGCAACGCCATGCCCCAGGGCAATCAAACCCAAAAGGATGTGTTCCGTGCCGACGTACCCGTGGTTAAAACGGTCGGCTTCTTTCCGTGCAAGTTGCAGCACCTGCTGCGCCCGTGGTGTAAAATTATCCATACGTTTACCTTTAGTTTAAACTATTGGTTCAACTATCATTTTTCATATACTTGCGCAACATCTCTGCGCGAACAACATCCCGTGCTTCGGGTTCTAAATCCTTGCTTTCCAGCTTCTGTAAATGCGCTGGCTGAATAGATATAAAAAGCATATCGAGCTCTCGGCGGGAAAACTTATCCAGCATGCCCAGGTCCAGCCCCAGACGCAGAGTCGACAGCAGATTCAATGCTTCTCCGCTGGAAATCAGGCGGGCGTGTGAAAGAATCCCGAATGCACGTTCAACATGGTCTTCAACAATCAGGGAGCGTTCATTCATCAGGCGGATGCGTGCATTGTTTTCATGCTCAATCAATTCGAGAACAATCTGTTCGAGATGTGAAATGATTTCATCTTCCCTGCGACCTAACGTAATCTGATTCGAAACCTGAAACATATTACCGGCGGCCTCGGTGCCCTCTCCCCACATTCCGCGCACGGCCAGGCCGATTTTAGAAATTCCGTTAATTACAGGATCCATTTCTTCCATCAAAACCAATGCAGGCAGATGCAGCATGACTGATGCACGCATGCCCGTTCCCACATTCGAAGGGCACGATGTCAAATAACCCAGATTGGGCGAAAAAGCGTAAGACAGCTTTGACTCAAGCTCGTCATCAATTTTATCAGCGGCATCCCAGGCTCCCTTCAAGTTCAGTCCGGGCTGCAGCGATTGAATGCGAATGTGATCCTCTTCGTTCACCATAATCGAGAGGCATTCATCAGAGGTAACAAATACACCGCAACTGTCGTCCTGCTGAGCGAGTTCCTGACTGATCAGATGGCGTTCGAATAGAATTTCTTTATCCAGTGCCGCAGTATCCGCCATTCCCCATGCTAAAAACGGTTTTTCCATCTGCCCGAAAATTTCGGTCGTTTTCTTCCAAACCGCGTCATTTTCCTCTTCGCTGGCCCACCCCGGGAAACTGTAATCCTCAATATTGCGTGCCAGTCGAATGCGGCTGCTGATGACCGGCCCTTCGTCGATGCCGGCTTCCAGCCAGCTTCCGTGGCGCTTCACCATGTCATCAAGCGTCATCAAATTCTCCTTCAGCGGCGATTCGGGCTCCGTCTTTTAGAGATTTGATTTTATCGCGCAGATTGGCCGCCACTTCGTATTCTTCTTTGGCGATGGCGGTTTCGATATCTTTCTGGAGAGCGGCAATCTGTGCAGAAATCCGAGCTTCATTCCCCTGCCGGGCCGGAATCTTGCCGACATGCTGACGACTGTGATGCATGGCCTGGGTGATGGCATTCAACTCGCCCATGAATGCCTTGTAGCATTCCGGGCAACCCAATCGGGCTCGTTTCTTGAATTCCGCCCGAGTCATTTGACACCGGCTGCAACTTAAATCAAATTCGCTCATACTCGCTTTGTCCGAATCGCCGGATGAAGCATTGCCCAATCCCAGCAGGACATCGGTAATTGAAATCGGAGAGTTTAAATCGATTCCATTTTTTTGAGCGCAGACCTGGCAGAGGTTAAGTTTTTTAACCTCGCCATCGATCACCTGAGTCAGATGAATCGTGGCTTCTGTTTTATTGCAGCATTCACATTTCATGAAAAAATTCCTGTTATTCCTAAATAAGACAACGGGAAATTTAATACGTTGGATGTTAGAGACGCAATCTTTTCAGGCCATGACTATTGGAAATATGGGCTTATTGAATCCGTGTGCCCTCAGAATTGGCGCAATCATGATACATTTTCGCCAATTTTCCGGTAATTTCGCCCGGCTTTCCATCTCCAATATCGCGCTTATCAATATCCACAACAGAGATAATTTCAGCTGCGGTACCGGTCAGAAACACTTCATCTGCCACATACAGGTCGTAACGGGCCATCGGCGCCTCACGCATTTCATAGCCGGCAGCCTGCGCCAGTTCCATCACTTTATTCCGTGTGAGCCCTTCGAGAGCCCCGCAAGTGCTGGGCGGTGTGGTGATCACACCGTTTTTAATGGCAAAGACGTTATCCCCGGAAGCTTCGGCCACTTCACCCTTGTGATTCAGCATCAGACATTCCATGCAACCGGCATTGATGGCTTCGATTTTCGCGAGCACATTGTTGAGATAGTTCAGACTTTTAACGCGCGGATTAATGGCTTCCGGGTGATTTCTCACCGTCCCCACGGTCACAATCCTCAGGCCTTTATCGTAAAGTTCCTGCGGGTAAAGCTGAATTTTTGCGGCAATAATGATGATCTGCGCTTTATCGCAGAGATAGGGATTCAACCCCAACGTACCGACGCCGCGGGTGATAACCAGCCGGATATAACCATCGGAAATCTCATTAGCCTTGCAGGTTTCAATCACTGCATCGGACATTTCCTTTTTGCTCATCGGAATAGTTAATGCAATTGCTTTAGCCGAATCATATAAGCGGTCAATATGTTCATCCAAAAGGAACACACGTCCGTTATACGCCCGAATTCCTTCAAACACGCCATCGCCATATAATAAGCCATGGTCAAAAACGGAAACCATCGCATCTTTTTCATCTACCAGTTTATCGCCCAGAAAAATTTTCATTCACACTACCTTTTCTAAATTAACAACCCATCTTTCAGAAAAAGCTCGCGCGAACAACGTGAAGCCACTTCCTTACTATGAGTAACGAGCACGAGAGTATGCCCTCTTGCCTCAACCAGTTGAAACAAATAATTCAATACTTTTTCACCCGTCCGGGAGTCCAGATTTCCGGTCGGTTCATCGGCAAAAATAATGTCCGGTTCGTTCATCAACGCGCGCGCAATTGCCACGCGCTGTTGCTCGCCGCCGGACAGTTCCTGAGGCCGGTGCCCCGCCCTTTCCGAAAGTCCGACTTCGTTTAAAAGCTCCATTGCACGGAGTTTTGCCGCCTTCCGGGAACCGGTAGCCATGGCCGGTAACGCTACATTTTCAACAATATCGAGCTCGGGCAGCAAATGAAACGACTGAAAAACATACCCCACATTACGGGACCGGAAACGGGCCAGTTTTGCAGCCGACATATTGTATACACTTTGACCTTTAAACTCTATTTTTCCAGACTTTGGATTATCCAGTCCGCCCAGTACATGCAGCAGGGTACTTTTCCCGGAGCCGCTTTCGCCCATAATAGCCAGCGTCTCACCCTGATTCACCTCAAGCGAAATCCCCTTCAGCACATTCAGCGTGGTTTTACCCACCTTATAAATCCGCTGCAGCCCGGTAGCTTTTAAAATCTGTTCCATTTATCCAATCGCATCCTTTACAACACCCGCAAGCCGGGTTGCGATTTCTTCCGTCTGAACAACGGTAGGCCCTTCCACCATCACGCGGCACATCGGCTGCGTACCGGAATAACGGATCAGCACGCGCCCTTCATCGCCCAATTCGGCCTCGGCTTCGCTGATGGCCTGAACCAACACCGCAACTTTCTCAACGGGTGGTTTTTCTTTCACATCCACATTAATCAGCTTCTGAGGAAACGGGGTCATAATCTCAGCCAGCTCCGAAAGCTTTCTGCCCGAGCGTTTGAGTGCATCGACCAGTTTCAGGCCCGAAACAATTCCATCACCCGTGGTGTGGCAATCCAGAAAAATCATATGCCCGGAATCCTCCCCCCCCAGCACCGCGCACTTTTCTTTCATCAACTCCAGCACCAGGCGATCGCCAACCCCGGCCGTATCGACTTTGGCTCCAATGGATTTCATGGCGGCATGAAATCCAACATTACTCATCACCGTGGCTACCACACGATTATTTTTCAATGCGCCCCGGTCTTTATAATCCTTGGCGCAGATCGCCATAATCTGATCGCCGGTCAATTCATTTCCGCGCTCATCGACCGCAATCAGCCGATCGCCGTCCCCATCAAATGCCAGTCCGGCATGGGCATGCAGTTTCTTCACCTTACGCTGCAGAACCTCCGTGTGCTGCGAGCCGCACTTATCATTAATATTAATGCCGTCCGGCTGATTGTGAATGACGGTTACGTCAGCCCCCAGCGTTTTGAAAATGGATTCCGCACATGCACTCGTGGCACCGTGTGAGCAATCAAGTACCAGTTTCAGTCCGGTCAATGGGGTTTCTTCCACCATTGTATCGAGACAGAACTCCGAGTAAATTTCGGCGGAATTTCCGAGCTGATAAACAGCACCGACCTTATCGTCGACTGGCAGATTGCTCATTTCGCTGAAATACAGATTTTCGATGGCCGCCTCTTCCGCATCGGAAAGTTTAAACCCGTCGCCTTTAAACACTTTAATCCCGTTATCAAAATAAGGATTGTGAGAAGCTGAAACCATTAAACCTGCGACCGCCCCCGTCGATGCAGCGATTGATGCCACCGCCGGCGTCGGGACAACCCCCAGCAAATGCGAATCGACGCCCGCAGAACAAACTCCGGCAGCCAATGCCGACTCAAGCATGGCCCCGCTCAACCGCGGGTCACGGCCGATAACAATCGACGGCCACTGCTCGGGATCGCTCTTGTCTTTAAAATACAGCGCCACCGCCCGTCCCAGCTTCAGCGCCAGTTCAGTGGTCATATTTCCCTGATTTGCGCGGTCGCGCACTCCGTCTGTTCCGAAAAGTTTACCCATGATTATCCATTCCAAACTTGTTCTGTTTCATCCACAATCGACTGCAACCATTCCCGGCCCGCTTCTTTTGCAGCAGGTTCCAGAGACTGGATCGTTTCGATATATGTGCCAGCGGGTTCCAAGGTTTGGAAGCGTTCCAAAGGTTGGAAACCCAGCGATTCCAGCTTCTCCTTCAGCGCGGGCCAGTCGGCATTAAATTGTTTCTGCGTTTCAATCTCGGCCTGCGCTCCGCCAGATTTTTCCAAGGTTTGGAACGATTTTTCAAACTTTACGGCAACATCGCCGAGGCGCTTGATACGCTCCTTCAAAATGAGATCGAGGTTTTTGAGGCCGCCGTCCAGTACGGCCTGGTCGAATGCATCGCGAACAAAGAGTGGGCGCACATTGCGATACCATTCGCGCAGGGCAAAAATGTTGCCGATATAGGTCAGGTTATTCTGAATCAACCGGTTTGCGCGGCTGTAGACGCCTGTTTTGTAAGGACCGGTTCCAGCCTTTGGAACAATGGGTATATGCAGTTGATCCTCTTTCAGCACGTCCTTCCGGCAAATTCCGCCGGCGGCGATGACGCAGCCGTAGGCAATGCGCGACGGGCCGACCAGTCCGCCCTGTCCGCCGAGAAAGATCGGTTTCTGATTCAGGAAAACGCCGCTCGGAACATCGCCCAGCAGCGAAGCGGTGGCTTTGTCCTGATGGGGTGTGAAATTAAAGTGTACGTAGGCCGAGCCGATTTCGGAATGATCCCTGCGGCTCGTTCCACCGGCCATGAGCACATCGCAGAAGTTAATCAGACTTCCCGCGGTAACGAATGGAAGGAAAACGGCTTGCTTGAGCCCGACCGTATGCGCACCGTTGGCTTCTTCTTCCAGTATGGTTCCGGCGCGGATATGCGCGCCACTGCCCATATTCGCGCCATCGAAGAAAACTGCACCGGAGTAATAGCCGCCTTTGAGATCGACGTTCCGGCCTAGCTGACAGTTTTCAAGAATAACCGGTGCCTCTGAACCCAACTGACACTCAGGGCCGATCGAGGTTTCAGAGCCCTGAATCCGGCAACCGGGTAGAAGGATCGCATCGGCCGCAATCCGCGAAGAATCGACTTCATCGCCAATATAAACTCCGGCAGTCTGCCATTCAGATTTTGTACGTTGCGTCATTTCTCAGGCTCCAGTTCCTTTCCAGACCTTGGAAAAGAAGCCGTGAATGTAGCAAAGCACAAAGAAAAGTCGCCCCTTTTTTCCAACCATTGGAAGCGGCTATTCTTCTTCATTGCAGGCTGTATAGAGCCAGCTTAGCAGGGATTCGAACCGCGGGTCTGTATGCAGGTTGTTCAGGTCGGAATCCGTTTTCATCCAATCATAATCGGCATAGCCCAGCTCCACCGCTTTGGTCAGCGCTTCGAAGGCTTCGTCCGCTTTATGCATCAGTGAATAGGAGCAACCCAGATTATACCAAACGAGGTCATCGTTAGGGAGCTGATGGCTCAGCTTCTCATCGATTTCCAACCCTTCCTGATATTTTCCAGCCTTGGTATACAGGTCTGCCAACGCCTGCAGGATTTCAATATCCTCAGGCAGGCGATTGGAGACTTTTTGCAGGAAACTCAGCTCGACCGCGTCCTGTCGGGCGCGGGCGGACGATCTCTTCTTACTCATTTCAAACCTTAACTGTTCACGGGGCGCTGCGTGTGGCCGGTATAAACCTGACGCGGGCGACCGATGCGACCATGCGGATCTTCGCGCATTTCCAACCACTGGGCAATCCATCCCGGCATACGACCAATGGCAAACATAACCGTAAACATATCGGTCGGGATGCCCATGGCGCGGTACGTCAGGCCAGTGTAGAAATCAATATTCGGATAGAGGCTGCGTTCCGCGAAATAATCATCGGCCAACACAGCTTCTTCCAGTTCCTGCGCCAGATCCACCAACGGATCGTTAACGCCGAGCTTGGCCAGTACATCTTTGCACATCTGCTTCGCAACTTTTGCACGCGGGTCATAGGATTTGTAAACACGGTGACCAACACCCATCAGACGGAACGGATCGTTCTTGTCCTTGGCACGTTGAATCACCCGCTTCACATCGCCGCCGTCTTCCGCAATAATACGGTCTAGCATTTCAATTACGTGCTGGTTTGCACCACCATGCAGCGGTCCCCAAAGCGCGCAGATACCTGCTGAAATCGACGCATAAAGATTGGCGCCGGCACTGCCGACCATTTTAACAACAGAAGCTGAACAGTTCTGTTCGTGGTCTGCATGAAGAATCAGCAGTTTGTTCAGAGCCGTGGCGACCACCGGATCAACCTGATAGTTATTAACCGGCGTACGGAACATCATATTGATGAAGTTCTCGCAATATTTCAGGTCGTGGCGCGGATAAACAATTGGGTGCCCGATGGATTTTTTATAGGAAAAAGCCGCTGCCGTACGCATTTTCGAAAGCAGGCGGGTCACCTTGAAATCGATATTTTCCTGCAAGCTGCTGTCTTCCAGTTCCGGATAGAATGTGGAAAGCGAAACCGCCATGGCCGACAGCGTGGCCATTGGGTGTGCATGGTCTGGATAGGCATCGAAGAAGTGGCGCATGTCTTCATGCAGTAAAGAATGCGTATTCAGGTTTTTGGAGAATTCAGCATGCTGTTCAGCATTCGGCAAGGTGCCGTGAACCAGCAGATAGGCCACATCAACAAACTCACATTTTTCTGCGAGCTCATTAATGTCGTAACCACGATAGCGCAGAATTCCGGCTTCCCCATCAATATAGGTTATGTCGCTTTGGCAGCAACCCGTGTTCACAAAGCCGGGATCGTAGGTGATCATTCCGGTCTCTTTTCGCAGTGCGCGAATATCAACAGCCTTTTCGTGTTCAGATCCTTCGAATACCGGAAGCTCGATGGTCTGCTCATTATAGGTGAGCGTTGCTTTGCCCAGATCTTTGTTTTTAGACATAATTTGGATCCTTTTTGCTTTCGCGTTTTCGTTTCGTTGCGCTAAAAAATACGGTTTGCTGTTCGGCTTTCAAGTTTAAAAGATCATGGGGATGATTTGATGCGCGCAAAATGAGCCCCCGAACTGCTTAATTTTATAACTATTTATGTTGCGCGGCCCATGTCATTTATGTTTTATCCACGGGTCTTTCAACAAAAGGAACTAAGAATATATGGCTAAAAAAAGCACAGTTGTTAAAAACCAGAAGCGCATCGCGATGGCTGCAAAGTATTACGAAAAGCGCATGGAACTCAAAAAAACCATCAGCGATCCGGAAACGGACCCGACTGACCGTATGGTTGCCGTTCGTAAGCTACGCTCGCTTCCGCTCGATGCCAACCCGAACCGCATTATGAACCGCTGCTCAGTAACCGGCCGCCCGCACGCCGTTTACCGTAAGTTCAAGCTTTCCCGTATCACGCTTCGCGAAATGGCTTCGCAAGGCAAGATCCCGGGAATGACAAAGGCCAGCTGGTAACCATTCCTCACTTTGTTGAAAGAATCGCGCCTCGTTTTCGAACGGGGCGTTTTTTTTGTGCCTCCGCAGAAAACCGATGGATCTGTGGGTGAATGACCGCAAAGGCACGAAGACACTAAGTGAAGAAAGGTTTTTTTAATCCATCTATTCTTTGCTCCTTCGCGGTAAAAAAAGATCTCCGGTGATCGGCGTAATCTGCGGGCAAAAAAAAAACCGCCCCGCATTGGGGACGGCTTTGCAATTTCCAATGATTGGAAAATTAGGCTTTTTTCACAGCGCCGGAGCGCAGAGCCTTGGTGGAAACCCATACACGTTTAACCGTGCCGTTTTCGGTGCGGATACGCACACGCTGTAGATTGGGCTTAAAAGTACGCTTGGTGGCACTCGTCACGTGAAGACCGATACCACCTTTTTTC
The DNA here is from genome assembly GCA_029432815.1 of Pontiellaceae bacterium B1224. Taxonomy (GTDB): domain Bacteria; phylum Verrucomicrobiota; class Kiritimatiellia; order Kiritimatiellales; family Pontiellaceae; genus Pontiella. Next base: position 94,930 of record JAROBA010000010.1, on the reverse strand, counting down.
TTGGACAAACCTTTACGAACGATACGACGTCCAACGATGGTTTTTTTTCCTGTAACTGCACATTCTCTAGACATCTCAAATACCTCAGTAATCTGTTTTCAAAATTCTCTCTGATCAACAAGAGGTTGGGAATGTAAGGATATCCGCCCGCTTTGCAAGACTAAATGCGCCTTTTTTCGGGTTTACCTCTTCGGCAAAACACAACATATAGCGGTCGTTACAATAATTCTGAGAACACCGCATTGCTGATGAACAGCGCATCATGGGTTAAAGAGAGGCGGTTTTCCACACATTGGAGCAGGTTTTCCTCGATCATAGATTCAATTGAATCCCCGCAAAGTTCATGGGCTGTAAAACCGGTGCCCCCTTTAAACTCATCTAAATCAAATCCATTTGTCATGCGAAGCCACATCACCAGCGTTTCCCGGGCTTTATCCTCTTTTGTAAGAAACTCCACTTCATCGAACGGTTTGGCATCCTTCAGCAAACGGTTCGTGTAGACCTCCAGGTCCGGTATGTTTCCAAACCGCTTCGAATGCCAATGCGAATGTGCCGATGGTCCGCACCCCAGATATTCCCCGCCCTGCCAATAGAGTACATTGTGCAGACACTCCTTTCCGCCTTTGGAAAAGTTCGAGGTTTCGTAGTGCGAATAACCGGCGTTTTCCAGAAAGGCTTTTACGGCGAAATAGTTATCCGCCTCCTCATCTTCATCGGGCGGAATTACTTTGCCTTCGTCTCGCGCTTTGGTGAGCGGCGTTCCGGATTCGTAAATCAGATTGTAGAATGAAATATGCTCCGGCCCAAGTTCGGCCACCTGCCGGGCATCGGCCAGCACATCTTCCGGCGACATGCCGGGAATGCTCTGGATCAGATCAATATTCACATTATCGAATCCGGCGGCGCGCAGCATACGATATCCATCCATCGCGGTTTGGGCATCATGAATTCGCCCGAGCAGCTGCAGTGCCTGCTGATTGAATGACTGCACTCCGATGGATACGCGGTTCACGCCCCCCTCCCGCATCACCGCCAGCTTTTCCGGGGTAAGCGTGCCTGGATTGGCCTCGCTGGTAAATTCGACCACATTGGAAAGATTGATGCGCCGGTCGATGGAATCGAGCATTTTTCTATATTCATCGGGACTCAGCGCCGTCGGCGTTCCCCCGCCGATAAATACGGTGTCGGGTGCAAAATCCTTCGGCAGCCGCCGCAGTTCGATTTCCAGACATTGGAGAAAAAGCGCCATGCCGTCGGTTTCGCGGGGCGTCAGTTTGTAAAAATCGCAATAGCGGCATTTCGCCACACACAGCGGAACATGGATGTATAGACCGGTCATGACGGCAGAAGATGGGGCAATACCGCGGGATCGCCAATTCATTTTAAAAAATAATTCAACACAAAGGCACGAAGGACTCAAAGTGACTATAAACAATACAACCTTTGTGATCTTGGTGTCTTTATGATGAAAAAGACTCGTACAGCATATATGTCTCCGGTACATCTCCCGTACCAATTTAGTATTAATTAAGGAAAATAATGTCGGAAAAGAAAAAACAGGTCGTGATTATTGGCAACGGGATGAGTGGATTTCGCTTTTGCGAAAAACTGCTGGAATACGATGCCCACCACGAATATTCCATCACCGTGCTGGGCGATGAACTCATTCCGGCCTACGACCGGGTTTCTCTCTCAAAACTGTTTGCCGGCAAGAGCGATACCGATCTGATTCTGGCCGAAAGCCGCTGGTATGATTATTACAAAATCGACCTGAAGCTGGGCTCCCGCGCCGCCTCGATCAACCGGACCGAAAAAACCGTGACTTCCAAGGGTGGGAAAATCTATTCGTACGATCATCTGGTGATTGCCACGGGATCCCGACCGCATGTTCCAGACATTGGAGGAACCGGTTTGGACGGCGTTCACGTCTACCGTACGTCGGACGATGTGTATGCCATCCGCAATGAAAGCCGCAATGCATCCAGCGCCGTAATCATCGGCGGCGGCCTGCTCGGGCTCGAAGCCGCCGAAGCGTGCCGAGAACTGGGTCTTGAAACAATGGTGGTGGAACGGGAACCTTTTTTAATGGCCTGTCAGCTGGATGAAATTGCCGGTGGCCTATTGGATGAAAAAATCGAAAACCTAGGCATACACCTTAAATTGGATGCGCATGTAAAATCGATTGAAGGCATTGGAAAAGCCGAAGCTGTAATACTGGAGAGCGGCGACCGCATTTCGGCCGATATGGTCATTATTGCCACCGGCATTATTCCCAACGATGAACTGGGGCGTGAGGCGGGACTTGAAATGGGAGCGCGCGGCGGCATTGCGGTCAAAGACACCATGCAAACCTCGGACCCCTCAATTTTCGCTATCGGAGAGTGTGCCTCCTTCAATGATGCTCTATTCGGACTCGTGGCGCCCGGCTATGCCATGGCCGAAGTGGCGGCGGCCCGGCTCGGCAACATTAATAAAACCTTTGAGATGATGGTACCGGCCTCCAAACTTAAACTGCTCGATCTGCAGGTGGGCAGTATTGGGGAAACCCACTATTCACTCGAAGAGGTGGATTTTGTCTATGAAATGGATCTGCCCAAAGGGGTCTATAAAAAACTGCTCATTTCCAAAGATTGGAAAACCCTGATCGGGGCGGTGCTGGTCGGCGAGATTTCTGAATTCGAAAAAATACGTAAGACGCTTGAAAGCGGCGGAGAACTGCCCCCCACCCCGCACGACCTGCTCGCCCCCGTCGGGCGGCCCTTTAATGTTGAGTTGGAAATGGAAGACGACGATCTGGTCTGCTTCTGCAACTATGTGACCAAGGGCGACATCTGCCGGGCGATTGACGAAAAGAACCTGAAAACGCTCGGCGATGTGATGGGTGCCACCTATGCCGGCGGCCTCTGCGGCAGCTGCCTTGAAACCGTATCAGCCATCACAAAGCAATATGTGGATCACGGGGTTTAGCATAAGCCTTATTCATTGCCGGACTCATCGTTCGGCTCCATGGAAAGGATATCTTTTCGCATGAGATCGCCTTTACTGGCCCAGCCTCCCTCGCATCTGAAATAGTAGTCACATCTTATAAATCCCTTTTCTGCATGAAGATGATTGGTTAAAATCACCATTTTTGGAACACAGAGGTTTTTATTCTCAGGCCCTTCTGTTTTGATGAATATAAATCTATTGCTCTTAGCTTTTTCCCGTTTTTCCTCTACCCACCCTTCTTTAACGAAAGAATCTATTATTTGTTTCAAGAGCTCATCACTGCTAAGGGATGTTCCGTGGGATGGGTAATATCGGTGAGATACATCGCACGAGCCAAAGTTGCTGGAGAAACCTGAAAAGTTGTTTGTAAAAGAATTCAACGCGGGAGGCTCACAATATTTATGCAACATCTTCATGAAGTTTAAACGTTCTCGATCGGTCGGCTCATTCTTACGCCGTTCTTCTCTTGCTGCATCGGCAATCACGGTGAACGCTTGTAGGTTGTATGGATCTTCCTCCAAAATACGTTCAGCTTCCTGAACGGTCATAGCAGTGCTTGAAATCATCCATGAAAACAAGCTCATCAGGATCAATGCTTTGTTCATCAATTTTCCTTTCTAATACCGTATACAATCCATACGTCGTTAGGTCTCCAACTTCTTTCTCAAGGAGTCGATATATTTTCGTCGGCCAGGAGATACCTCCCGGCTTTCCAGCTCCATGATCTCCTTCTCGATGTCGTGGCGCCTTCGTGTAGTACCCACAGATTCAGCATCGATCCTTTGGTGCTCTCTCTTCCGACAATTCTCCCTTAATCTATCCCATCTCTTTTTGTCGTTCTTTTTGGGAATCTCAACCTTATAACCAAGGCAGTAGCACTCTCTTTTACAAAGATGACAAAGAGGTGCTTCTTTAGAAACTTTTGGAGCTCTAATCGAGAAACGACAATCGAAACACACCCAGTTGTAGTTACTTGCCGACATCCTTACATTACCTCGATCTATATATAGTCATTATAAGCACTGCGCGTTTTTCTCCATCGATTCTACCTGATCACCCGCTCTCTTCAAGGCTCACAATATATTTGCACACAATCTAAGCTACATTGGGTTGTGGGGCGGACTTTCCTGTCTGACCACCCACGTTGCTGAGCAGACAGGAATGTCTGCTCCACATTCGGGAGAGGTTTAAACGAGACTCTTTTCCATGTGTGCAAACAGGGCATCTTTCTCCCGCTTTTTCAGGCCGGCGACCGGGAAATCAAGCTCGCGCCCGGTTTTAAACACAATATGGAAATTTCCTTTCTTACGCTGTAGTTTCCTTAGGGGGACCGGTCGGAAAACAATCCGCGTCTTTTTAGTTTTATACGCAACGCTTCCGTCTTCTTTGATGGTCCAGGATCGAGGCTCAAAACCAAAGGCCAGCAGAATAGTGCCAACTGCAATACTGGCATCTTCGATCACATCATAACGCAACAGAACGAAAAAGATCACGGCCAGAGGAAGTGCCATGTATTTCGCCCATCGGTTACCCCGTATAATGACGTAAGGTTCCATCGTTTTAAATCAGGTCGATGCGGTTTTAGTTGAATAGCACAGAACGCCGACAATACTGGCGGCCAGACTCAGGGCTTCAATTTCATCCTTTTGCCACACGCGTTCGGTCGTGCAGTCATCGTATCCCATGGCTCCCACCAATTTTCCAAAAGAAAATACAGGCACCAAAGCGATCGAAATAATGCCCTGCATCTTCCCTAGAAAATCAAACTGCTCGTGCGGCAGTTTTTCCACGAGACCGGTTATACTTTCGCCGTTCCGCAGTTTGTGATTCCAGTCTGAAAATCCATTCTCGGCCAGATCAATGTTTTGCAAGTTGGGATTCGCGATTTGCCGGCTCTGCCCGACGTCCACCCACTCGGCCCGCTGATTGGCAATCAGATTACCGTTTTCCAAAGACTGGAAATCAAAGAGATAGGTTCGGTCCACACCCACGGATATTCCAAGTGTACTTAAAATTTCATATAAAATCGCATCCGCATCATCGGGCTGGCGACGGGATGCAATCTTGCCGAACATCTCGAAGAGCTGCTTGCAATCTAACGTTTTTCCTTTTCTCATAACTCCACCGCCGCTCCCAAAACTTCATAGCTGAAGCAATTATACCGAGAGAGTGGAATAAATCAGCAAGAATGCCAAGGAAAGGTGAGCGAGATACGGCGGATTCTAATCATCCTGTTCTTTTTTCAACAAGTGGAAGGTATTACCGGCTGGATAATACAGCCTGCCAAAGATGAGAACCGCAATGCTGCCGATCAGAAAATACGGTGTGAAATACTGGGCTCCACTGATAAACAGTTCATCGGAGCCGGTTGCTATGGATTTGGATCGCGTCAGATATTGCAGCAACTCTGCATAGACGATCCCTATCAAACCATAGCCCAGATTCAGCGCCATGCCCTTGAAACTCAGCACGGTGGCACGTATCGAACTGCTCGCAATCTGATTCAGATAGTATGATAAAGAAAAGGTAACAATGGTGAACGCGGCAAACAGCAGAACACTGAACAGTAGACCGATGTAGGGCACAAAAAAAGAAACTCCAATAAAGCCCGTCAATCCAAGAACACTGACGATGCCGAAAACAAATCCTGGAGAGTGACGGTCGACCAAACGGCGCGCCAGCGGAGCCACCACAAAATTCATCAGGGCAATGCCCGCTCCAATAATGCCAAGTGCAAATTCCGGATAGCCGATCAGCCGATAATATTCCGAGTTCAGTGTCACGAACATGCGGATAATGCTATCAGCAAAGGCCCCCGCCAAAATAACCACCAATGCAAACGGAGTTTGTAAAATCCATTTTCCAGCCGCGAAGGTTTGGCGAAAGGCATTACCCACCGACAGGTGTTTTCCTTCTTTATGCGGCATTTCCGATTCGTGAAATCCCAGGCAGTTGAACCAGCAGATAATCGAGGTGATTAAGGTCAGATAGAGCGGCAGGCGTACTGCGACCTCTTTGCTAATGTCCCATCCGCTAATTTTTGAAAGCAGGGCCGAATCATAAACCAGCCCGCCGGAAATCATCGAAATCATGAAAGCCACCGACTGCCATTTTGAAACTCGCTCCAGCACTTTCGACCACTGACTCTTCATGCCCGCTTCTTCCAGGCTTTCATAAACCAGCGCCTCATCCGAACCGCTGGCCGCCGCCTCCCCCAGCCCGCTGAGTATTCGGTTCACTGCCAGCATCCAGAAGAGCAGTTTCGGATTTCCCGTGGGCGCAAAAGCCCAAACCGCCATTTCGCAGACCATTAAACCGGATGTGAGCACCAGCAGCTTTTTGCGGCCAATCAGATCCGACAGTGCTCCCGATGGAACTTCGGCTAGAATTATCGTGGCGGCCCAGATCACATTCAACAGCGCAAACTGATCGAGCGTTAACCCGAAATCCAGAAAGATTACTGCAAAGACCGGGTAGTAGAACCGCGCATTAAACAGCATCCTGAACAGAATAAACCGCCGAACATTATTTTTTGCAATGCACTGCAGATCTTTAGCCATGTTGTTTTTTCCAGGCATTGGAAACGATGGGTAAAGCAAACAACACAACCGCGCCGATCAGCAAAGCCCCGAAAGGATTTACCCCGAGCCCGGATGGCAGAAAACCAATCAGGATTGAAACACTTGCCGCAATCAGTGCATACGGCATTTGGGTTTTCACATGCTCCATCGGTTCAGTTCCACAAGAGATGGAGGAAACAATAGTAGTATCGCTGAAAGGCGAACAATGGTCCCCGAAAACCGCCCCGCTGAAAACTGCAGCAATCGTGCCGTGAATAAGGGGGGACAGTTCACCACCGGAAAAACTCAGCGCAACCGGCAGTGCGAGCGGCATAAGAATCCCCATCGTTCCCCACGAAGTTCCAGTGCTGAATGAGATCAGTGCGCCCGTAACAAAAACCAACAGAGAAAACAGGCCCGGAGCAACATTGCCCTGTAAGAGACCCGTCAGAACTTCGGTGGCATTCAATGATTTCAGTGTACTGCTCAGCAACCAGGCTGCGACAAGAATCAGCACGGGCTTAAATAGATTTTTTATCCCTGCCCCGAAAACTTTCAACGGGTTTTCTCCCTGAGATTTAATGGGCTTAAAATTAAAGAATAACGCAATTCCGCATGCCAACGCACTCACCCAAACCAGCACAGCCGATGCATTTGCATTTCCGAACGCATCGGAAACACGTTGCAGTGTCATCGGAAAACAGTTCCCTTGGCTGCCGCTCAAATAAAGCCCAATCAACAATCCAAGAATCAGAAATCCCAACGGGACAACCGCACTCCATGCAGTTGTTTTATTCATGCCGTTAAAATCCTGCTGTACCGGTTCAACCAGTCTGATCCCCATCTCCCGCTTCCGCATTGGTCCAATGTTCCAATCCCTGGAAACCACGACCGCCAAAAGGATCAGCGTAAACCAGCAGTAATAATTGAAAGGGATCGATTTCAGAAAAAGACCAAACGGCTGAGCCTCAACATCGGCCTGCAGCAAACCTTCGCGAATCATCGCCAGCTGATAGGCAATCCAGGTCGAGATTACCGCCACGCACGCCACCGCCGAACTGGTTGAATCCACAATGTACGCCAGCCGTGCTTTCGAAACCCCGGCCCGCTTCGCCATTGGACTCATCGACTTGCCTACCAGCATACAGTTCGCCAACCCGTCGAAAAAGCAGATCAGGCCAAGCATATAAGCGCTCCACTGAACCCTTTTTCCAGAATGACTTCCCGAAAGCAACCCTTTCTGCATCAGCGCCTGAATACCGCCGCCGCGTTCAAGCAACGCCGCAAATCCGCCGAGCAGCAATGTAAACGCCAGAACACTCAGATTCCATGTACTCGAAAAAACAGGAAGCAGGTGGACCGTAAAAAATGAACCCAATGCCATGACCGGGTTGCCATCCGCAAGTAGTACTAACCCCGCACCCATACCCAGAAGCAGCCCTAAAATGGTCCGGCTGAGAATAAAGACCGAAGCCAGCGCAACCACACTCGGCCAAAGAGCAATCCATGGCGCATCGGACAATCCGACCAGCCAGGTGCCGAGAAACAGAATCATAACAATGATAAAGCGTATCTTCATGGAAGTAGACAACAGCCTGCCCGACCCACACATTTAATCAATAGCCAAAAGATGTTTTTAAAGAGAACGAAATAGGCTAACCCAAAGACACAAAAAAACAGGTAGACCTTATCCTCTGCAAGGGCGATGGCCTCTGTGGCCTGCGTACGAAAAAGTTAACGTAAAAAGCCGCACGTTTCCCCAATGTCTGGATGATTCTTGGATTGCGGGATCACGGGACCGGCACGTACGGCACTTTTCAGGTCAAAATAGGGGGTCAAAAATGTTCACTGCTCTTCCAGATCATTTTCTACCTCCAATATTGTACCTGCCCCATCACTTAGCCGATGAACAGCTTGAAGGGCCGTTCTACTTTCGTGACCCCTTACGGTTTCACCGTAACGGTCACATAATCACGGATGGAGAACTCGCCATCATCTGCCGTTAAAATGAAGTTATATTTTCCGGGCTTTGAAAAGAAAACCCGGACTGTTGCCGCATTTGGATTATCGTTCTCAAACGTGACCTTTCCCTGACTTTTTCTTACTGACCAGCGAATCTCGGGGAACCGTTTCAGTTGGGAATCATCGCTTACGGTTCCGACCAGATCGGCCTGCAGTTGTTTTACCATTTGATCCTTCCCTGCCGATACTTTTGGAGGCTGATTGGGCACTCCGCTTTTTGGCAGCGGCTTGCCGACAATTTCAACCTCTTTCTCCAGTCCGGCCGCCCAAACCACCATCCGCTGCGTAAATTCGCGATTATCACAATGACTCAATCGGCTTCCGTCCCCGGCATTCCAAAAACAGTTTCGGTCAAAGGTTCCGACAACACGGCCTTTCCCGCTTTCGGCAACCGCCAGAGCGGCATCGTTTTCCGGCTGGTAGATTCCATCCACCTTATTCACCTCCATTTTCCCGCCCAGTCCGCCTTCCTGCAAACGGGCGAGTACCCGGGCTGGCGAAGAAACACGAACGCAACTGACTCCTTCGCCGCGGTAACGAATACCGGCGTTCCGATTGTTATCATTCAAATAATGATCTTCATCATATTGCGAAATCAGATAATTTCCCCCTCCGTTATCGGTCAGAAAATACATGCCATATTTTTCTGTAATGAGATTATTGCTATCGCGCCCCTGGGTATTACCTATCCCCACCTTTCGGTAATGACCACCGAAAGCGCTGTCGGACCAAGCGATTAAACCGCCCCCTTGCTCGACCCATTTGTGAATTGCCGCCACTTCAGCCGGACAGAACATGCGCTGGTTCGAGGCAAGCATAATGACACGATATTGATTTAAAAAAGAGTCGTTCAGCTCAATCTCGGCATCATATTTTTCGGCAATATCAAACCCGACCTCTTCAATCGCCTCTTTAAACTCGGACATGCCGTACTTCCCGGAATCATTCAGCCGCATTTGTTGAAAAGGTTCTTTCTCGCCCGAAGGAATATCCCCATCTGCCGAGACATCGCCATATATATAGAGAACGGGAACGCCTGCCTGTGCAGACCCGATTAGCCCGAATAACAGCACTGCTTTAAAAAATAGATTCATACGATTTCCTTTTCGCACTCGGCGAATGATTTCAACCCTACGAAGGGTCAACCTGAGGATTACAATTATTTAGAGCGCTACGGTATCAATCTTCAGAAGATAAACCAAAGAAACTTTACCCTCCTCCCGTTCCCCATCGACGGAGTCAAAAGATGGCGGGCTGAGAAACCTGAACATGATTAAACGAATTTTTATGGGTCAATAAAACAGTCAGGCCTCCTTGGCACCCTTGATGGGATTACCAGTGCCAGAACCAGTCTTTGACGTGTGCCTTATGAACATAGCCGGTGGTTCCCGGAAATGTGCTCACAATTTCCACCTGAAAACGCGCCGCCGTCTCCGGGCCCCAACCTTCCTTGGGTGTGGCAGTGAAGACAAAGGGAAATAGATGATTGTCGATCGAAAGGCTCGCCATCTGAGTCTTGAAATCGATTTGCATCCGGACATGATGCCAATTGGTGTCTGGTTCAAGGTAGCCCACGGAGCGCCATTCGTTCGTACAGAACCCTGTCCACACCTGTACGGTGCCAAACTCGCTGATCCAGGGGTTCAGGATCCATTGGAATGCGCCGCCATAGTCGAGCTGATCGTCATCATTCCATACGAAGAGTCCGCCCTCCAGTGTTTGAGCATTGAGAACCGAATTTTCTGTTGTCGGCAGATACGGCAGTCGGAAAGAATAACCGCAATCATGAACAACGTTTGCGGCTTCGGCGTCGTTGACGCGCTTGAACAGAATGTTATGAGCCATGATTTGGCGCTGATTGCTGTTGGCCTCCAGTTCACTGTATTCAGTAAAATGTGTGGTCCCAATGTCGTTGGTTGTAACGGGAGACACCCCGGTTGGTACATAGATTCCGTCCCCTAGCACGGTCGTCCATCCCGCGAGGCTGGTTCCAGAATGAACGTTTGTGGATACCTGGACACGGTAGAACATCGGTACAGAAACCGACGTGGTTTGGTTTGTGAGGGGAATCTGACGTAGTGACTGCCAATCCGAGTTCCATTCGCCGCCGGTCAGATTGGGCGACCACTGAACCGTTCCTACAGCATTACTTAAACTATTGGTCCAGCTGAGCACACCGTTTCCATTAAAATCGGTAATTCTCACTTGGGCTGCGGTATCCGGAGCAGCACCAATAAATAAGCAACCGATGAATAACCAACTGATGCATGTGCCTATCAAACATGTAATCGTTTGCCCGACAGTTACTTTGCACCGATCTGCTGTTCGTAAGCCCGTCATTCATTTCCCTCAGTTATCGTATAAAGTCAGAGTTGGTGTTAAAGATGCTAAAATTAGTTAATATGAAACACAGTACCCCACAGCTCATGGAGAGCAAGAATTAGGGTACAGATGATTTTCGGGACATTGGCTTGTTGCAGGCAACAGGATGTATATGATCCTGCGCTTTATTTAAGGAGAAAACGGACATGAAAAAATTGATTTTTCTATTGGCGGGACTTGTGATGGCCGGAACGCTGCAGGCTGATGTGGTTGTGGACACCTTGGATAATACGAATAATATTTCCTACACCTTCGGAGCAGCCTCGGTGTCGGACAATGGCGGCAACGGTATTGTAACACTGCAGAAAACAAGTACGAATTACGTGGACACCGGTATGGACTGGCAGCTGGGAGGCGCATTCGGCGGAAGCATGGATGTCGATGTCTATACGAGTGTCAGCATTACTCCGGATGCTCCGGTAAACGGAGGGTATTATAATGTGAACATCCTTCTTTATAATACAGTAGGCAATTATATCAACGAGCTCGTCTGGATTTCCGATACACAGGATACCGAAAAACAGACAGTAGTTTTAAGTGATCTGATTAATTCGTCCGAATATTCCGAAAGCGGCGTAGCAAGCTGGGCCATGCGGATTCGCGCCAACCTGCCTCACGAAGTGGCGAACAGTGGATTTGGATTTACCGAGATTTCAGTGAACAGCATACCAGAACCCGCGGCGCTGGTCCTGATCGGGATCTTCGGATGCGGCATCCTTTTTGTTAGACGCTTGTTCATGTAGAAAGCAACGGGATTTCCATGACCGAAAACGCACAGCCCCTTTTACCGCATGTACTCGCCGGCATTACCGAGAACCCAAAACTAACGATCATCTGGATGCATGGGCTGGGTGCCGACGGGCATGATTTTGCGCCGATCGTTCCGCAGCTGGAAAAACAGTTAAGTGCGCCCGTAAAGTTTATCTTTCCCCATGCCCCCGTGCGGCCCGTTACACTGAACGGCGGAATGCCGATGCCTGCCTGGTATGACATCAAAAGTATCGGCACAACGCGCGATGTTTCGATGGACGATATGGAGGAAAGCCGAAATCAGATTACAGCCTTTATCGATGCGGAACAGGCAAACGGCATGCGGGCAGATCAGATTCTGCTCGTCGGATTCTCGCAAGGCGCAGCCGTCGCCTTCCACACCGGACTGCGCCATACCGAACCACTCGCCGGTATCATAGCCCTTTCCGGTTATATCCCCGTGCCCAGCGATGACGGCAGTGACTACCCGGGCGAGAATAAAAGCATGCCTATTCTGATAGGTCATGGCACACACGATCAAGTCGTACCGCCCGTTCTCGCCGACCTGGCTAAAGAGCATCTGGAAGAACTGGGGTTTGCCTACTGCTTTAAAACCTATCCAATGGAGCACTCCGTCTGTCCCGAAGAAATCAACGACATCGCCACCTTCATCAATCAGCAGCTCTCCTAAGCCTTTTCACCGAAAATTATGCCTACCCCCATTCCTTTTGATAATACCTACGCCCGTTTACCCGAACGCTTTTATGCGAAACAAAATGCGGCAGCGGTACCGGCCCCGAAACTGCTACGTGCCAATTCGGCACTGGCTGTCGAGCTGGGAATCGATCCCGCCTGGCTGGAAACCGAAGAAGCGCTCGATGTTTTTTCGGGAAAGCAAATTGCTGCCGGCTCCGAGCCGCTGGCGCAGGCCTATGCCGGGCATCAATTCGGCGGTTTTGTTCCGCAGCTGGGCGATGGCCGGGCCCTATTGCTCGGCGAGGTGGTGGATCAGAACGGAACGCGGCGGGATATTCAGCTGAAAGGATCCGGCCGCACGCCGTTCTCGCGGGGTGGCGATGGAAAGTCAGCATTGGGTCCGGTGTTGCGCGAATATATCGTCAGTGAAGCGGTGCACGCCCTCGGTGTGCCGACCACCCGCGCGCTGGCGGCGGTGTCGACCGGAGAGTCGGTGTTGCGGCAGGAGGGGCATCTGGCGGGCGGTATTTTTACGCGAGTGGCATCGAGCCATATCCGCGTCGGTACCTTCCAGTATTTTTATGCCAGCAACGATGCCGATGCGCTGCGCGAATTGGCGGATTACACGATTGCACGGCACTACCCCGATGCGGCCGAGTCCGACAACCCCTATCTCACTTTGTTGGAACGGGTGATTGAAGCGCAGGCTAAACTCGTTCCACATTGGATGTCGCTCGGGTTTATCCACGGCGTGATGAATACCGATAATACCGCGATCTCCGGAGAAACCATCGACTATGGTCCGTGCGCTTTCATGGATGACTTTCATCCGCAATGTGTATTCAGTTCGATTGATAGCAACGGACGCTATGCCTGGGGCAGCCAACCGAATATGGCTCGCTGGAATCTGGAACGGTTTGCAGAAACCCTGCTTTCTCTGATTTCTGAAGACAGCAAAACGGCCATTGAAAAAGCTACAACAGCACTCGGCACCTTTTCGGGTCAATTCCGCTCCGAATATGATAAACGGTTCCTCGCAAAATTCGGACTGGCCGAAGATGCGCCGCTGGATATCGTCCGGAGTGGGCTTTCGCTCCTTACAAAACAGGAAGTCGATTTTACCCTCTTCTTCCGTCACTTGACCTATGAGAACCGGAATGAACTGAATGCGCTATTCAAAGACCCCGCTTTGCTGGATGAGTGGTATGCTGCATGGGAAGCCGCCACCCAGTCGAATCCGAACACGGCGGCAATGCGGCAATCCAACCCCATTCTGATTCCCCGCAACCACCGTATTGAGCAGGCCATTCAGTCGGCGTATGGCAATGACTTCGCTCCCTTCAACAAACTCGTTGATGCGTTGGCCAAACCTTACGAGGATCGCGCGGAATATGCAGCATACGAAAAGGCACCAAAACCGGAAGAGATCGTGCACCAAACCTTCTGCGGAACATAATTAATTGGCGAATGGATTCAGAGCGGATCTGGATAGCGGTATTCTTTTCCGAGATAGTTGAGGAAGACAACATCATCCCCTTCCCGGCGGATCTGCTCTTTTCCAATGATTGGAACTTTTCCTCCGCCGCCTGGGGCGTCGATGACGTATTGCGGGACGGCGAGGCCGGAGATATGGCCGTGCAGGGATTGGATGAGCTCGATCCCCTTTTCTACGGTGGTTCGGAAATGTTCCGAACCCTGGACGGGATCGCATTGCAGCAGGTAGTACGGTTTCACGTTGATTTCGAGCAGACCGTAAAAGAGATCGATGAGCGATTGCGTATCGTCGTTCACCCCTTTCAGCAAAACGGTTTGGCTGACCATCCCGATTCCATAGTCGGAAAGCATGCGGCAGGCGGCCTTCGTTTCGGGCGAAAGTTCGGCTTCGTGAATAAAGTGCAGGCTGAGCCAGACGCGGTGTTTCCGAAGTATGGAACATAGTTCAGCGGTGATGCGCTGCGGCAAGACAACCGGGACTTTTGAGCCGATGCGGACCATACGGATGTGTGGAATGTTCCGAACTCTGGAAAGCAGTTCGTCGAGCACGGAGTCGGTCATCGTAAGCGGATCGCCGCCGGAGATCAGCACGTCGCGGATTTCCTTATGTTCTTCGATATATTGAAAGGTCTCATCAAAAGTGGAAACGTCGAAAGGCAACGGCTTGCCCACCATACGTGAGCGGGTGCAGTAGCGACAATAGGTGGAGCAAAACGTGGTGGCAAGAAACAGCACCTTATCGGGATAGGTGTGAATGAGGTGTGGCGTGGCGCGGTGATCCTCTTCCCCAAGCGGATCGGCCAGTTCGCCGGTGCCGATGTTATTTTCATGATCCGTTGGTATGACGGTTTTCCGCAGGGCATCGCTTGTCAGCAAGGATGCATAGTGTGGGGTAACGGCAAAGGAGAGCGGAATATCGCCATCAAATGCGGCACGCTCATCATCAGTCAGTTCAATATATTCCTCCAACTGCTCGCGAGTGGAGATTCGGTTGGCGATCTGCCATTTCCAATCATTGGATACTTTTGAATTCATAATATAGAACCTCTCACAAAGCCGCAGAGGCGCAAAGGATACTGATTTATTCAACTTTGTGCTTCGTGGCTTTGTGAGGGTAAAAAAACTCCATTGTAGCGGATTGTTGACATGAGGAAATTGGTCGGCATTATACGCGGATGTCTACAGATGAAAAACAGATTGAGAAGCAATTAAAGCTAGTGAAACAGGCCATGGTAAAATGCCTGAAGGATACCAATATTTCTAAATTGCTGCCCGCGAACAAGAACCTTCTGGGAAGCGGCAAAATGCTCCGCTCCCGCCTGACCCTTTTTCTGGCCAATGCGAATGGCGTGAATGAACAGGTTGCAGTTAATGCCGGTGCGGCGGTGGACATGATTCATGGTGCCAGTCTGTTGCATGATGATGTGATTGATGGCGGCATTCTGCGACGCGGTGCGCCCACCTTCTGGAAAAAATACGGCACAAACGGGGCGATTCTCTTCGGTGACCTCTTAATGTTCAAGGCGCTGGCCCTGCTGACCGAGGTCGGCCGGACAGATCTTCTGCAGGAACTGATCGACCGGACGGGTGAAGTCTGCCGGTCGGAGGTAGAGCAGGAACTGATTTTGCGCGGGACTCCGGGAACCTGGGCAGAGTGCGAGGAGGTCGGCCGCTATAAAACCGGAGCTCTGTTTGCATTTGCGGCCGTTGCGGGCGGGAACGGAGAAAAAGACCAGGCCGAAGCCCTGCGTGAAGCGGGTTACATTCTGGGCACGGCCTATCAACTGGCGGACGATGTGCTCGATGCTTCCGGTAATGAGGAAGTTTCCGGAAAAACGCTGGGCACCGACGATCTGCGTGGAAAAACCACCGCGATTACCGCAACTAAAAATGCCCCGCAAGACCCGATCGGTTATATTTACAGCCTTTTGGAGGCTTCTACCGCGCAGCTGGCCGCCTGGCCGGAAATCCACGGCGCGTGGGATTCCTTTTTAAACGTGACAATGAAACCCGTGTTGAGTAAACATCTGAACGCAGGATAAGTCCGCTAGACTGGTTAATCAAATATCAATCAAACGTGAGCAACTTTATAACGTTTTGTGCTTTTAACGATAGAAATGAATCGGTATAGAGATACCCATTAAGCAGTTCATATCTTTTTCCCAACTGAATATGTGCTGGTAAAATGAGGGTTTAAACCGTACGGTTTCGCCCCCATTTTAGGGGAGTTGAATAAATTGGCAGGCGCTGTTCACAGTGCTTTTCAATGTGGGAATGAACAGGTTTTTTGTACAAGAAATCCGAGGAGTGAAAATAGCGTGGCTAACTTCAAAATAAAAAAAGGCTTCGACGTCAAAGTGATCGGGAAACCGTCCACGAACGTTGAAGAATATGCGAGCCAGCAGCTTTTCGCGGTCTATCCTTCCGAGTTTGAAGGATTAAAGCCTCGCCTTAAAGTTAAGGCGGGCGATTCCGTGAAGCGCGGCGACGTGTTATTCGAGAATAAAAAGAACGAGAAGATGCTCTTCCGTTCGCCCTGCTGCGGCACGGTGAAGGCAGTCAATCTGGGCGCCCGTCGCTTCCCGGTTGAAATCCTGATCGAAAAATCAGCAGAGGAAGAACGGGTTACCTTCGAGACGTATACCCGCGACAGCGTTGGTCAGCTCTCCAGAGAACAGATCGCCGATCATCTCCTGAACACCGGCCTGTGGCCGCTGATCAAGCAGCGCCCTTTTAATAAGATTGCAGATCCGGACATCGCTCCGAAAGCCATCTTCATTAACGCCGCAAACTCCGCTCCTTTTCAGGCGGATTTCAGTGTGGTGCTGAAAGGTGAAGAAGAAGCCTTCCAAACCGGCATCAATGCGCTGGCCAAACTGACCGAAGGTAAAGTACACCTTTGCACGTCGGCCGGATCAGATATTCCAGCCTTTGGAAATGCCGAAAGCCACTCATTTGCCGGCAAGTATCCTTCCGGAAACACCAGCATTCACATTAACCGCATCAGCCCGATTCTGCCAAACGACACGGTTTACACCATCACAGGGCAGGATGTGATTCTGATCGGAAAACTCCTCAACACCGGCGAGCTGCCCCGCACGAAGATTATCGCGCTGGCTGGCCCGGCTGTTAAAGAGGAATTCCGTAAATACTATAAGGTAGAGACAGGGGCTTCGCTGGAACCGCTACTGAGCAAAGCTCTGGAGGGTGAAGAGGTTCGTGTAATCAACGGAAACATCCTCTGGGGCGATAAAGTTCCTTCCGATACCTGTGTACCCTATTATGGTTCAGAACTGTTCGCCCTCGAAGAAGATCGTTCGCGGCACCTGATGGGTTGGACCATGCCCGGCCTTTTCCAATACAGCTCGCACCGCGTAAACCTGTCTTCTATGATGGGCTTCAACCACGAGTGGAAACTGGGAACCAGTATGCACGGCAGTCATCGTGCCATGGTGGTTACGGGTTGGATGGATAAATATCAACCACTAAATATTATGACCGATTTTCTGGTTCGTGCTGCCCTGGCGCACGACACCGATGAAATGATTCAGCTCGGCATCCTTGAAACCGATCCGGAAGATTTTGCGCTGGCTTCGTTTGTTGACCCGCATAAGACCGATGTCTGCGGCATCATCAAACGCGGTTTGGAAGAGATCGAGGAGGAAGGAATTTAATGAAAGCTCTATTCGATTTTATGGACAAAAAGATCGGCCCGCTTTTTGAAGAAGGCGGAAAGTTTGAGCGGTTGTACCCGCTCTGGGAAGCCGGCGATACATTTAACCGCACTCCGGGCGATGTAACACCGAGTGCACCGCACGTTCGCGACTCCATCGATCAGAAGCGCTTGATGATCTTCGTGATCTATGCGCTGATTCCCTGCATCCTGTTTGGAATCTGGAATGCGGGCAACCAGTTCAACATCGCCAATAATGTTGAAGACGCATCTCTAATGACCGACATCTTACGCGGCGCCACGATGGTCCTTCCGATCATTTTCGTCTCCTACTTGGTCGGCGGTTTATGGGAAGTGCTCTTTGCGGTTATCCGGCGGCACGAAATCAACGAAGGCTTCCTCGTAACCGGTATGCTCTTCCCGCTGATTCTTCCGCCCACGTTGCCGCTCTGGCAGGTTGCGGTCGGCGTTTCTTTCGGGATCGTGATCGGTAAGGAAATCTTCGGTGGTGTTGGATACAACATTCTGAACCCGGCGCTTACGGCCCGTGCGTTCCTCTTCTTCGCCTATCCGGCGCAGATTTCGGGCGACAAGGTTTGGGTCGGCACCGCAAAAACAGCGTTCGATAACAGTCCAATCTTTGGAACTGTTGCTGAAAACGTGGACGGTGTAACCATGGCCACTCCACTGGCGGTTGCCGCTGCGGTTGAAAAAGGAGGCGATGTTGTGCAAGCCCTTGCAGACAATGCGGGACAAGGCTATACGTTGCTTAATATGACCCTGGGTAATATTCCGGGTTGTATTGGTTCCACGTCCGTGGTTGCCATTGTATTGGGTATGATCTTCCTGCTCATAACCGGCATCGCTTCCTGGCGCGTCATGTTTTCTGGCATCATCGGTTGTGTTGCCATGGGCGCCCTGTTCAATGTGCTGCCGCTTGATAATCCGTTTGCCGCCCTGCCCTTCGTTTACCATCTGGTAATGGGTGGATTCCTGTTCGGTATCGTCTTTATGGCGACGGACCCGGTTTCTGCCTCGGCAACAAACACCGGCAAGTTTATCTACGGTTTCCTGATCGGTGCGCTCACCGTACTGATCCGTGTCGCCAACCCGGCCTATCCGGAAGGCGCCATGCTGGCGATCCTGTTCATGAACGTGATGGCTCCGCTGATCGACCACTTCGTGGTTCAGGGACACATCAAGAAACGTACAGCTTATGCGAGGGCTTTGAACAATGCGTGAAGATACTAGAACAATTGTTTTTGCGGCGGTGGTCTGCGTGACCTGCAGTCTGTTGCTCTCCGGCACCGCTGCCGGACTCAAGAGCCGGCAGGAGGCCAACCAGGCATTTGACGTGAAGCGGAACATCGTGAAGGCGTTCGGCATCGATATCAGTGCGATGGATCGCCCGGGTATTGAAGATACCTATGCAGCCCACGTGGCTGAAGATATGGACGGCGGTCTACCGATCTTTACCTGGACTGAAGATGGTTCGGAGGAACCCTCCAAATACGCATTTCCAATCTCTGGAAAAGGTCTATGGAGTATGCTCTACGGCTATCTGTCGCTCGAAGCGGATCTGGAAACCATTGCCGGTATCAGTTTCTACAAGCACGGGGAAACTCCCGGGCTGGGTGCTGAGATCGAGAAGCCCTGGTTCCTGAGTCAGTTCGCCGGCAAGAAGCTCTATGAAGATGGAGAGGCCGTTGACTTTTTAGTCGTTAAGCCGGGCACTCCGCTGACGGATACTTCGGTGGACGGAATCTCGGGTGCAACACTCACCGGCAAAGGCGTTCAGGCGTTGCTCCAGAAAGATGCCGCTGCGTATGCTGAATACTTTAAATCAATTAAGGGGAACTAATCATGGCTTCTGCTGCTAAGAAACTATTGATGGATCCATTTTCGGACAACAATCCGATTACGATCCAGGTACTCGGGATCTGCTCCGCGTTGGCGGTAACAGTCAAAGTTGATACAGCGATTGTAATGACGCTGGCACTGACGGCGGTTGTTTCCCTCTCCAACTTTGTCATCTCGCTGATGCGCAATGTGATTCCAAGCGGAATCCGGATGATTGTGGAAATGGCCGTCATTGCGACCCTCGTAATCATCGCCGACCAGCTGCTGCGGGCTTTCCTGTTCGATATCAGTAAACAGCTCAGCGTATTTGTCGGTCTGATTATTACGAACTGTATCGTGATGGGTCGAGCGGAAGCATTTGCTCTGCAAAACCCACCGAAAGCGTCACTGCTCGATGGCCTCGGAAACGGCCTGGGCTACGGGATCGTGTTGATTGCCGTTGCTTCGATCCGCGAGATTCTCGGATTCGGAAAATGGCTCGGCTTCCAGCTTCCGCTGGGGGACAATTTCATGGGCAACGGTCTGGTCCTGCTCGCACCGGGAGCGTTCATCATTCTCGGTCTGTTGATCTGGGGACAGCGCACCCTTACCAAATATGTGGAGGATTAATCTGTGGAATATTTAAACCTCGCCATTAAGGCAATCTTTGTTGAAAACATCCTGCTGGCTTTCTTTCTGGGCATGTGCTCTTTCCTGGCATGTTCCAAGAAAGTTGACACGGCCATCGGCCTTGGATTCGCGGTTATCTTCGTTTTGACGATCACCCTGCCGGCGAACTGGGCCATTCACCACTTCCTGCTCCGTGAAGGTGCACTGGTCTGGGTGAACCCTAAGTTTGCCACACTGGATCTGAGCTTCCTGAACTTTATCTGCTTCATTGCAACGATTGCATCGATGGTGCAGCTCGTGGAAATGATCCTCGATAAGTTTTTCCCGGCGCTCTACCACGCACTGGGCATTTTCCTGCCGCTCATCACAGTAAACTGCGCGATTCTCGGCGGTTCCCTGTTCATGGTGGAACGCAACTACGGTGCACTGGAATCAACGGTATACGGATTCAGCTCCGGGATCGGCTGGCTGCTGGCCATTGCTGCCATGGCGGCCATTCGTAAAAAGCTGCGTTATTCGCACCTGCCCGACGGTCTCAAGGGCCTCGGTATCACGATGATCATGACCGGTCTGATGGCCATGGCCTTCATGTGCTTCTCCGGAATTAATCTGGACAAGAAAACCACGGCGCAGGATCCGGGCCCGCAAGTGGCGGCTGAAGCACTCACCGATACCGGTAACTAGGATATAGAGATCTATTATGGAAAACGTAACCTACATTGTATCAAGCGTCATCGTCTTCACAGCGGTGATCATGTTGCTGGTCGTCCTGTTGATGGTCGCCGCGAAAAAGCTGGTCCCGCAGGGACTGGCCAAACTCAGCATTAACGAAGGCTCCCGCGAGATTGAAATCAAGCCGGGATCTTCCCTGCTGACCGCACTGGCCACCCAGAAAATATTCCTGCCTTCCGCATGCGGCGGTGGCGGAACCTGCGCCATGTGTAAATGCAAAGTTCTTGAAGGCGGAGGTTCACTGCTGCCGACGGAAGCAGGACAGGTCACTAAAGCCGAAGCCAAAGAAGGCGTTCGTCTGGCCTGTCAGCTGAAGGTGAAGGAAGATATGGTGCTTGATATCGAACCTGAAATTCTCGACATCAAAAAGTACGAATGCACCGTACGTTCGAACGACAACGTGGCCACCTTTATTAAAGAGCTGGTTGTGGAGCTGCCTAAAGGCGAAAAGCTCGACTTCCGTGCCGGCGGCTACATTCAGATCGACGTGCCTGCCTACAAGGATCTTTCCTACAAAAGCTTTGATATTCAGGAAGAGTACCGTGAAGACTGGGATAAATTCAATGTCTGGGACAATGTCGCAAACAATGACGAACCCTGCTTCCGTGCTTATTCGATGGCTAACTTCCCGTTGGAAGACGACATCATTATGCTAAACATTCGTATCGCCTCCCCGCCTCCGGGCACCAGCTACCCGCCCGGTCTGTGCTCCAGTTATGTATTTGATCTGAAGCCCGGCGATAAGATCACCATTTCCGGTCCCTACGGTGAATTCTTTGCCCAGGAAACCGACCGCGAAATGTGCTTTATCGGTGGTGGTGCCGGAATGGCTCCAATGCGCTCACACATCTACGATCAGCTTAAACGTATCGGTACTGACCGCAAGATTACCTTCTGGTATGGCGGTCGCTCCAAGCGCGAGCTGTTCTACATGGAAGAGTTCCAGGAATTGGAAAAACAGTTCCCGAACTTCAAAATGTATGTGGCCCTCAGCGATCCGCTTCCTGAAGACAATTGGGAAGGTTTAACCGGATTTATTCATCAGGTTTGTCTGGATGAATATCTGAACAATCACGAAGATCCGACCGAGATTGAATACTATCTCTGCGGACCGCCCATCATGCTCAAATGTGTGAACGACATGGCCTACAACCTCGGGGTTGAGCCGGAAATGATTCGCGCAGACGACTTCGGCATCTAAGTTCCAAACATTGGAACTGCAAAAGCCCGGCACCCGCCGGGCTTTTTACGTATAGGGAAGCCTGAACAAACACGGTTGCGATCTTCCAAAGGTTGGAATATATTCCTCTTTGATAAGTACCTGTATATGAAAGCCGAGAACTCATGATAAAATTTATATCCGTTTTATGTATAGCCTTCCTGCTGACCGGATGTGCAACAACTGAATCCCCCTCAGTAACCAAGGGCAGTGAAATGATTACCCACACTGTCTTTTTTAAGCTGAATCACGTCAGAGGCTCGGAAGCAGAAGCTCTGTTTCTTTCAAAAGCCGCAGCGCTGTCAGCCATTCCCGGAGTTGAAAACTTCCAGATCTTGGAAGAAACCAGTCCAAAGAATAGTTTTGATTTTGGGCTCTCTATGGAATTTGCGGATCAGGCGGCATACGATACCTACAATACTCATCCGGAACACATAGCCTTTGTGCAACAGGCGTGGCTGAATGAAGTCGCCGATTTTCAGGAAATAGATTACATCCCTCTCACTAACCTCATCAGCTATTAGTTCTTCCGCCGTTATCCGAGCACGCTGCTGCTGAGCTGAAGGATACTGCTGACGATGCCGAAGACCAAAAGGAAGACTAGGGCAAACACAAAGAAGAGCGCTACCGTGGAAATCCAGACGGTGAGTTTTTTCATCTGTTCCCGCAGCTCTTCATTTCGCGATTTATACACACTGCGGAAGCCGGCTACCAAATCACCGGCATCTTCACTGATGCTCAGAATATCCAAATCCATATCGGGCATCACGTGATTATGGCGCAGGGCATTTGCGAAGGAGGCTCCGTCGCTAATGAGGGTACGGCTTGAGGAAAACAGACCTCTGAGATATCGATTTTGCATGGCCCGTTCAATCAGGCGTAACGCATCGGTGGTATCCACTCCGCTATCCAGCAGCACGGCCGTTAAATTACACATGCGGCAGAGTTCCGCATTTTGTGCGATTCCTTTGACGATTGGAATCTGAAGCATCCATTGGTCCGATTTCATGCGCCCCCCCTCCGACTTCCGCCATTGCCGAATTAACAGGGCAATCCCCCCAAATGCCGCCAGAACAAACGGACCTCCGGTCAGGCTGAAGCGGGCAAACCCCATCACAATGCGGGTGGGCAATGTGAGCTCCCCTCCCATGGAGTCCATCATGGTTTGCACGTTGGGCATCAGATAGAACAGAACAAATATCATCACGAAGAAAACCATCATCAGAATAAATGCAGGATAGGCCAATCCTGAGCCGATTTCCTTGCGCATCTCTCGGCGGGTATCCAGCATTTCAATCAGGTTGGCAAGAATGGGCGCAAGATTCCCGGTCGCTTCACCGGCTTCAATCATCGCTACTGTGGTTGAATCGAATATTTTCGGAAACCGCCGCATGGCCCCGCCCATATCCGACCCTTTGCTCAGTTCCTGCCAGAGCCCGGTACAGAGTGCTTTCTGGCGTGGTACCGTTAAACGCTGACCCAGCGCTTTAACGGCATCGCCCAAAGGCATGCCGTTATCGACCAACTGATGAACCCTCGTGAAAAATTCCAACGCAATTTTATTCGCCTCACCCGCGCTGATTTGTGCCTTCGTAAATTTTTCCATTTCAGCGGAAGAAACCGAGGTGTGTTTTTCAGAACCGGATGAATGCGCACCGTCGGTTGGATTTGCAGGTCGAATATCAACAGTGGTCAGTCCATCAACTCGGAGCTTTTTGCGTACGGCACTGGCATCGGCCGCCTCCACCGCACCGGAAGTCGAATGCCCGTTCGCATTAACCGCTCTATAGAAGAATCTCGGCATACTTATCCCCCACCATGTTCTGCCATCTCGGCATAACGCATGACTTCCGACAAGGCAGACTGTCCTCGTGCCGCATGTTCCCATCCGCAGGCCTGCAGACTTCGCATGCCGTTCGCCAATGCCTGGCGACGGATATCGTGTGCTGAAGCCCGCTGCACAATTAACGAATGAATGGTTTCATCCACCTGCAATAACTCGAACATACCGACGCGACCGCGGAACCCGATCCCGGAGCAGGAATCGCAGCCGGATGGCATGCGCAGCCCATCGGCCGTTTCGGCCAGCGCCTGATCCATACCCAGCGCCATTAAACAAGAGCGAATCACTTCGGGCGGAGTGGTGTCTGGCACCGCACAGTGCTGGCAGAGGCGACGAATCAACCGCTGCGCAATGACCATCTTGACCGAGGATGCGATGAGAAAGGGTTCGATCCCCATATCCACCAAACGCACAATGGCTCCCGGCGCATCGTTGGTGTGAAGCGTACTCAGAACCAAGTGTCCGGTAAGCGATGCACGCACCGCAATATCAGCCGTTTCGCGGTCACGAATCTCCCCCACCATAATCACATCCGGATCCTGACGCAGGACACTGCGCAAAGCACTGGCAAAGGTCAGCCCGATTTCGGAATTCACCTGCGTCTGATTGATCTGCGGAATTTCATATTCAATGGGATCTTCCACCGTGATGATCCGGCGTTCCGGGGTGCCAATCTGCCGCATAAACGAAGCCAGCGTGGTGCTCTTTCCTGAGCCCGTCGGACCGGTGATCAGCATGATGCCATGCGGCAAATCCAGCACACGGTTAATGCGCTCTTCATCGTCCGGCAGAAACCCCAGCTCTTGAATGGAAGTCGGTTGGCTCTGTTCATTCAACAAACGCATGCTGACACTTTCACCATACATCGTTGGAAGCGTTGAAACGCGCACATCCACTTCCTGCCGTCCTTTTCCGTAAGTGATACGACCATCCTGCGGGCGGCGTTTTTCTGAAATATTCATGCGCGACATGATCTTGATGCGGGAAATAATCGCACTCTGAAAATTGACCAGGTTAGACGGAACCCTGACCGGAACCAAGCGCCCGTCAATCCGATAGCGAATGTCCAGGTGTTCTTTTCGCGGCTCGAAGTGAATATCGGTTGCCCGATCACGCATCGCCTGTTGAATGACATCATTCACAAAGCGGATGATTGCGGCATTTTCATCTTCCTCGTCTTCTTTAACCGCTCCGGCAAGTCCTTCTGTATCGGACTCGTCAAGACTGGCAGCCCCAACGCCAAAATTACTGGTGATGACGGCCATAAGTTTCCGAGGTTCCACCAGAAACCATTGAACCTCCCGACCGCAAACCGCATAGACCCAGCGTTCGACCCGCTCGCTCGGCGGCCAAAGTGTCGCGATGCACAAGCTTCCCGGATCGCAATCCTCCGGAGGCCGAATGGGCAAGGCGCCGCAGCTGTGAATTAACCGCTCGGAAAAACCTGCCGATTCTTCAAAATCCGGTTCAAATGCAGCAAGCAGTGGATAGCCGGAGGCATGAGCCAGCATGGACAGAAGTTCCCGGGCATCGATCCCAGTAGCGGAAGATAAGCTGTTCAGCTTATCCTCTCGTGCTGCGGTTTCAACACTTCGCTCCGCCTCTGGATCAAGTTGGCCGATAATATTACCCAGCCCCGAGTTGCTCGAAATGGAATCAATACGCATTTCTACCTACTCCTTTACCAGGGTTAAATCATAGGCGATGTCGGCTATCGTCAGATGTATGCTCTTCGCCACTTCATCAAACGACTCAATTTTGATGCCGTCATATTCTTCACCGATTTTAACCCAGAGCGTTTTTCCGCTCTTCTTATCGATCAGCGCAAAATGCCAGATCGTTCCAATTTGAGTATACCCGATAAACTTGAGCGAAGTGGAGTCGTGTTTAACCAGCCTCGCCCTGAAAGCCGGGGTCAGGAAGGGCGAATTATCTATGAGTGATTTGTACGGTTGTTCTTTTTCATCCGCAAAACCCAGACCAGCAGACAGCGCTAACAGCCAAATAAAGCAGCTTTTATTTCTCATCTGAACCCTCCACTTCAATAACCACTTCAGCTACTTCGTTTGTGGAGCTGTCGGAAAGCTTTCGACCTTTTTCAACCCGTGCAAGCTGTCCGTCAAACTGATTGTTCTCGAGATAAATAAGCGCATCTCCAGATGCCAGCCCCGGCTCCTCAACCAACTGTTCCATTAACGTCTGTGTGCTGGTATCCGAAACCAGTTGCGGGCGAATGAAAATGATCAGTTCCCGAACCGTTGATTCATCCTTCTTGGGACGGAAAAGACGTCCAAGCAACGGGATATCACCCAGAATCCAAACCTTGCCTTCCGTCTTGATCGTGGTTTCTGATTGGAGCCCGCCCATCACGATGATCTGTTGATCCCGAACACTGACAAATGAATTCGCGCGCCGTGTTCCAATGATTGGCTGCTCGTTGTTATCAATGGTTTGCGTGCCAATAACCGTTTCAACCGTTTGTTCAATATCCATCTGGATATAGCCCTGATCGCTCACCAAAGGAACGACCTTCAGTTCGATACCGATATCACGGTATTCCACCGTTGAACGGGAAGTGTCGCTATTATTCAATGTGGAGGTGGAACTGGTGATGATGGGCCGGGCTTCGCCGACATTAATGCTGGCCGGACGATTATGACTCGTCGTGATCGTTGGCGCGGAAAGAATACGGACCTTGCCATCTTCTTTGGCCGTACGGAATACCATCTGAAGGCTGAACGGATTTAATCCGATGCCGATATCTCCAGCCGCTCCTTCGCCGGCATCTATTTCAGCCGTTTGCCCGAGTATACCGCCCCGACTTGCAACGCCGCCCGCAGCGGCCCCGTCAACCTGAAACGGGAAGGGATTATCGTAACTGACACCGAAGGAATCCAACCCGGAAACCTGTCCGTTTTCGAGCATCACTTCGGCAATCACAACTTCAATCTGAACCTGAGGCAGAACGCGATCCACCCGTTCAATCAGATTTTCAACCTGCTCGAGATCAAACGGGGTTCCGTACACGAGAATTGAATTACTTCGATCATCGGCCGACAGAGTGACATAGGGACTGAACTGAAGATCTTCATCAAAATCCATACCCACATCCTGCGTCTCTGGCAGCGCGTCCCCGCTCAGCATTTCCGGTGCATCCAACAAGGGATCTTCCAAATCGCCGCCGCTTTTTCGGTAGAACCGGCGGAGTGTTGCCTCACGTTCACGCACCCGTTGCTGCGATGTGATCAACGGGTTAATCGTCCGTACCACATCGTTTGCATCGGCATGGCGAATATAAAAAATGCGGCTCTGTGTACGGGGAGCAACGACAATATCATTTTGCTTAATAATCTCATCCAACTGGCGAATATCTTCCTCCGTACCATAGATCAATAAAGAGTTGTTCCGATCATTGGGAACCACAGAAACATACGGGCTGAACTGCATCGATTGATTCGGATCATAAAGTATGGGCCCGGCATTCTCTCCCTCTTCCCCCGGATATTGCACGGCACGAAAACGCGATTGCACCAACCGCATTGCAGTCTGCTGACTGCGAATCATTCGGGTTAAAATTGAAGACAGCGTATTCGCCTTTGCATTTTCCAGAAAGAAAACCTGACTGCGGGTCAGCGGGGCGACCTCCACATCAGTTTGCTCAACCAACGAAGCCACATGTTTCAGATCACCATGCGTGCCGTAAACAATCAGCGCATTATTACGCGCATCAGGGACAATCGAAAGGAAGGGACTGAACTGCAAAGCGAGCTCTCCTTCGGCGCTCAGGCTGTCATCATTATTCTGCGTGTTCTTTACTTTTTCGCTGGAAGATTCTACCGACTGCATGGCTCTTCGCTGACTGGTAACAATGAGCTGCAACACGCGTGACAGATTATTAGCTTCCGCATGCTTCAGTGGGAATACCCGGCTACCCGTAATGGGTTCAACCGCAATATCTGTTTCTTCAATCATGGCATCAACACGCGTAATATCGGAATCGGTACCATAGAACAAAAGGCTGTTGCTTCTTCGGTCGGCAACAATGGTGGCAAATTCGCTGAACTCAAAGCCCATGCTCATTTCAGTATCCATTGCTGCAGATTCTTCCCCCGAACGCAGACCGCGGCGTTCGAAAATTCTGCGTTGCGAGGCAATCACCTGCGACACGATTCTGCTCAGGCTATACGCTTCAGCATGTTTTAAATAGTACACTTTACTCTTGGTAATCGGTGCGCTTTCCCGGTCGAGATCAACCAGCAATTCTTCCACTCGTTGGATGTCCCGATCTGTTCCGTAGATAAACAGCGAGTTTCCGGTTCGGTCGGCCGTCACCATTGCATACGGAGTGAACTCAAACCCGACCTCCATAGAGCTTCCTTCGCTCTGCGCCGTTCCAGCATCGCGAGGCTCCCCGATATATAACCCCGCGCGCTGATAAAGATATCGCTGCATGGAAATAATACGTCCGATCATGCTGGCCACCGTAGTGGCCTGCGTGTTTTTAACCGGAATCGTTTTGCTGCGTGTAACCGGGGTTTGCGCCACATCCATCAGCGAAATGATGGATTTAATCCGGTCAATATCCGACCGGGTTCCATACACCACAATGGCGTTGTTGGCCCGTTCAGTCCAGATATACGTGTATGGGCTGAATTCAAAGGCATCTTCAGCAACATCGCTCGCCTGCCCCTCCCGCACTTCACCGCTGCTGAGTCCCTGCCTTGCAAACAGGTTGCGCTGTACATTCACCATGTGGTTCACCAAATTTCCCAGACCGGCGGCATAGGCATGTTTAAGCTTAATGATTTCACTGCTGGTATACGGCGCTGTTTCCCGGTCCAGCTTTTTAATCAGTTCTCCAACCCGTCGCAAATCTGCCGGAGTTCCGTACGCGACCAACGCATTATTCTGATAATCCAGCCATACCCCCATATAAGGGCTGAACTGCAACTCAGCTGTGCTTGCGGCATCGGCACTGATTTCTGAAACCACCGTTTCAACCGGCGGGGTTTCAACCGGCTCTGTTTCAGCCATGGTGTCCGGCTCATTTAAATCCTGTGTAATGCGGTAGGTTTCCGAACTTTGGAAACCGCGCTTACCAAACTGCGATTGCTGATGGCGGATCATTCCGAGCAGGATGCTATAGATCGTGCGGAGATTTCCCTTTTCGATGGTATACACCTGGCTCGTTGTCAGCGGAGCAATCTCCCGATCCAGCTTTTCAACCAGCTCTTCAATATAGGGTTTGCTTTCCGGCGGAGAGACCACCACCAGATGGTTGGCCGCGCTATCGATATGAAAGCGAGCCCGGTACAGCGCGGCATTTGCGCGATAGCGCTGCGCATGAAGCAACGCATAATAAACACTGTATACCCGGCTGTTTTTGATCGGGATCACATACACTTCCGCGCGATGCCCGGGAGGCTGATCCAGCATTTTGATGACGGTTGCGAGCGCATCGAGATTTTGATCGGTATCAAAAACAAGCAGCGAATTGCGCCATTCAAGATTCAAAACACTCGCCAGGCCACCGGGAGAAAGCAGATTTTGAATCTGTTTATACATGCTTTTTGAATCCAAATGATTCAGCTCGAAAATTCGGCCGTAGACCTGTTGTTCTGCACCGCTCGCCAGCACCTCTCCATCCTGCATAATCGGTCCATGCCGCAGCGCCTGTTTATGAGGGATCGCTTCGAGAAAGCCGTTCTTTCGCGGCACCAGCAGGATGCCGTTTAAATTAAGCAGGGTTTCCATGGCGAGAATGGCTTCATCGCGGCGCATCTTTTCGGAGCTTTTAAACGTGAAGGACGTTTTCGGCAAACCGGCAGCAGGAATGATCACCCGGCCGCTATAGGTCTGAAGCAGCTCAAACACCTGTTCGATCGGCATTTTTTGAAGTACAATCGGTCCGATCTCTTCAGCAGGATCAAGCGATTCAATCGGCATCGCCACAATTCGGGGTGGCGTCACTGAATTGGTTTGAGCATGCAGCGTTGAGGAGGCCAGGGCCAAAGCAGCGAAAATAATGATTGATTGTTTATTCATAGGATTTCCTTCTTAAAATCTAATCGAAAAGGGCATTCGAATAATCCTCTTCGGTGGTCAATTGGTAGGCACTAATGGTTAAGCGCGCATTCAGAAGCCGGGGATCGGCCTTATTGGCGGAAATTGAAAAATCTTCCAGCGAGGCATACGGATAGCGGGTTGCAAGACTCCGTTCGAAATCAATCAACCTAGGCAACGGCACATTCTTAACACTGACTTTCAGGGTGTGCTGAAGAAACAACTCTCCTTCAATGGTCGTGGGCGTGCCTAGATCGTGAGAAACCTTATGCTCCCGTGCCAGGCTGTCAATCAGGGCAATTAATTCCGCATCGTTGTAGGTCTTATCCGGATCAAGCTGGTCCAGCGAATCTTCCAGTTCATTTTCAAAGCGGTCGGCATTATCCAGCCAGACGGACTGTTGATCGAGCTCAAGCTTCACCTTACGATACCGAACCGAAACCGATTCCCAGTTCCGCCATAGACTGCTCAACCAAATCATGGAACCAACCAGCACCAGAGCGGCCAGCATAATGCGTTCGCGAGAGGAAATACGGGAAAGAAGTTTAAGCATTATGCATCGCCTCCTTTCTGTGTTAGTTGATCGATATTCATCTTGACCTGTATGCTGAATTTGACGCCGCGTTTTGCACTGCTGATTTCTTTGGTATCGACCTCACTGAAGCTGTTTGTCTGATTCAGTCCATCCCGAAACGTATTCACTTCGGCCACGCTGGGGGCTTCTCCGGAAAACCCGAGATTCCCGTCACGATCGGCATAGGTACTCAGAAACGAAATGTTTTGCGGACGGACATCGTTCACCGCCGTCAGCCACGTAAAAATTTCAAGCGGAGGATCCGAAAGCCGGCCTGCCGATTTTGCCAAGGCCTCCTGTTGCTGCAGTGCCGCAACAACCGGGCGCTGCGTGGCAAGCTGCTCCGAAAGCTGTTCCGTTTTTTTCTTCAATTGAATATATCGAAACTGAAAGAAGCTCAGCCCGATTAACAACAAAGCGGCCAGTCGAAGAAATGTATTCAATTGCCGGGCTGCCCTGCGGCGGTTTCTCATCTGATTCAGAAAATGCGAATCCCGAACATCGGCGGCCCGTAAGGTTGCTTCCGAAAGGAGCTTCCCACTGCCAAACCGTTTCCAGCTTTCGTCGGGAGCGAGACAGCGTTCGAGCGGGAAAACCACCCCGCCTTTCCGATCATTGGAAGGATTTTTGCATCGAACCAGTCCTTCTTCGATGCACTCATCTTCCAACACTTCCACGTCATTCAACAGCGTATCGCGCAAAGCCCAGGCCGTAAGCAAATCGTCATCCAATCGCTTGCCATACAGACTGCGCACAAAATTCGGAATTCCGGAACGAGCCGGAATGCGAACCAGCGTGACGCACGCCGGTTCCAGCAGCGTGACCCAGGTTGTCTTCCGCCAGGTTCGGCCGACCAATGCTGCAAAGCCCGGAAGCACCGCGTGGCGCTCTGCGTAATGCGGATCGCTTTCGCCGTTTACCTGATCCCGGAATGCTGAATACAAAAGGATTGAAACAGGGGAACCCTTTTTTCGGGTTTCCATATAGCCCCACGACGTGGATTCAAGCGCGAAAAGAGATCGTTCTTCGACCTCACCTTCCAGAAAGCCCGGCGTGTCGCGTGGCGAAATACCGGGTGGCAGTTCCAGCGTCTCGACAATAAACCGCGCCGAAGGCACCAATCGCACCGGATCGGGCGTCATTGGAACAATGGTTTTATTTTCTGTTTTTAATGGTTTTTCGGTCACAGGGTTGACCCTTTCGTCTGTAAATCCAGAATCGTCATCGGATAGATATGATGTTCAGAAGGCGTCTCTGTATCGAGGCGTGCGGAAAGATTAAAGACCGTTCCTCCGGACATCGCGGAAATGTAGACCGTTAGAAAACGGCTGGTTGTGCTTAAATCGAGGGGCTCGCCTTCGTTGTCCGTTGGCAGGTCGGGATCGTCGAGTCCCGGACGCAGGACATTGTCATCCAGCGTCCCCGGTTCCATGTCAATACCGGCCATATAATCGGTAATTCGTTCGGGTTCAAAATCGAGTTCTTCGCCCATCACCTCAAGCACCAGCGGATGAGCGGCATTCAGGTTCACGGCTTCACAATTGATTACGGTAACGCACTCCTTAAAGGTACGGTACAGATCATTCGGAATGCCTTCTTCATCAAAGAACAGACGATCGAATCCTTCGATCAACTGAAGATCCAATAGATTCGCAATCGGCGCATTCGCCGGAAGGTAGGCGGGATCGCGCCGCTGATACGTTCCGTTTTCTGCGCCGTTTAACCGAGTTTCATCGTCGGCATCAATCCAGTCCAGCAGGCTGTCTGTCAGTATCGCGGCATCGGAAGACTGAATCTCCATTTCTTCAAACAGCAACTTCCACCGCTCTTCAGACGTCGTGTTAAGCGGAAAACGGCCCGATTCATCGCGAAGCTCCACCGCAACCTGAATACCGGGAGGAAATGCAAACGGAACAATTTCATCGACGCCCCCAACCTCCAGCTCGTCGTCTTCTACGAACCCCAGTTCATTCGAAACAGCATGGGATGCAAAGCCGGCATAGGCCAATGGATTGCCCCACCCCTGTACGGGACTGTAGAGGCCACCATCGAGCACTTTGATTTCTGCAAGAACACCCAGCGTGATTTCCAAGGATTGGAAAGCGGATGCCTGAAGGGCATCGTTCTGTTCATCTTCCCCACGCAAAGCCATCTCTTCGCCAACCCGTGCAATGATCTGCACCAGCATCCAGCTTGCGAGCAGGATGACTCCGAGCACAATCAGCAGTACGGCACCTTCGCGCCGTTTTTCAGATGGATTAGTAAACAAGTACATGGCGGTCGTGGCGGAGCAGACGGATATTACGCGTCTTTTTCCGCCCATTTTGATTAAACACAATACGTAGCGCCCCGGGAGGCTTACCCGATGATTTATATTCTTCGTCCGCGGAAGATTCGTACTCCCACGTATTATTTTCAGCATCAAAATAACCCAGCTCCAGATCTTCAACCCACGGGGAAAGCAGGGTCTGTTTCATCTCCCTTTTTCCTTCGGTGAGTTTTTCCGGAACATGCCACAGAATCGTCAACCCTTTGTCTTCGTCGAAATAGAGCCAGCCATCGACCTGCGGAACCGGGCGTATATCGGTCACAAAAAACGGCGGTGGAGCGGCGAGTCGAAACTGAATAACATTTTGGCGAACGTCCGGCGCTTTCTTCCATCCAAACGGACTGTCAGGATTACGCGAGAGCTCTTCCGTTTCATCGAGGCAGTATTGCACAAACGAAACCACGCCTTCGACATGGTGTTCAAAGCGCGGTTCCAGCTCAGTCTGTTTCCAAAAGTTGCCGAACGAAAACATCAGCTGTGCCGAAGCCGCCAGAATGAGCCCGGAAATGGCAACGGCCAGCAACAGCTCCAGAAAGGTCAGGCCGGATTTCCAATGATTGGAACTGTGATTCGTATGCACCATCACATTCCGTGCAGCTGCTGCTGACGCTCCCAATCGGCCTCTTTTTCAGATAAGAGGCTGCCGCGACCATCGGACTCTTCATACCAGTTGGGTCGATAAACAAAGTAGGAAGCCTGTTGCGGCTCCGCGAGTTCTTCTCCCCGTTCGACTGTAACCGTGATATCAAGCCGATGCACATCGAGCACCCGCGTTGGAAAGATCTCAGCTTCCCAGGTGGCCTGAATGGAACTGTCCGGTTCTTCCAGTTGGGGTTCTTCATCATCGAGTGGCTTTTTGCGTACATGCCGCGGGAAAATAAGTTCCCCGCCTTCTTCAATCGTCGCACGGTCGGTGATGGCCAGAATTGCATCTCGAACCCAGTCCATTTTTAAATAGGCGTCTTCCTTTTGCTCCAACCGCATGAGCCCCAAATTCGCATTCATGGCGGCCTGGCACAGTACCGTGGCCGCGAGTGCAAACAGGCTCATCGCCACAACCGTTTCCGGCAACGTGAATCCATCCCGCCTCATGATTCGCGGCCCTCAACTTCGCGTATCACCGGCTCACTCGAAAATGGATCCATGACCAAACGGATATCTTTTTGTGTCAGCTCAATTGCAAATGGGGTTGATGCCCCGGCCGGATGAAAGACAATGAAATCCACGACCTCTTCCTCCGTCTCATAGGCAACGGATTCATTTTTCGGATCTTCGGGAAGGATGCGGTAGAAATTCAGAATTTCTTCCTCCTCCTCACCCGATGCAAAACGAAGGTCAATCTCCTCGAACAGAATCCCGTCCGCAGAGGTCAGTTCCAGCAGGTTGCTTTCGCCGGCATAGTGCAAAACGACCGGCATATTTCTTTGCCGTGCTTCCATATGGGCTTTTCGTACCACAGACAGGACCGTCTCCTCCAAAGGACGCACATGAATGTTATCCGTCATTTGTTGAATGGGAACAATCATCAGGGTTGCAACGATGCTCAGCAGAGTGATTACCAGAAACACCTCCACCACTGTAAAGCCAGCTTGTTGCAAATGCCTCATATTGGATCATTCACTTTAATCGGTTTCTGAAGAACCTACAGCCCAGTTGCCAATATCGTCTTCACTTTCAACGCCGTCCGGTCCCAAGGACCAGAGATCGTAGGTGGCTTCGTTGTGTTCGCCGGGGTAGCGATACTGATATTGCGAGCCCCAGGGATCGGGATTGAGTTTTTTAACGTACGGACCGCGCCAGTTTACGGCTTCGTCCGAAGGTTTATTCAGCAACGCATCGAGACCTTCCTCGGTGGTAGGATAGCGCCCCATATTGACCCGATAGGCTGTCAGCGGAGTTTCCAGTGTTTCTTCCACAAACAGTTGCGCAACCTGTTCACGTCCGCCGCCCAGAATTCGATCCAGATTGGAGACGAGCAACCCGGCAATGGCCGCAAGCAGCGCAATTGCAATCAACACTTCAAGCAAGGTGAAGCCGGCCTGACTCCCCCGTTTTTTAACGTTCTTATTTTCTGACATCGTTACCAACCCTTCCCAGTAATTTTAGTTGCGCTCAATATGTCTATCGATAGAACGGAGTCCGGCTACATAATTGGACACGGTTCGCGATGGAAGTCGGACGCTTCCCGCATTTAATTTGAGGTAACGCATGGCGGAGTTCTTGCAGAAACAGAATTTGCGATTTGTCAGCATTTGGAATATATTCCCATCTTAATTCGAACATCGGCAACCAAGTCTTATCTTCAACCATGATTACTCATTCTGTATTTTTTAAGTTAATCCACAAAAAGGGCTCAGACGCAGAGGCGCTGTTTCTTTCAAAAGCCGCTGCACTTTCATCCATTCCAGGGGTTGGAAATTTCCAACTACTGGAAGAAGTCAGTCCAAAGAACTCGTTCGATTTCGGGCTTTCCATGGAATTTCCGGATCAGTCGACATACGATGCCTACAATACCCATCCGGAGCACGTGGCTTTTGTTCAGCAGGTATGGCTGAACGAAGTTGCTGAATTTCAGGAAATTGATCACATCCCTTTCTCACAATAAACGGAGCACGATATCATGAAAAAATGCCTCTTAACTTTACTCTCGGCGGCTGCACTGGCCACCCTTCTTTCCTCCTGCCAGATGACAACGCCGAAGCAGGAGTCCTGGCTTAACCCCAAGTACACCGATTATAAACTGGGAAAAACCTCTGTACTGGCGATGGCCAACAGCGAAAGCCGCTGCCTGCAATATGAAACTATTTTTGTAAACGCACTGTTACCTTATGTTCCGGCTGGATCGCTGCATGCCAACTACGGGATCACTGGAAAAATGGATAAAGATCAGCTCGCATCGCTGCTGAAAGAAAATAAGATCAGCACCCTGATCGTTACCAGTGTACTGGACGGAACACAGCGTCAGCAGGTCGTACCCGTCGGTTATACGCCATCCCTTTATTCGGACAGCTATTGGGGCTATTACGACTGGGGCTATTCTCTGACGATGAATATGGGTTCGGTTGACAGCTACATGGAATATATGATCGAAACCAATATATACGATGTCGAATCGGGACAGCTTGTCTGGAGTGGCAGGAAAAGTATATTTGACGATCGTTCCGATAAAAAAAACATGGAAGTCATCGTCGGCAATGTGATTCGCGATTTGCAAAAACGCGGCATCTTGAAATAAGCCACCATAGATCCCTGCTTCATTGCTTAGATATTTGACGCATCTGCAGGCAAACATTAAAATCGCGATCGATCATTTAACCATTCATTGGAGGCAGGCGTGTCGCATATAAAAATAAATAAAAAACACTACAAAGAAAACGGACGGCTCAAAAACGAGTTTTATGAAGCTGAGCTGGCCCGCCTTCAGATTGAACTGGTTAAACTTCAGGAATGGGTAAAGCACAAGGGCCTCAAAGTGGTCGTTCTGTTTGAAGGGCGCGACGCAGCCGGGAAAGGCGGCGTAATTAAACGAATCACGGAAAGCCTGAATCCCCGCGTTGCCCGCGTGGTTGCTTTGGGAAAACCGACCGAACGGGAAGAAACGCAATGGTATTTCCAGCGCTATGTCCCCGAGCTTCCTGCCGCGGGAGAAATCGCCCTGTTCGACCGCTCCTGGTACAACTGTCCGGGCGTCGACCGTGTGATGGGATTTGTGACGGAAGAACAGGTCGAAGAATTTTTTAAATCCTGCCCGCAGTTTGAACGCATGATTATCCGCTCTGGCATCATCCTCATTAAATATTGGTTTTCCGTGAGTGATGAAGAGCAGGAAAAACGTTTTCAGTCCCGGATTGATAATCCCACCAAGCGTTGGAAGTTGAGCCCGATGGATCTGAAGTCGCGTGAAAAATGGGCGGAATATTCCAAAGCCAAAGACGACATGTTTAAATATACAGACATTGAAAAAGCCCCGTGGTGGGTGGTGGAAGCGGACGATAAAAAGAAAGCCCGTCTTAACTGTATTTCACACCTCTTGAGCCAGATTCCATACGAAGATCTGACGCCGAAGCCGATCACACTTCCGCCACGTGCGGATGATGGTTCCTACAAGCGCCCCCCGCACGAAGAGCAGAACTTCGTGCCGCATATCTATTAGAGGTCGAAAGTCAAAAACGCTCTATGGAGCAGTCGACTTTGGACCTGCAGACCTTTGACTTTCGACTGACGTTCGTTAACCCAAGCGGTTGTCAGCAATGTGCCAGTCGAGATCCTCGATCACGCTGATCTCGATGATGTTGTCGGCCTTTTCCATGAGCTCAAGG
This sequence comes from Pontiellaceae bacterium B1224, assembly GCA_029432815.1. Lineage (GTDB taxonomy): Bacteria > Verrucomicrobiota > Kiritimatiellia > Kiritimatiellales > Pontiellaceae > Pontiella. The sequence continues at coordinate 57,817 of JAROBA010000010.1, read as the reverse complement.
CACTCAGGACTCAGGTTGAGCAAATGCAGGTTTTTGCCCTGATCGGCATAGCGCTCGGTAATGTTATTGATCGCCTCTATGGCGGAATGATCATAGACGCGCGCCTTCTGAAAATCAATCACGACATCCGTCGGATCGTTCAATGGATCGAACAGATCTTTAAAGGATTGAGCGGAACCGAAAAACAGAGCGCTCTCCAACTTGTAGACCTTTGTGCCGTGTTCATCCACCATGATGTTCGCATGGATCTTTTTGCCATGCTCCCAGGCAAAAGCCAGTGCGGATACAACGATTCCGACAAGCACGGCAATTGCAAGGTCGTGCATCACCGTTACAACCGAAACCAGGATGATGATAAAGATATCCATTTTCGGAATGCTGCCGAACAAACGAAGGCTGGACCACTCGAAGGTACCGATCACGACCATAAACATCACCCCGACCAGCGCGGCCAGCGGAATGATTTCCACCAACGGTGCTGCAATGAGCAGAATGGCCAAAAGGAAAAGTGCTGCTGCAATGCCGGACAAACGACCTCGGCCGCCGCCACGTATGTTAATCATACTCTGGCCGATCATGGCACAACCGCCCATACCACCGAAAAATCCATTTACAATATTGGCCAGTCCCTGCCCTCTGCATTCTTTGTTTCCACGACCCCGGGTTTCCGTAATTTCGTCCACCAGCGTCAGGGTCATCAGCGATTCAATCAAGCCAACAGCGGCCGCCAACGCAGAGAAGGGAAGAATCATCATGAAGGTTTCCCAGTTGAAAGGAATCTTCGGAATTCCAAAGGTTGGAAGTCCGGCCGCAATGGTTGTTTTCGTCGGATCCATCCCCTGCACAAAATCGAGTACGTTGCGGGATTCGTGAATACCCAATTTCTGAAGGACAATAGATATAATGGTTACTGTCACGATGGCGGCAAGCGTGGCCGGTACGGCTTTGGTAAGTTTAGGCAGGAAAAAGCTGATCGCCATGGTCAGAGCAATCATCGCTCCCATATAGACCAAATCAACGGCCGGCAGCAGGTGCGAGTGTTCACCGTGGCCGACATAAAACATTTCAAACTGTGATTTAAAGATGATGATCGCCAGCCCGTTCACAAAACCGAGCATCACCGGATGCGGCACCAGGCGGATAAACTTACCCAGCTTAAAAATACCAAAGATCATCTGTATGACCCCCATCAAAATGACTGCTGCAAAAAGGTAGCTCTCTTTGCTTACTCCTTCCGGAAGAATGCCCGGCACCGCCAACTCCATCATTAAAGGAGCAAAGATGACCGCCACCGCACCGGTTGCACCAGAGATCATGCCGGGCCGTCCGCCGAAGATGGCGGTGATCAGTCCCATCATGAAAGCCGCATAGAGACCGATAACCGGATCCACTTTGGCCACAAATGAAAATGCGACTGCTTCAGGAACGAGCGCCAGCGCCACGGTCAGGCCGGATAGAATGTCGTTTTTTACATTCCGGGGACGCTCAATATTCAGTTTAAACAGCTTGTTTGTTTTCGTCATGGGATCATTCCGTTTTCAATTCTGTGCACCTGTGTCTGCTAAAAGCGCGCGACTATCCCAGACTCAGCTTTCAACGCGAGCCTTTTTAAGGTTCTTTTTAAAAACCCTTTCAAATGCATTTTTTCCAATGATTGGAAGCGGGTTACGTTGACACACCCAAGGGGTTTGATAGATTCCTCCCTTCATTTTAACCAGAAGTTTAAGACCAAGGAGATCCCCCGTCATGGCAGCGAAAAAAGACGCCCCTAAAGATCAGGCAACCGCACTCAGCACAGTCGTTGCTCAAATTCAGAAACAGTATGGCGAAGGGGCCATTGTCAAGCTGGGCGATGCCTCAGCTAATCAGCATATTGAATCCATTTCCACCGGTGCGCTGACGGTCGATATTGCTCTCGGAATAGGCGGACTGCCCCGTGGCCGAATCATCGAAATCTACGGCCCGGAATCTTCCGGTAAAACAACCTTGGTTTCCCACGTCATCGCCAACGCCCAGAAAGCTGGCGGTTCCGCCGCCTTTATCGACACCGAGCACGCGCTCGATCCGGGCTATGCCAAAAAAATCGGCGTCGATATTGATAATCTGCTCGTTTCCCAGCCGGATTCCGGTGAAGAAGCACTGAATATTTGTGAAGCACTGGTGAAGAGTAATTCACTGGATGTGGTCGTTGTCGACTCCGTGGCCGCCCTCGCCCCCCGCGCCGAGCTGGATGGCGAAATGGGTCAGTCGCACGTCGGTCTGCAGGCACGTCTGATGTCGCAGGCATTGCGTAAGCTGGTGTCGGCCATCAACCATTCCCGCTGTATCGTAATCTTCACGAACCAGATCCGCGAAAAAGTGGGCGTCATGTTCGGCAGCCCGGAAACCACCCCCGGTGGCCGCGCGCTGAAGTTCTATTCCTCCGTCCGCCTCGACATTCGCCGCATCGGCCAGCTGAAAGACTCTGCCGGCGTGGTATACGGTAACCGTACCCGCGTTAAGGTCGTTAAAAACAAAGTGGCTCCCCCGTTCACACAGGCTGAGTTCGATATTCTCTACGCGGAAGGTATCTCCTACACCGGTTCTGTCATCGATGCGGCGATCGACGTCGGCATCATCGACAAAAAAGGATCCTGGCTTTCCATGGATGGTACCCAGCTCGGTCAGGGCCGCGATGCCGCCGTACGCGCTCTCAAAGAAGACAAAGAAATGTGCGACTCCGTCGTCGAACGAATTCTTAAAGCCAAAGAAGAAGCCGCAGCGGCTAAGTAATTTTCGGTGATTCTGATGAAGCCAAAGACACAACGGACGCAATGTATCATTGCTCTAGGACTTTGTGTCTCTATACTTCCAATGGTTGGATGTCAGCAGGAAAAAACTGCATCCAACTTACCTGCTTTTGACGGGCAGAAGGCCTTTACTGAAGTTGAAGCGTTGGTGCAGTTTACGCCGCGCGATGCCGGGACTTCCGAAGGTTGGAAGGCTGCAAAACATATTTTCCAACGATTGGAAACGTTTGGCGTTGATGCTGAAATGAATACCTTCGTCGATATGACACCGGAAGGTGAAAAAACGATGATCAATGTCATCGGCATGATTCCCGGGAAAAAAAAGGAATGGATTATCCTCGGATCGCATTTCGACACGATGCCCGGGATTGATGATTTTCAGGGTGCGAATGATTCGGGATCCAGCACCGGCGTTTTGCTGGAACTGGCGCGTCTGATCAGCGAATCCAAGGTGGTTCCAGACCTTGGAATTATTTTTGCATTTTTCGACGGTGAAGAAGGTATTGCAGGCTATGTTCCCGGCGATGGATTACACGGAAGCCGCCATATGGCTGTTCAGCTCGTTGAAACCGGAGATCATAAAAAAATCCGCGCCATGATTCTGCTCGATATGGTCGGCGACCCAGATCTGCAATTCACCATCCCGTATAACAGCACAAGTGATCTGGTACAGAATACACTGAACGCGGCCCATACGCTGGGATATCGGGATCATTTCACATTGTCGCGCTCGATCATTACAGATGATCATGTGCCCTTTCTCCAAATCGGCATTCCTTCCATCGACTTGATTGACTTTAAGTTTGGCTCCAAGCCTGGATTGAATGATCATTGGCATACAGAAGCGGATCGCCTGCAGAATATTAGTGCAGACAGTCTTGAAATTACGGGGAATATTACATTACAACTTCTGAAGCAGATGGCTTTCATGTAAAATACCTATTAAATCAATCATGTTTTAAACATTTTAACGAATCGAGCTTGCAACAGGAAATCAATCTATATATATCGATAACTCTTTTATCAAAAAAACGGAGCAGACTATGGCCGAAGAACTAAAGCATTTGATCGAACAGATCCAGAAAGAAGGCGTTGAAAAAGCCAATACAGAGGCCGATTCAATCATTTCAAAGTCGAAAGAAAAAGCCGCTAAAATCGTTGCCGAAGCAGAACAAAAGGCAGCTGAAACCCTTAAGAAAGCTGAAATCGAATCTGCAGCCTTTGCAGAACGTTCGGTTAAAACGCTGGAACAGGCCGCTCGCGATCTACTGATAACGGTGGGTCAGGGTTGCGAAAAAGTCGTCACCGAAACGCTTGGTAAAGAGGTTGACGGTGCATTTACGGGCGACATGCTCAAGAAACTGATTACAGATATCGTTCTTCAAGGCGAAGGCGGAGCAACGGTTTCGGTTAGCGAAACGGATGCAGCCGGTCTGACAGCGCTCTGTGCAAATATTGCCAAACAGTCGGGCAAAACAGTTGAACTGGATAGCGATTCTGAAATTCTCAGCGGATTCAAAATAACCTTCGAAGGCAAGAATGCTTCGCTGGATTACACCGGTGAAGCGGTTGCCGAAGCGCTGGCCGCCTTCCTTCGTCCGGAACTCGCCAAGACCGTAAGCGGAATTGCCCGCGAACAGATTTCCAACTAACGGAAGTAACCGATGGCCTACTATTCACTCGTAGCCAGCCTGCCCAACCTTCAGATCGGGGATGAACCCCCGTTCACAACGGAGGAGTATGTGGAGAATGCTTCACAGTGGGTAACCGAGCGCGAATCAGAAATTCTTCGCAAAGTTCTGCTCCAGGAACCGGACATTGCGCCCTGCCCGCTCTGTAAAAAACTCTACGATGTGGAGTGCCAGATCCGTAATGCTTCGGCCCGCCAGCGCGGCCAGAAGCTCGGGGTTGACTTTAAGGAATACCTTCAACCGCACGATGGTTTTATTGGCGAAATTGAAGCCTTCGTGAAAGATGCCTTTACTCAAAGCGACCCGGTTGAGCTCGAACAGCACCTGGACCGCGGCCGGTGGAACCTTGCTGAAGAACTGGTGGGCCAGAACCCTTTCAGCTTTGAAAAGGTGCTGGCCTATGGCATCCAGCTTAAAATTGTTGAGCGTTGGAATCGTATGGACGTTCACGTGGGCAAAGAAAAAATTGAAGCCGTCATCACGGCGAACACAGAAAAAGAAGAGACCGCGGAGGCCTAGGTGCCGCGGTCTATTGATTTTATTGGGATAGAGGAAAGAGACTATGAGCGAAAACATCGGTAAAATTATCGGGGTGAACGGCAACCTCCTGAAGGTTGAATTCAACCAGCCCGTGATCCAGAACGAAGTGGCCTACGCCTGCGTGGGCGCCGGCGATCTTAAATTAAAAGCGGAAGTTATTCGGGTCCGCGGAAACAGTGCAGAGCTTCAGGTATTTGAAGATACCGTCGGTTTGAAAGTCGGTGATCCGGTTGAGTTCACGGGCGATCTGCTTTCTGTAGAACTCGGACCGGGGTTGCTGACTCAGGTCTTCGACGGTCTGCAAAACCCCCTTCCCCGTCTGGCCGAAGAATGCGGATTCTTTCTGCAACGTGGTAAATATCTTGATCCTCTTCCCCGCGATGTGAAGTGGTCCTACACACCGAAGTGTTCTGTGGGCGATGTGGTTATTGCCGGTGACACCCTTGGAACCATTCCTGAAGGTATGTTTGATCATTGCGTCATGGTCCCCTTCAACCTTCGTGGAAAATGGACTATTGAGAGTGTTAAACCTGCCGGCGATTACACGGTGGAAGAAGTCGTTGCCGTACTGAAAGACGACAAAGGCAACACCCGCGAATGCCAGATCATGCAGAAATGGCCGGTTAAAATGCCGATTAAGTGCTATGCGGAACGCCTCCGCCCGACCGAATCTATGGCTTCCGGACTGCGCACGATCGATACCTTCTTCCCTGTCGCGAAAGGTGGAACCTTCTGTGTTCCGGGTCCGTTCGGTGCCGGCAAAACCGTTTTGCAGCAAATCATGTCACGCCACGCTGAAGTGGACATCGTAATCGTCGCGGCCTGCGGCGAGCGCGCCGGTGAGGTGGTGGAAACGCTCCGCGAATTCCCGGAACTGACCGACCCGCGTACCGGCAAGTCCCTGATGGAACGTACGCTGATTATTTGTAACACCTCTTCCATGCCGGTGGCCGCTCGTGAAGCGTCGGTTTACACCGGTGTAACGCTCGCGGAATACTATCGCCAGATGGGCCTCGATGTTCTACTGCTGGCCGACTCCACCTCCCGCTGGGCGCAGGCCCTTCGCGAAATGTCCGGCCGTCTGGAAGAAATTCCCGGCGAGGAAGCCTTCCCGGCCTATCTCGAATCAGTCATCGCCTCCTTCTACGAACGTGGTGGTGTGGTGAAACTCAACAACGGCGAAAGCGGCTCGGTTACGATCGGCGGAACGGTATCCCCGGCTGGCGGTAACTTTGAAGAACCGGTAACGCAGGCCACCCTTAAAGTGGTCGGCGCATTCCACGGTCTTTCCCGTGCCCGATCCGATGCCCGTCGTTATCCGGCGATTGACCCGCTGGATTCCTGGAGCAAATACCCTTCCGTTGTGGATCTCGACAAAGTGGCCAAAGCCCGTGCGATTCTGCGCGACGGCTCAGAGGTCGGCCAGATGATGAAAGTGGTCGGCGAAGAAGGCACCTCGATTGATGACTTCGTCAACTTCATGAAGTCGGAATATATCGATGCCACGTATCTCCAGCAGAATGCCTTCAACGAAACGGATGCAGCCAATGGTGTTGAGCGTCAGAAATATGTATTCGACCGCTTGCTGCAGCTGCTGGGCACGAAAATGTCGTTTAAGGAAAAGGGCGATGCCCGCTCATTCTTCCAGCAACTCACGCAGACCTGCCGTGACTGGAACAACAGTGAATTCCAATCGGATGAATTTAAGAAAATTGAAGAGCAAATGACTAAAGCGCTCGCGGAGGTTTCTGACTATGCAGAATAAAGTTTATCACCGGATTGAACAGATCACCGGTAACGTGATCGTTGTAAAGGCTGACGATGTAATCGCCGGTGAGTTGGCCCAGGTTGACTCCGCAGTTGGCGTTTCGCTGGCTCAGGTTATTCGTCTTGAAAATGAAAATGTGTTCCTGCAGGTATTTGCCGGCGGCCGCGGCATTGGTACCGACGCCAAGGTAAAATTCCTCGGCCGCACAATGCAGATTCCATTCTCAGAAAACCTTCTTGGCCGCGTATTCACCGGTTCCGGTGAACCGCGCGATAACGGCCCGGAAATCAAAGAAAACATGATTGAAATCGGCGGTCCGTCCGTGAACCCGGCCAAGCGTATTATTCCGCGTAACATGGTTCGTACCGGTATCCCGATGATCGACGTATTCAATACGCTCGTCGAATCGCAAAAGCTCCCGATTTTCTCGGTGGCTGGCGAACCGTACAATGAGCTGCTCGCACAGATTGCCCTGCAGGCCGAAGTGGACGTCATCATTCTCGGCGGCATGGGGCTGAAACACGACGACTACCTTTTCTTCCGCGACATGCTGGATGAAAGCGGCGCACTTTCCCGTACTGTAATGTTCGTGCACACCGCATCCGACCCGACGGTTGAATGCCTGCTCGTTCCGGATGTCTCGCTTGCGGTTGCTGAAAAATATGCGCAGGAAGATAAACGTGTACTTGTTCTGCTGACCGATATGACCAACTTTGCCGACTCCATGAAAGAAGTGGCCATTACCATGGAACAGATTCCTTCCAACCGTGGTTATCCCGGCGACCTCTACTCGCAGCTGGCCGCCCGTTACGAAAAGGCTGTTGACTTTGAAGGCAGCGGTTCGATCACCCTGCTGGCGGTCACCACTATGCCGGGCGATGATGTAACCCACCCGGTTCCGGACAACACGGGATATATTACTGAAGGTCAGTTCTACCTCAAAAACGGACGTATTGAGCCGTTCGGCTCCCTGTCTCGTCTGAAACAGCAGGTAAACGATCGGACCCGCGAAGATCACCGTACCATCATGGATACTATGATTCAGCTCTATGCCTCCTATAAGGAAACGCTTGAGAAGCAGTCCATGGGCTTCCGTATGTCCGACTGGGATACCAAGTTGCTGAAATACGGTGAAAAGTTTGAAGAGAGCATGATGGATATTACCGTGAACACGCCGCTTGAAGAAGCGCTCGACAATGGGTGGAAAATTCTCGCCGATTGTTTTGAGCCGGCTGAAACGGGGATCGCATCCAAATATACCGATAAGTTCTGGCCGAAGTAAGGGCAGGTTGCAACCTGCCCATACCCAAAGGCAAACGACATGGCAAAGATTAAACTAACTAAAAACGAGCTCAAGACGCAGCGGGACTCGCTGAAGCGATTTCAGCGCTATCTGCCGACGCTCCAGTTGAAAAAGCAGCAGCTCCAGATGGAGATGCGCCGCCTTGATCAGGAAATTCTGGAAAAGCGCGATGAGGAACAGGAAGCCCGGGCAAAACTGAGCTCTTGGATTCAGCTCTATTCCGAGCCGATTGATCTCGGTCCGTATGCAGAACTCGAAACGCTCAAGACCTCACAAGGCAATATTGCCGGTGTGAATATTCCAATCCTGGAGAGTCTGGTTTTCAAGAGTGTTCCCGTGAACCTCTTTGAAACCGATGCCTGGACGGATGAGGGTATCAGTACGCTGAAACAGCTCACCCAGCTTCGCGTGGAACGACAGATTCTCGAAGAGCAGCATCGGCTGCTGGGAGACGAACTCCGCACCACCACCCAGCGTGTAAACCTTTTTGAAAAAGTGAAGATTCCGGAAGCGAAGGAAAATATCCGTGTTATCCGCATTTTCATGGGCGACCAGCAGACCGCCGCCGTTGCCCGTTCAAAAATTGCCAAAGGAAAAAGCGCATGATCGTTAAGATGAAAAAACTTACGCTCCTGTGCACCCGTGCGCAACAGGAGCAGACGCTGAACAAACTCCGTGAGCTGAAAGTGGTTCACGTGCAGCATGTGAAAGCACCTGAAGGACATGAGCTGGAGCAGGCACGCAATCACCTTCAGTATATTCAGCGGGCGCAGGAAGTTCTGACCGCGCGCCCGGACACCGACCCGACCGGAAAAGATCCGGATCGACTGGTCGATACGGTTTGGAAACTCCTTCATAAAGAAAAAGAACTGAAGGAATCGCTTCAGTCGTTGCAGCATGAAGAGGAACGAATTGCCCCGTTTGGCGATTTTGATCCCCGTAAACTGCAGAAGCTAAATAACGAAGGCCTCGTTGCCAAGCTCTATGCCCTGCCGATCAAAGATACTCCGGAAGCACCGGAAGGGGTGTCCATTTCGGAAATCAACCGCGATAAAAATACCATCTATGCCTTGGCCGTTGCTCGTGAAGCCTTCACATTTGCTGCCCACGAAGTTCGCATTCCAGATCAATCTCTGGTTGAGATTAAGCATCACATTGAAGAAAAAACGAAAGCGCTCGAAGCAACAGAAGCTGAATTCCAGAAATATGCAGGCGACAAAAAACTGGTCGACGACATTGCAGGAAAAGCTTCGGATGCCGTCCGCTATCTGGAAGTTCAAAGTGGCATGGGTGCAGACAGCGCGGTCGTCTATCTGAAAGGATTCTATCCGGTAGACCGTGAAAGCGATATTGAAGCCGCCGCCAAGGACTATGGCTGGGGATATACGCTCGAAGAGGTCACCTCAGAAGATGACGCTCCGACGCTGCTGCGTAATCCAAAATGGGTTAAACCCATTCAGGCTGTACTGGACGTGATCGGGGTCGTACCGGGCTATAAGGAGTTGGACGTCAGCGCCGTATTCCTGATCTTCCTGAGTATCTTTTTTGCATTCCTAATCGGTGATGCCGGTTATGGCCTGCTCTTCATCGCTCTCACTTTGTTTGGTAAATTCAAGACCAAGGGTAATGAAGCCGCTCAACCAGGATTGAACTTAATGTTGATCATGAGTACATGCTGCGTGATCTTCGGAGCCTTGACAGGAAATTATTTCGGGATTCCGACAGAAAGTCTTCCGTCGCCGCTACAGGCAATTACCAGCGACTTTATGACGGGATTTTCAAAGCAAACCGGACTTCGTAATGCTGATGTTGCAGCAAATAATATTATGTTCATCTGCTTTGTGATCGGAGCTGTTCACATCACCATTGCACATGTTTGGAACTTCATCCGCAAAATCAACAGCTTGGCCTGTCTGGGCGATCTAGGGTGGATACTGACGACGTGGTCGCTGTTCTTTCTGGTTTTGAACATGGTGATCGGTACGCCGATTCCATTCGCAACGAGTATTCTTTACAGCGTACTGGGAACGGGGGCAGGTCTGATTCTGATCAGTATATTGACGCAGAAAGATTATTTCGGCGTAGTCACGCTCGCGCTGGACCTGATCAATAACTTCGTCGACATTATTTCATATGTCCGTCTCTATGCGGTAGGAGCGGCCTCGCTCGCGATTGCCGTGGCATTTAATGAGATGGCCATCGGAATCGGCTTTAAAGGAATCGGCGCAATTGGAGCTGCATTTATCCTGTTCCTCGGTCACGGACTGAACATCATTCTTTGTGCAATGGGTATTCTGGTACACGGCATCCGCCTGAACACACTGGAATTCTCGGGTCATGCCGGGGTGGAATGGGGTGGAATTCACTACAATCCCTTTAAGAAAAAAACAACTTTAACTAATTAGAATCGATAATAGGAGACAATACAATGGACATAACAGCAATAGAAGCAGCTAAGATGGGCGCAGCAATGGCATTGGGATTCGGTGCAATCGGATCGGCACTGGGAACCGGAACCGCAGGCATGGCAGGCATCGGCGCATGGAAAAAATGCTACCTGCAGGGCAAGGCTGCTCCGTTCATCCTGCTCGTATTCATCGGGGCTCCGCTGTCGCAGACCATTTACGGCATGCTGCTCATGAACTTCATCCTGAACGCTGCTGAACCGAGTATTGCTCAGTTGGGCGCAGGCATCATCGGCGGTATCGCCATGGGCTTCTCTGCCTGGTATCAGGGTAAAGCCGGCGCTGCCGGATCTGATGCCTTGGCTGAAACCGGACAGGGATTTGGTAACTACCTCACCGTTCTTGGTATTGTGGAAACCGTGGCCCTCTTCGTGATGATCTTCATCCAGAAGTCCCTCTAAGTTTTCCAAACCTTGGAAAATTAAAAACGCCCGTCGCATCAGCGACCGGGCGTTTTTTTTACTTCATCAGTCGATATTCTCTAGCCCCACTTGCCTTTGTTCATGTGGCCCTGCATTTCGGTCAAGGAGAGTTTCATCTGAATATAAGATGCTTTCAGACTCTGCTCAAAGACCTTGACGCATCCCGGGTCGAGGGCATCTTTAATTCCATCTTCGCAAACCCGTTCAATCTGCCGCGCCAGGTCAATCAACTGCGCATGCAGCGCATTGGTATGACGCGAACGTTCAATCAACATCGCGGCCTGATCGTCCAATGCCTGGAACTTTTCGGCAGGTGCTCCGCACTTCGGGCATTTATCGCAAACCTCATCGCCATCATGGATATAGCCACATACTTCACATTTCCATTTTTTCATCAATTCCTCCTAGTTAGGTGTAAGATACTTTAATCCATATAACCACTAAGGCAAGTATGGGCTTTATACATTTGCCTTTTCCGGTTTTTCAGGATGTGCATAATGAAATATATGAAACTACAGAATATAATCCAAACTCTGGAACAAATCGCTCCGCTCTCACTCGCAGAAGAATGGGACAATGTCGGCCTATTGATTAATCCGTTGAAGCCTAAGAATATAAAAAAGGTACTGCTGACCATTGATCTTACGGAAGCTGTGGCCAATGAAGCGATTTCGGCGAAGACCGATCTGATCATCGCCTATCACCCGATTCTATTCCGTCCGGTGAACCGGCTGAATGCAGAAAATTCCTATGACCGAACGGTGATGAAGCTCATCCAGAAAAACATTGCGGTCTATTCCCCCCACACCGCGCTGGATTCCGTGATCGGCGGCGTGAACGACTGGCTGGCCGATGGCGTCGGTGAAGGCGAAGTCTCCGTTCTCCAACCATTGGAAAATACCGATGCGGGTCAGGGACGAATGGTCGAATTGAAAAAACCGATTAAACTGAAGACGTTGAGCAGTCGGATTAAAAAATATCTCGGTCTGAAGAATGTCCGAATTGCCTCACCGGCTGAAGACATCCCCATTAAAACCGTGGCGCTGTGCGCCGGAGCCGGAACGGATGCGTTTAAGGGAATTCAGGCCGATTGCTACCTCACGGGCGAGATGAGCCACCACAATGTGCTTGCCGCCACCCTCAGTGGCTCACACGTCATTTTATGCGAACATACCAACACCGAACGTGGATATCTTCCAACCTTTGGAAAACTCCTAAAAAAGGCGCTGGGCGCATCGGTGGAAATCAAGTGTTCGGTAATCGATGCCGACCCAATTCAACAGGGCTAACTATCTCCTCTGCGTACTCTACGCCTCTGCGAGGAATTATTAGGTAACAGACTTGTTTCAAGTGGCGTATGCCTGTTTAATCGCGCGCATTATTTTTAGAAAAGGATGCAACTATGAGTGAAAAGAAAAAATCCGCTTATGCCGAAGCCGGCGTGGATATTGATGTAATGATGGGCTCGCTTCAGAATATAAAAAGCGATGTGAAATCAACCAATACCGATGGCGTCGTGAGCGAAATCGGAAGCTTCGGTGGTCTGTTCAAATCCCCGGGCGCAGACAGTCTGCTGGTCAGCAGTGTCGACGGCGTCGGAACCAAACTGAAAGTGGCCAACATGGCCAACATACACAACACCGTGGGGCAGGATCTGGTGAACCACTGCACCAACGATATTCTGGTTCAGGGTGCAAAGCCCCTCTTCTTCCTCGATTATCTGGGAACCGCCTCCCTTGCTCCGGAAGTTTTCGAAGCAGTCGTCAGCGGATTCTGTAAAGCCTGCCGCGAAAACGGTGCCGCCCTGCTCGGCGGAGAAACCGCTGAAATGCCCGGTCTTTATCCTGAAGGCGAATACGACCTCGTTGGAACCATTGTGGGTACCGTTGAGCGCGACAAAGTAATCACCGGCGAAAAGATCAGCAAAGGCGATGTGATGATCGGCCTTCCCTCTACCGGCCTGCAGACCAATGGATACTCGCTGGCCCGTAAAGTGATCTTTGAAACGGCCGGCAAAAAGCTGGAGGATCTGGTTCCGGGAACGGACGTCACCTTCCAGGATGCGCTGCTGGCGATCCATAAGAGCTACCTGAACGAAGTGATGGCGGTTATCGAAAAGGTCAACGTTAAAGGTATGGCGCACATTACCGGCGGCGGTCTTTATGACAATGTCCCGCGTGTCCTGCCGAAAAACGTTGATGCCCAGTTTGATCGCGCCACCTGGAAAACTCCGGCCATCTACGAATTCATCGAAGAACAGGGGCAGGTGGATCACGAAGAAATGTACCGCGTATTCAATATGGGTATCGGCTACGTTCTAATGGTCGCGGCGGAAGATGTTGCAGAAACCCAGGCCATCCTGGAAGCCAACAATCAACAATCGATCGTGGTCGGTGAAATTGTTGAAGGATCCGGCCAATCGGTTCTGATCAACTAAACGTTCCAAACTCTGGAAACGCAAAAGGCACCGAGCGAAAGCACGGTGCCTTTTTTTTGCGAAATGGCGACTTAAGTTGAATTAGAACTTCTATTCAACAAAACACTTTTTATACTCCGACGCATGAAATGTGTTATGGCGCTAGATCAAGGAACGACCAGTTCCCGCTCTATCCTGTTCGACCAAGCGGGAAAAATCCGCGCGGTTGCGCAACTGGAATTCAAGCAGTACTACCCCAAACCCGGTTGGGTGGAACACGACCCGCTTGAAATTTGGGAAACCCAGCAGAGCACCGCTCATGAGGCGATGCATCATGCCAGCGTGCACTGTGAAGATATCGCGTCCATCGGCATTACCAATCAACGTGAAACGACAGTGGTCTGGAATCGAAAAACCGGAGAACCGGTATATAATGCCATTGTCTGGCAGGACCGGCGCACGGCGGACTACTGCGCTAAGCTCAAAGCCGACGGACTGGAAAAACTGTTTTCCGAAAAAACGGGACTCCGGTTGGATCCCTATTTTTCCGGCACCAAACTGAAATGGATTCTGGATCATGTCGATGGAGCCCGGGCTGTTGCCGAAAAAGGCGAACTGGCTTTCGGCACGATCGATTCGTGGCTGGTCTGGAAACTCACCGGCGGACAGCAGCACATCACCGATGTATCCAATGCTTCCCGCACCCTGCTCTTCAATATCCACACACTGGAATGGGATAACGAACTGCTCGAGCTACTCGACATTCCGAAAAATATGATGCCGGAAGTTCGTTCTTCCAGCGAAATCTATGGAACGGTCGACCGCTTCCTTTGCGAATGCGGCTGCTCCATTTCCGGGATCGCCGGTGATCAGCATGCCGCACTTTTCGGTCAGGGTTGTTTTGATCCGGGTGCTTCAAAAAACACATACGGAACCGGGATCTTCCTGCTGAAAAACACAGGAGTCGAACCGGTGCCCTCCACCAACCAATTGCTAACGACCGTGGCATGGAAACGCGGAAATGAAGTGAGCTATGCCCTGGAAGGCAGCGCCTTTATCGGAGGCGCTGTCGTTCAGTGGCTGCGCGACGAACTCGGGATTATTGAATCCTCATCCGATATCCAGCCGCTTGCCGCTCAGGTTCCCGATACTGGCGGGGTCTATTTCGTGCCGGCCTTTGCGGGGCTCGGAGCCCCCCACTGGGATCCGAGTGCGCGCGGAGGCATCATCGGCCTGACCCGCGGAACGGGGAAAGCACACCTCGCCCGGGCGGCACAGGAAGCGATCTGTTTCCAATCGTTGGAACTTTTGCGGGCCATGGAGAAAGATTCTGGACAACCGATGGAAACGCTGAAGGTGGATGGCGGTGCCACGGCCGACGATCTTCTGCTCCAGATTCAGGCCGATCTGCTTCAAATGCCGGTGGAACGGCCGAAGCTGATTGAAACCACCGCCTTCGGGGTTGCCGCTCTGGCCGGGTTGGCTGTTGGGTTCTGGCAAGACCCGGACGAAATTTCCAAGGTTCGGAAAGTCGACCGCGTCTTCGAACCGCAAATCAGTAAAGACGAAGCTGAGTCCCGCTTCGCACGATGGCTCAAAGCCGTTGAACGCTGCAAAAACTGGGCGAATTAAGATGATTGTTGGTGTGCCACGCGAAGTTAAACCCGATGAATATCGTATTGCCATGCTGCCGGTCGGCGCTCAGTTGCTGATTAAAGATGGACATACCGTCCTGATTGAGCGCGATGCCGGTTTGGGCAGCGGATTCAGCAATCATGATTTCACGTCTGTCGGTGCGGAAGTCGTCGATTCTCCAGAGGAGTTGTTCCAACGAGCGGACATGATCGTGAAAGTGAAGGAACCGCAATCGGAGGAAATGAACCGGCTGAAACCCGGCCAGATTCTTTTCTGCTACTTTCACTTTGCCAGCTCCCGTGAACTGACGTTCCAATGTCTGGAAAAGCGCATCTCAGCGGTTGCCTATGAAACGCTCGCTGATGACCTGGGCCGACTTCCCCTGCTTACGCCCATGAGCGAAGTGGCCGGAAAGCTATCCGCTCAGGAAGGTGCAAAATTTCTTGAAAAGCCGATGATGGGCCGCGGTATCCTGCTCGGAGGCGTTCCGGGTGTTGCTCCGGCAAACGTCCTGATTCTAGGAGCCGGCGTAGTGGGCTCCAATGCAGCCAAAGTGGCGGCGGGGCTCGGGGCCAATGTCACGATCATGGACATTAATCTGGATCGGTTGCGGCAGCTCGACGAAATCATGCCGCCGAATGTCACGACCGTTTTCTGCGAACCGCATGCCATTGAACGCTATGCCATTCTGGCCGATCTGGTCATCGGTTCCGTGCTGATTCCCGGAGCACTGGCACCGAAACTGATTACGCGGGAGCTGGTTTCCAAAATGAAAAAAGGATCCGTCATCGTCGATGTCTGTATCGATCAGGGCGGATGCTGCGATACCAGCAAACCCACCACACACGGCAGTCCGGTTTATGTGGTGGATGAAGTGGTGCATTACTGTGTCACGAATATGCCGGGAGCGGTTGGGTGCACCAGCAGTCACGCGCTCTGTAATGCCACGTTGGCCTATTGCCGGGAGCTGGCGAATCTAGGGCTCGATGGATTTTTGGAAAAAAGTTCCGGAAGGAATGCCGCATTGAATATGCGTGACGGCATCATTACCTGCCGGGCGGTTGCAGATGCGTTTCCAGACCTTGGAAACTAGCATTCGTAAGACGTGAGTTTCCCATCGCTCATGTCCAGCACCACGCAGGTATTCGGAGCTCCACGGCCGGCCGTACCGGGATTAATGCAACGGGTGGCACCAACGGTGTAGTCATGCCGTTCGTGCGTATGGCCCGTGAAAACAAAATCAAACTCACCGGAAAGAATCGCCTGGTCCCGTGCCGCCCTGTCGTCGCTATGCAATAAGGCGATGCGGCGGCTTTCCAGGGATATATCTGCAAACCGTCCATGCAGCTGGAGCTCTTTCGGGCGGGGTGCATATTTCCAATCATTGGAAAACTGATCCACATTTCCCAAAACCGCATGCACGGGAACATTCAATTTACACAACAAACAAAGCACCTCGAACGAGCCGATGTCACCGCAGTGAAAAACAGCACCGACCTTCGAATCACGGAAAACATACACGCATTTTGTGGTACTTAAAATATTCCCGTGTGTGTCTGATAAAATTCCGATCTTCATGGCGTTAAGCTGTCATAGATGAACTTTTGTGTCGATTCGCATAGTTCGGTGGTTTAGGTTTTCGACCTTCAATTTTTGACAGGAGAAACATCATGATTAAAGCAAAAGTGGTTGGAGCCGGCGGCTATGGCGGCGTGGGAATTACAGAATTACTGTTGAAACACCCGGAAACAGAGATTGGCTGCCTGGTCAGTCTGTCGGATACCGGCCGAAAAATGAGCGATGTGTTTCCCCACCTGCGCGGCTTTTGCGATGATGTGATTGTGTCGCCCGAGGATCCTAAAACCAAAGAGCAATACGACGTGGTCTTTTTCTCCACGCCCGATGGCGTCGGCATGCAAAGCGCGGAAGATGAACTGGAGCGCGGCGCGAAAGTGATCGACTACAGTGGCGACTTCCGCTTCGGATCAGTGGAGCGGTATGCGGAATATGCCAACTTTATCGGACTGGATCCGGTGCATAAAGCGCCGGCACTGCTGACAGAAACCGTCTACGGTCTTCCGGAACTGCACGACATTTCTTCCGCGCAAAGTATTGTGGGCAATCCCGGCTGTTTTGCGGTGAGCTGCATACTGGGGCTTGCTCCGGCGGTTGCTGCTGGAATTATTGATACGAAGAGTATTATTGCTGATTGCAAAACCGGCGTATCCGGTGCGGGCAAAAAGCCAAATGCCGCATTTCACTACCCGAACCGCTACGACAATATGAATGCCTATAAACTGGCCGGTCATCAGCATGTGGTTGAAATTGAGCAGGAACTCGGGCTGCTGGGCGATGACGATGTTCAGATGACCTTCACCGCTCAGGTGGTGCCGGTCTGCCGCGGTATTATGTCCTGCCTCTATGCCACACTGGATGGCCAAAAAGCGGACGAAGTGCTCGAAATCTATCGTGAATATAACAAGCACAATTCATTCGTTCGCGTTCAGGGAGCTTCGACGCCGGCGAGTATTGCCGATATCCGGGGCACAAACTACTGCAGTCTCACGGTGGACGTGGATGAGCGGAACAACCGCCTGCGGATAATTTCCCACATTGATAATCTGATGAAGGGCCAGGCCGGCAACGCGATGCAGAACATGAACCTGATGTTCGGAATGGATTCTGGCACAGCACTTGCGTCTGCTGGTCAGTATCCATAGTAAGATCAGGAGCCTCATGGTCCCTGTTGTTTGGAAGGTTGAATGAATCAATACATCAGATTTATTATAGCAGTTGCTGCGTTGGTCGCATACCTTGCGGCGTTGCGCTTTTTAGCCCCTCCTGATCAACCCTATTTCATTCTCGGAATCGGAATGGTCGGCCTGATTTCATGGCTTTTAGGGGCCATTCAAGGCGTGATTGCCACCGTACTGCTTATTCCATTAACAAATCTGATTTTTCAACAATTCACTGTATCCGCCAATTATCTGCATTTTGCGAGTTCTCCGGCCTACCTGGGCCTTCAGGTTGTAACCGCACTTTCCATCGGCCATTTACGCCGCGAAAAGAAAGCGCTGCGTAAAAAAGAAAAGGAACTGAAGGAAACCAATGAACAGCTGCAAACCGTTCTTTCGCAAGTTCAGGAGCTGGGCGGACTTCACAATATGTGCAGCGGTTGCAAAAAGATTCAGGACGATGAAGGAAATTGGCAATCCATCGATAGTTATTTAAAAAAACAAACTAAAATGGAATTCAGCCATTGCATCTGTCCCGACTGCGCCGGAGCCTTCAAAAGCGCCTCTGAAAAATTAAAAGATTAATCCACCAGTCTGTGCCGCATATT
This sequence comes from Pontiellaceae bacterium B1224, assembly GCA_029432815.1. Lineage (GTDB taxonomy): Bacteria > Verrucomicrobiota > Kiritimatiellia > Kiritimatiellales > Pontiellaceae > Pontiella. The sequence continues at coordinate 39,445 of JAROBA010000010.1, read as the reverse complement.
GTGGCCGAGATGGCAGGTTATTTCATACGGAATGGTGCCGGCCAGACGGGCCAGATTTTCCACGCAGTTCGGCGCGGACGGATCGGATGAAATGACTTCAACATCGTCGCCGACTTTCACATCGGGAATATCCGTTACATCCACAGTCATCTGATCCATTGAAACGCGCCCGCACACCGGAGCATCCCGCCCGTTGATACGGACGACCGCTTGACCGGAAAGACTGCGAAAATATCCATCGCCATAACCGATCGGGACGATGCCAACCCGGCTGTCGCGTTTGTATTCGTGAGCAAGTCCATATCCGCTACGACTGCCTTCACGCATATGCTTCACGGCAATCAGCTTGGCTTTCACCGACATACACGGTTTTAAATCAACCCGGTTGTGCAGTTGATCCGAAGGATGGCAACCATAGATTGCAATGCCCATCCGAACCATGTCGAAATGGGTTTCCGGCCAATCGAGGGTGGCCGCCGAGTTGGCCGCATGAATGGTCAGACTACCCTGTTCCGGGAGGATCGTTTTAAAGAGCTCCAGCTGATTTTCCGTTGCGGTCCGATCGCGCTCATCCGCCGTAGCAAAATGGGTATAGATCCCGGACAGCTCCACATATTCGGAATCCCGAATTGCGGCAATCAAATCCGGCGCCTGCTTTGCGGGAACACCCAGCCGCCCCATACCGCTATCCACCTTCAAATGAACGCGCGCCGTTTTTCCAACCCGTTTTGCCGATGCCTCAATAGAGGCCAGCGCAGAATTTGACATCACTGTCTGCGTGATTTCCTGCCAGACCAGTTCATCCTGAACCTTGAAATCGTCGAAATATGCCGAGAGAAAGCAGAGAATAAACCCGTGATATCCTTTGCTACGGAGCTCAAGCGCTTCCATAGGTGCCGCCACTGCAAACCCGTCGGTTAGTTCTGCCAGTACCGGGAAAAGAATATCCATGCCGTGCCCGAAGCAATCGTCTTTCACCACCGGACACAACTTTACATCGTTACCGATCAAACCGCGCAATATGGCAATATTATGCCGAACGGCGGACTCGGAAATGGAAGCTGTCAGATAATTTTTCATAAGGCCCTATACACAAAAAAAGCTTCCAAAGAATGGAAGCTTATACTTGTAAACGTTCTTCCAATGTTTGGAAAGTCTAAGCGCTCAGCAACTGAGCATTGTGCGTGGTTTCAAACACGGTAATCTCACCTTCATAAAGTAGCGACTCGGCAATATCATCCAGCCCCTGCAACAGCTTTTCCTTAACAGCCGGAGCAACTTCAAAAGAAAACTCAGCGTCGCCGAAGATCACTTTCTGATCTTCCAGATTCACCGTCGCCTCAAGCGGTTCGTCAGCCGCAGCCATTTCAAAAATCTGATCCACCTGTTCACTTGAAAGCTGAACCGTCAGAATACCGTTCTTTGCGCAATTGTTGCAGAAGATGTCGGCAAACCCCGGAATATCCCCTTCTACCGGAGCAATCACAACGCGGAAACCCTGCTGAGCAACCGCCCATACTGCGTGTTCACGACTCGAGCCGCATCCGAAATTATTGCGTCCGACCAGAATCGAGGCCCCGGCCGCTTTCGGCTGATTCAGCGCGAAGTCCGGATTATCGGACCCGTCGTCATTATAGCGCCAGTCTGAAAACAGTGCCGGACCGAAGCCGGTGCGTTTGATGGATTTCAGATGCTCTTTCGGAATCAATGCGTCGGTATCAATATTTGCACGGTCAACCGCACATACCACACCCGTGAATGTATTAAATTTTTCCATTAGTCGATCTCCCTTACATCAACGAAGTGTCCGTTGATCGCAGCAGCGGCCGCCATGGCCGGGCTGACGAGATGTGTGCGGCCGCCGCGTCCCTGACGGCCTTCAAAGTTTCGATTGGAGGTTGATGCACAACGCTCCTTATCGGCGAGCTTGTCCGGATTCATGGCCAGGCACATACTGCAACCGGCATAGCGCCAGTCTGCACCAGCTTCAAAGAAGACGCGGTCCAGCCGTTCTGCCTCTGCCTGATAACGAACTTTTTCGGAGCCCGGCACCACCAGCACGCGAACACCGTCCGCAACCTTTTTACCTTTCATCACAGCTGCAGCAGCACGGAGGTCTTCAATACGGCCGTTAGTACAGCTGCCGATGAAGACAGCATCAATTTTGATGTCCGTCATTTTCATGCCCGGTTCGAGCCCCATGTAATCCAATGCGGCGCGAACATCTTCCGGAGCGTATTCTGCAACGGCGTCCAGTTGAGGAACTACGCCGTTTACTCCCGTCACCATTCCGGGGCTTGTGCCCCAGGTCACCTGCGGTTCAAGCTTTTCAACGTCGATCACGAGTACCTTGTCAAATTTCGCATCGTCGTCGGAAAACAGTGTTTTCCAATAGGCGATGGATTTTTCGAGTTCTTCGTCTTTCGGAGCAAACGGGCGGTCTTCAGCCGTCACATAGTCGATTGTGGTCTGATCTGGAGCAATCAGTCCGGAGCGCGCACCGGCTTCAATAGCCATGTTGCAGACCGTCAGGCGACCCTCCATGGAAAGTGCTTCAATGGCTTCGCCGCAGAATTCGAATGCACACCCCGTCCCGCCGGCCGTTCCAATTTCTCCGCAGAGTTCGAGAACCATGTCCTTTGCCGTTACTCCGGCCGGGATCTTGCCTTTGAATTCCACCTTATATTGTTTCGGCATTTTCTGACGGAGCGTCTGGGTGGCCAAAACGTGTTCCACTTCGGAAGTTCCGATGCCGAATGATATGGCCCCGAAGGCCCCGTGGGTTGCCGTGTGCGAGTCGCCGCATACTACAGTGGTACCCGGCAGCGTTATACCCTGTTCCGGTCCGATAATGTGAACAACGCCCTGCTTATCGGATTCCATTCCATAAAAGGTAATGTTGTTATCCGCACAGTTCTTTTCAAGTGCATCCACCTGAGCCTTGGCAATCGGATCAACGATCTCGGAGCGGCTGTCGGTCGGAACGTTGTGGTCCGTTGTTGCAAAGGTCAGTTCCGGATGGCGGACTTTACGATTGTTCAAACGCAGGCCTTCAAATGCCTGCGGGCTCGTTACTTCGTGCACAAGGTGGCGATCAATGTAGAGTAGCACTTCACCGCCAGGCAATTCCTTGACGACATGCTTATCCCAGATCTTTTCAAACAGTGTTTTTCCCATAATTTTTACCTATAATTTAACGAACGGGGGATTATAGGTTGCCCCATCCCCCGTTCAAGCCATTCTTTTAGAAGATCTTCTACAGCGATGCGATTGCAGCATTGAACGTTGCGCTCGGACGCATTGCAGCATTCGTCGCATCATCATTCGGGCGGTAGTAACCTTGCATATCGACTGCGACTCCCTGACAGTCGATCAGTTCAGCCACAATCGTTTCCTCATGATTCGTTAATGTATCTGCCAACGGTGCAAAACGGGCTTTGAGATCTGCATCTTTATCCTGAGCGGCCAGGGCTTCTGCCCAGTAGAGAGCAAGGTAGAAATGACTGCCCCGGTTATCCAGCTCGTTCACTTTGCGGGACGGCGATTTATTTTGTTCGAGGAATTTGGTATTTGCCACATCCAGTGTGTCCGCCAGCACCTGGGCTTTATCATTGCCGAACACTGTTGCGAGGTGTTCAAGCGAAACGCCGAGTGCAAGGAATTCGCCGAGCGAATCCCAGCGCAGATGATTTTCTGCCACGAATTGCTGCACATGCTTCGGTGCCGAGCCACCGGCACCGGTTTCGAACAACCCGCCACCGTTCATCAGCGGAACAATTGAAAGCATCTTGGCACTGGTACCCAGTTCCAGAATCGGGAACAGATCGGTGAGGTAATCGCGCAGCACGTTACCCGTCACGGAAATCGTGTCCTGCCCGGCTTTGGCGCGTTCAAGCGTCAGACGGGTTGCCTCCTCCGGAGCGAGGATTTGAATGTCCAGTCCGTTCGTGTCGTGATCCTTCAAATACCGATTTACTTTTTCAATCAGCTGCGCATCGTGGGCGCGGTTTTTATCGAGCCAGAAAATGGCCGGCGTGGAGGTTGCGCGGGCTCGGGCTACGGCCAGTTTGACCCAGTCCTGAATCGGAGCATCTTTCACCTGGCAGGCCCGCCAGATGTCGCCCTGCTCCACGTCGTGGGAAATCAGGACGTTGCCCTCGGCGTCCAGCACCCGCACAGTTCCAGACATTGGAATTTCAAACGTTTTGTCGTGCGAGCCATACTCCTCGGCTTTCTGAGCCATGAGTCCGACGTTTGGAACCGTGCCCATGGTGGCCGGATCAAACGCTCCGTTCTTTTTACAGAATTCCACGGTCTCCGCATAAACGCCGGCATAACAGCGATCCGGAATAATAAAGTTCGTATCCTGCTGTTTGCCGTCTTTATTCCACATTTGGCCGGACGCACGAATGGCGGCGGGCATGGAAGCATCGATGATGATATCGCTCGGCACGTGCAAATTGGTGATGCCTTTGTCGGAATCAACCATCGCGAGGTCCGGCGCAGATTCATAGAGTGCTGCAAGATCTGCCTCGATCTCGACTTTCTTTTCTTCCGGAAGACCTTCGATCTTCGAATAGAGATCACCGATACCGTTATTCACATCAACACCGAGTTCGGGATACTTTGCTAGCACGTCCTTGTAGAACACCTTCACACAGTGGCCGAAGATGATCGGGTCCGACACCTTCATCATGGTGGCTTTCATATGAAGAGAGAAGAGCGTCCCGGCTTCTTTGGTTGCTTTCACCTGCTCAGCCAGAAAATCTTCCAGTGCCCTGGTGCTCATGAAGGTGCCGTCGATGACCTCTCCGGCCTGCAGTGCCAACCCGTCTTTGAGCACGGAGGTCGTCCCGTCCGCAGCAACCAGTTCGATTTTAGCGGTGGTAGCAGCAGGAATGGTGACCGACTTTTCATTTCCGAAAAAATCGTTGGCCGACATGCTCGAAACAACCGACTTTGATTCAGCCGACCAGGCCCCCATACGATGGGGATTATTTTTGGCATACTGCTTCACGGCGGATGCCGCACGACGATCGGAGTTCCCCTCGCGCAGAACAGGGTTTACCGCACTGCCTTTAACCTTGTCGTATCGCGGCTGGGCATTCGGGTCTTCGTATTCGGGCAAGGCATAGCCTTTCGCCTGCAATTCGGCAATTGCCGCTTTCAACTGCGGAAGGGATGCGGAGATATTCGGCAGCTTGATAATGTTCGCTTCGGGGGTGTTCGCCAGATTACCGAGTTCAGTCAGGGCGTCGCCGACTTTCTGATCTTCCGTCAGCACATCGGGAAAGAGCGCCAGAATTCGGCCTGCGAGTGAAATATCGCGTGTTTCAACTGCAACGCCCGCTGCGGATGTGTAGGCTTCAATGATTGGCAGTAGAGAACGGGTGGCCAACGCAGGTGCTTCGTCGGTGATGGTGTAGATAATTTTAGCTTTTTCGCTCATAGTGTTTTTCCAGGTTCGTTTAGATGTCGTCTCAAAAACAGAGCTGTTTTATCTATTTGAAAGTCCTGTTAATGTCAAGAATCCTCCTATAGTTCCAATCATTGGAAAATTCTCCGGATATGAGGGAATCGGAAAAATAACGTGAGTCGTCACTTTTTAAGGGAAGAAATAGCTGATAGCTTTTTTTTTATGAAACGTACCCCTATCATTTTTTTCCTGCTTACATTCGCGTCTTTTTCATATTCGGAAACGAATGACACCGATTCTGTTAAAACAAAAAAAGAACGCCCGTGGCTTGCGGCTCCGATGATTGTTTCCAATCCTTCTTTCGGTTCCGGTGGCGGAGTGATGGGCATGTATTTCTTCAACACCGAAAAGGGTTCCACAAACAATCCGGCTTCGTCGGTCTCGGCACTGGGTCTCTATTCCGACACCGACAGTTATTTTCTCGGCCTTTTCGCAAAAACATACTGGAAGCAGGATACCTGGCGCGTGACTGCCGGCACAGCGAACCCGCGCATCAATAATGATTTTGATTTGACCGGTCTGGGAAACGTTAAATTTACCACAACGGCTAATATCCTCATCTTTCAGGTGGACCGCCGCGTATACGGCGACTGGTTTCTGGGTATGAAAGGACAGTTTATGGACATTCGATATTCAGATCCGAATGCGGCCGCTTTAACCTATTTTGCGCTGGCTGATGTGGAAGACAATACCTCAGGCCAGCTTGGCGGTGTGGTGTCGCATGATTCCCGCAATGATCAGCGCTATCCATCCGCCGGCCATCAGTCTGAGCTAAGCTGGACGGACGTGCCCGAAAGCTGGGGTTCCACCACGAGCTATTACATCACGGAAGGCTTTTACAATCAGTATATGTCTTTTGTAGAAAAACAGGTCTTGGCGCTTCGTGCATATGGACGTTTTACACCTTCTGAAACGCCCTATTCCGGCCTTTCAACCCTTGGAAGATTTGGCGATTTACGCGGTTATACAGCGGGCAAATATGTGGCCGAAAACCTGATTGCACTGCAGGCGGAGTATCGCGTGCGGTTTACGGAAAAGATCGGCGGCGTGGTTTTTGCCGGAGCCTCTGAGCTGTATGATGGGAGTTTTAAAAACACGACATCCGACACGTTCTACCCCAGCGGCGGCCTTGGTTTACGGTATATGCTGAACGTTGAAAACAAGATGAATTTCCGTCTCGACTATGCCTGGGGTACCGGGGATGAAAGCGGCTTCTATATGAGTGTCGGAGAAGCATTTTAAGCCCGATGAAAAGTTTCCAATGTCTGGAAGATATGATCCCGGTTTGTTCTGTATAGAGATCAGCTTTAAAGATTACTCCCAGTCAACGCGTTTCAGAATCGGAAGCACTTCATCGGTGTTCTTCTCTTCCGTTTCATCAAACAGATCCCCCAACTGCGTAATGCTTTGCCGGGACTTCCATTCGCTGAACGAATCGAGCGAAACTCCTTTATCTGAGAGGAATGCTCCAACGGGATTAGAGGTCATCTCAAAGTCCGGTTCATGAATTATCCGTTCGACAAAACCTTCAAATGGCCCGGCGCTGCCGTGCACAAAATTATCCCGTCCCGGGAAAGGAACGGGATATTCCGCATAGAGCTGCCCACGGAAGCTTTCCGGAACCGCATTCATTGCATTGGTCGAACCGAGGATTGATTTTCTAAATTCTTTCCAGGAGACCTTTGCTGAATCAAACTCGACTACATAGTAATATATGCGCGTGTCGGAATGATAAAAATTGGCTTCCATCGAGGGATAAAAGGCGTTGACACAATACGCATCCAGATCGACCAGATGGCCCATAATGAGTCCATCCTGAAGCTTTGCAGTTTTACCGGCCCCAAAGAGACCGTTCCATCGATTAAAAAGCTGATGAACACTGAGCTTTTTTTCCTGAAGCAGTTCAGCTGTAGATTTAATTTTCCCGGCCTTGAATTCTCTAACCCACCTTTTCCCGAAAGCAGTCTCAAATCGTTTTTTTCCTTCCTCGGAAACTTCGATCTGATCCGCACAGGCCGCCTTGCTGTACATGAGATAATGTTGTTTGATCACATCCCGTGCTGCAAGTTCAGATCCGGTTACCTGTTTGGTGAACACAAACGAAAAACCTTTGGAACTGAAAAAGTCTCGCGCCAGTTCATCGAGTCGCTCCGGGGTTAGATCGAGCTGAAGGTGGTGAATGGGTTTCGTAAAAATTACAGCCTGATTTACTGACATATTTCCTCCGAATCAATGATTTGAGGTTGAATCTACCGTGAGCCAAGCAAGGGATCAACGTATTTTAAAGAAAGGTACTGCCGGAAACGGCTCACATTTTCCGGCTCATCACCAGATGACGTGTTCACCGATTACGGAAGTTTGTCCACAATCGTTATTTTCCGGATATAGGCTTTCCAGGTCGTTGCACCGTCCACCGGAAACAGCCTCATGAAATACGAAATGTCCGCTATGATCATTTTACCGCTGCTGATTTTTTCAATGCCGAAATCAGCTCTATCTCGCAGTCTGACAGGATCTTTTTAATCGCCCTGTCATAGGCTCTGATGAGAGCATCTGCCGATGTGTCAGCAACATCAATTTCCTGCAGATAATCCTTCGAACTCAGCACCCGGATTCCCCGGGTGTTTTCATCAAACAACGTTACTTTGATTTTAAGTACCGCTTTCTTTTCAACCGTATCGCCATAAAAATTAATCACCGACACCGCAAGCCGATGCGTCATTTCGCTTCGATCTGCGAGAGTGACATCGCTGAAGAGCCCGCTACCCGAAAACCAGGTATAGAATATGTTTCGGAAATTTTCTGATGGCGACATGAGAAGCTCCGTATAATAGCTCGTCTCATATTCCACATCACTTTTCTTCAAAATAAGATTCCGGGAATTTCCGGGAGGAAGAACCACCACGGTATCGATCCACAGTTTATCTGCCAGCGGTTTTTCGGCCGCTGGTTGATCTCTGGATGCATTAATCACATACGTCTTTATATCCAGATTATCCTGCCATAGATTCACACATCCGGAGGTCACTAACGCAAGAACTCCCACGAAGGTTAGAATGAGTTGATTCTTCTTTTTCATACTCTGCTCCTCACTTGCTTAAAGTTTTTTTCGGCGGCTCGGTGAGCAGGATGCCTGGATAGCGCTTAATCATACGAATCAGTTCCTTCGTATCGTCGGTAATGTAGCGAAGGTTCTGCATAATCTCGTCCAGATCTTCATCTGAACCCTCAACCACATCCTGAATCAGAGTAATGGATGAGCTGAGGTTCGAGGTTATGCCCGGAAGATTGCCGGAAGCATTGCGCACATTGGCGATCACTTCATCCGATACTTCCGCCGCATTTCGCGTGATGTATTCAATATGACTGACCGTAAGATTAAGATTGCTCGTAATGGATTCCACATCCGCACCGATGGTGTGAATATTGATCAGGTTGATTTCTGCCGCCAGCCGTTCAATGGAGCGGCTCAGCAGGGTAAGCATCGCCGGAGTCGATGGGATGTAGGTATATTTCGGATTCCAATCAATAGGAAGAGGTGCCAGATCGGTGTCAGGAAAAAAATCCGCTTCCAGAAATGACAGGCCGGTGATGCCCTGAGGGACCAGTTTTAATCGCAATCCATTAGCCACCATTTCCTGACACTGGCGTTTCCAGACTTCCTGATCTTTCAGCAAATCCTGATCATCCAGTGCAACCCGAATCATGACATACGTTTTCGTTGTATCATAAACGGTTGAGACCATCGCGATTTCGCTGACATTCCCAACCTTCACACCCCGAAACTTAAATGGAGTTCCAACATCAATTCCCTGCACCGATTCATCCACATACGTTTCCATGAAATATTTAGGCGAGCGCATGGCATCGGAACTGATGGAAATCACACCAATCAGTCCGAGTGCAGTGGCGGCAATCACAAATATGCCGATTGCAAAATAATGGGGTTTACTGCTCATCGTCTTCTCCCGTTCTACCGGTTGACTGGCTTTTTCGATTAAAGAAATTTCTCACCCACTCATCCTCATGGTTTCCTCTAAGGTCAGCAGGATTTCCTTCGGCAACAATCTTCTTGGTGCGGGCATCCAACATAATGACCCGGTCGGCAATTTTATATATACTTGGAAGCTCATGCGTCACAATGACAAACGTAATTTTGAGCGTGCGCGACAATTGCACAATCAACTCATCCAATTCATCAGCCGTGATTGGATCCAGACCCGCCGAGGGTTCATCGAGAAACAGTATTTCCGGATCCAGCGCCATGGCCCGCGCAATCGCCGCTCGTTTCTTCATTCCTCCACTGATTTCAGAGGGCATCAGATTCGCAAACTCAGCCAACCCGACCAAACTCAGTTTCATGTGGGCGATCAACTCGCGGGCCTCTTTTCCAAGGTCTGTAAATTCTTCCAGCGGCAGGCAGATATTTTCCAGCAGGGTCATCGATCCGAACAGTGCTCCGCTTTGATACATCACGCCGAACCGCCGTATCAATGCATCCCGCTCCGCACCATCTGCGGAAACCACACTGATATCACCAATTCGAATATCCCCGGAAGCCGGCTCGTACAATCCGATCATATGCTTGAGCAAGGTGGATTTGCCGCAACCGGAACCACCGAGAATTACGAATATTTCCCCACGATTCACCGTAAACGACAGGGCATCCAGCACGAGCCGTTCGCCGTATCGGGCCGTCATATTATCCACGGTTATTATAGTTTCGTCCTTCATCTAAATCCCAAGCTTAAAGAACAGCACAGCAAAAATACCGTCTGCGATCACGATCATGATAATAGAACTCACAACAGCCCGCGTGGCTGAATTTCCCACCGCACTTGCTCCCTCACCGGTGCGCAGTCCGCAAAGACAACCCGATGATGCAATCAGCAATCCAAAGATCAATGCCTTAAATAAGCCACCCATAAAATCAGTGGACGTCACAATCGCCAAAACACGATTCACATAAGTGATTAACGGGAAGCCGATCCCGGTCATCACCACCGCTCCGCCGGCGATCCCGAAAAGATTGGTGATCACTGCCAGCAAAGGCGTCATCAACGTGGCCGCCGCCACCCGCGGGATCACCAGAAAACGAACCGGATCCAGCCCCATCGTAGACAGCGCATCGATTTCCTCGTTCACCTTCATCGTGCCGATTTCTGCAGCAAAGGCGGATCCTGTGCGCCCCGCCACGATAATGGCTGTAATGAGCGGCCCCAGTTCCCGCACCACAGATTTTCCGACAAAATCAGCAATATAGATTTCTGCTCCGAACTGGGCCATCAGTACGGCCCCTTGAAAGGCCAGAATCAAACCCACCAGAAAACCGAGCATTCCAATGATTGGAAGCGCCCGCGGCCCGCATGCTTCGACAATGAGAAAAAAATCTTTCGCCCGTAAGCCCGCAGGATGAATAACGGCCCTCACCAGACCCACCACCAGCTCGCCCATAAATGCAATATGTTCCTTAAGGCCCGCCAAAGCATCCCAGGTTGCTTTCCCCATTTCTACGACTAAATCGCTGAGCCCGCCCTTAGGAGATTGCTGCTGAGCCTCCGCGAGCTTTTCGGGAGGATATAGATCGAGCATTTCAGAAACATCATCTTCCAAACCCTGGAATTCAACAGCAGCATTCAGGCGCAGTGCCACCTGCCGAATATAAACCAGCAACGCGGCACCGGCTCCATCGCAATAACTGATTTCCGAACCCTCAACACAAATGGAATCGATTCCTCGTTGCTCGAGGATCCCGTGAACTTCAGACCAAAGTCCGGTGAGTGTGTCAGCATCCAGATGCCCGGAAATAGAGAGATTCAGCTGGCCCCCGGAGCGCTCTCCGGTGCATGAAGCCTGATTGCTGGAACCTCCCTTTTTCATGATCAATGCTTATGATCACTTATGTGCTTCTCGCAAAAACAATCACCGCAGGTTGAGCAGTAGCGGAAGTCCATCTGATCATCGCTCTTATCAGTAATGCCGCAAACCTTGCAGACATGGCGGGGTTGTTCGCTTGCCGCCACCTGCTCCGCAACAAACGCTTTACGGCGCTGCCCCGCTTTTAAGCTCCTCAGGAACCCTTTGCCAAAGAACAGGAGATACGTGGTAAACGCAGCCAAAATACAAAGTTTATTGCCGATGAGAACAACAGACCCTTTTGACGAGGAAAAAAGGGCTAAAAGATACATAGCGGCAGTAAGCCAGCCCAGCCATTTGACCTTAACAGGTAAGACAAAAAACAGCCTGAATTCGATATTGGGAAACAGCGTGGCGAAGGCGAGAAATACACTTCCTAAGAAATAGGTATTGGTAATCACAACCCCCGGATTGATAAAAGCCATTGCAACCGTCAAAAAATAACCTGTCAAAATGAATAGGTTAAACCTGAACGTTCCCCATTGGCGCTCCAATGCGTTTCCGATCATATAAAAAATGTAGAAAACGAAAAATAAGAAGATCGGACTTGTAGTGGCAGGGTACATTAAAAAAGAGAGTAACCTCCACCACTCCCCCTCATGCAGCACACCGCTCCCATATAGAATCAGTCCGTTTCTATCCGCTGTATTCGTTAGCAGCAACACCACACCGATTGCCTGAATTCCAATAATGTAGAGGGCCAGATGAGGAATGGCCCACGAACCGAAACGCTTCTCAAGTTTTGATATCAAATCCATTGACGAACGGTAAAGAAAAGTTCCAATGGTTGGAAGCGCCGATTCCACAAATCAGACGCCGGGGCGGACGATTTGATAGAGGTCCTTGCGGCGGTCCTTCAGGTTGCGGACACTCCCGCGCGAATGCAGTTCCTTGAGCAGATCCAGATTCACATCGGCAATGAGCACCATTTCCGTATTCGGCGTTGCTTCGGTTTTCACGGTATTGGTCGGAAACGAAAAGTCGGACGGGGTGAAAATGGCCGACTGGGCATACTGGATGTCCATGTTGTTTACGTTCGGCAGGTTTCCGACGGCACCGGCGATGACGACATAGCATTCATTCTCGATGGCCCGGGCCTGGGCGCAATGACGCACCCGCATGTAACCGTTTTGTGTATCGGTCAGGAAGGGAACGAATAGAATATTTATGCCCTGATCGGCCAGAATTCGACACGCCTCAGGAAACTCCACATCGTAGCAGACGAGGATGCCAACCTTTCCACAATCAGTATCGAACGCTTGAATCGTGTCGCCGCCCGACATGCCCCAGGCTTCCACTTCGGAAGGCGTGGGATGAATCTTATGAAAGAAATCGAAGGTACCATCGCGTCGGCAGAGGAACGAAACATTGAGCAGGCGCCCGTTTTCCGCCACCTGCGGCATGCTTCCGGTTATAATATTCACGTTGTACGAAACCGCCAGCTCAATAAAACGATCGCGTACCGGTTCGGTGAACCGGGCCAGCTCGCGGATCGCCTTCGCCTCGGGAAGGTGATTGTGCGCCGACATCAGCGGCGCATTGAAAAATTCGGGAAACAGAACAAAGTCCGCTTTATAGTCGGAAACCGCATCCACAAAGTATTCCGCCTGCTCCATCAGCTTATCCACACTGGGGAACGGGCGCATTTGCCACTGAACCAGCCCCACCCGAACCTCGGTGCGCTCCATGTTGAGAACTTTCGGATCGGCCTGATAATAAATATTATTCCACTCGAGCAGGGTGGCAAATTCACGGCTTTCCACATCGCCCTCGAGATAATTCTTCAGCACCTTGCGGACGTGAAACCCGTTGGACAGTTGAAACGACAGGGTCGGGTCGTGTATCTCCTTGCCCTGAACCTTTTCGATATAGACTCGGGGACTCATGGAGGCCGCGTGGTTTTTATAATTCGGAATCCGGCCGCCGGCCATGATCGCCCGCAGATTCAGGTTTTCACACAGTTCCTTGCGTCCTTCATAGAGCCGACGCCCCAGCCGCATGCCGCGGTATTCGGGATGAACGAACACATCAATTCCGTACAGCACATCGCCCTGCGGGTCGTGTGTGCTGAAGGTATGATTCCCATGAATCTGTTCGTAGGTATGATTGTCGCCGAAATCACTGTAATTAATGATCAGAGCCAACGCACTGGCCACCACTTTCCCATTGAGGGTAATGCAAAGCTGACCTTCGGGAAAGAGATCGAGCAGCTTCTGAATATCCTCTTCTTTCCACGACCCCAACCCCGCCTGTTCATAGGCCTTATCCATGGAAGAACGCAAACTGACATAATCTTCAATACAAAGATGGCGGAGCTCAATGATATCCTGATTTTCTTCATTCATACGGCAAATCCTTTTTTGTTGGGATGCTGATTACGCCGCTTTTTACAAAATGTAAACTCAGGATATAGATTTATTACAACACAGCATATGTGCCGATTATCAACAGCACATACAGCAAAGAATTTTTTACGGATACGACCATGTGACAAAAGATCGCGCGGTACGGTTCGAACGTGTGAATCCTATGCAGAGTGATCGCAACGGGCGGCTTTTCCAATGCTTGGAATTCGAGCGAAAAACAGGACCGCCAAACCAGCCAGACCATGGCCACAGTTAACCCGACGATGAGCGCAATCAGGCGTTGCAGAACGGGGCTTGATCCGCCATGCCAGCTGCTCAACACACCTGCATAGCTGCCTTCGCCAGTCAGCTCAGTGCGTTTCCTAAGTCTGGAATGCACCATCGTTGCAGCCAGAAAGTCGCCGACAATCCAGCCGATCATTAACCAGATCGAAGCCAGCCCGGTTGCGTAGGTGTAGCCGATTACTCCGATGAACATATAACCGCTGTTGTTTGTCGCAACGGCGGAAAGACCCACCAGCGAAGGCGGAATGGAGCTACTGGCCAGATAGTAGTCCTTTTTTGTTCCACGGCTTTTCAGGACGGAACTTAAACCGATCAGCGTAAAAAAGCCAAGAAACAGGAGAAATCCGAAAACCATCATGCTTATAGATCTTTCACCGCTTCGGCTTCGAGATCATACGATCCATCCGGGTTATGCACCTCTTTACCATGCAATGGCGGATTGAATACGCAGGCCATTTTCATTTCATCGAAGGCTCGCAGCATATGTTCATCGTGCTGGTCGAGGTTATAGAGCGTACCCGGAATGATGGGATATTTTTTACCATCGCCAAGCGTTTCCACTTCGCCCCTGCCGGAAATGCAATAGACCGATTCCAGATGGTTTTTATAGTGGAGCCGAAAATCCGCCCCTTTATAAATGGTGGTGATGTGGAATGAAAAACCCATCTCATCATCTTTAAGGAGCAGGCGCGTGCTCTCCCAGTTTCCATCCGGAGAAACAATGCGCCGCCCCGTTTTTTCAGCTTCCTGCAGTTGACGTACAATCACTTGGAAACCTCCTCATTTTCCACAACAACATCATCGAAGTAATCCGTTTCTTCTGGGAATTCATCAATGCGGCGGCAAACCAGTCGTACTGCACCTTCCAGAATATCGATCCCTTTTTTCAGGTTCTCTTCGGAAATAATCAGCGGACACAACAACTTGATCACTTGATCTTCAGCGCCGCTGGTCTCAATAATCACCCCCTGACGATAAGCCGCATGAGTAATCTGACCGGCCAGTTCGCCGTTCACGCAGTTGATCCCCTGGAACATGCCGCGACCACGGGTCGTGAAGTTGCCTTCCCCGTATTGTTCAACAATCGATTTCAGGCGCTTTTCAATGTATAGACCTTTGCGCTGCACCTCTTTTTCGAACGCATCATCACTCCAGTAGGTATCAATCGCTGCTTTGGCGGTTACAAATGCCATGTTGTTTCCACGAAACGTGCCGTTATGCTCTCCGGGTTTCCACTGATCATATTTCGGTTTGATCAAAACAAGCGCGAAGGGAAGTCCATAGCCACTGAGCGATTTAGACAGAGTGACAATATCCGGTTTAATACCGGCCTCCTCGAAACTGAAAAAGTTTCCGGAGCGGCCGTTCCCCGCCTGAATATCATCCACAATCAACAGCATGTCATGTTTTCGGCACACCTTTTCCAGCGCACGCAACCAAGCTGTCGAACAGGCGTTAATGCCCCCTTCGCCCTGAATGCACTCCACAATTGCAGCCGCCGGTTTATCGATTCCACTGCTGGAATCGGACAGCATTTTATCCATGTATTCGATCGTATTCAGATCATCGCCCATATAGCCGTCGTAGGGCATGCGACTGCTGCCGCTCAGCGTGACACCCGCCGCACCGCGATGGTGCGAGTTTCCGGTACACGCCAGTGAGCCCATACTGACTCCATGAAATCCATTCGTGAAGGAAACGATGTTGGTTCTTCCCGTATAGTTTCGGGCCGCCTTTAATGCCGCCTCCACCGAGTTGGTTCCTGTTGGACCGGTAAACATAACCATATAATCGAGTTCGCGCGGCTGGAGAATTTTTTCCTGAAAGGTTTCCAGAAACTCCCGCTTGGCTTCGGTATGTAAATCCAGACTGTGAGAAATGCCGTCGCGTGCCACATATTCCAGCAGTTTTTCTTTCAGTTTCGGATTATTATGGCCGTAGTTCAGCGAACCGGCTCCGGCGAGAAAATCCAGATATTGATTGCCATCTTTGTCATAAACAAATTCGCCCTGCGCTTTATCGAACACCCGCGGGAAGTTGCGGGCATAACTTTGTACTTCAGATTCAATTTCATCAAAAATTTTCATAGTATTTACCTCATTTTATTTTTAGGGATTGGGCCGATACGCCACAATTGCTCGGATTCATGTTTACTCTTAAAATGCTTCTCCTTATCAAAACCATCAGTAAGGCGGACCGGTGCCTCCAAGGTATCCGCCAACCGGGCAAACAGATTTCTCGACGCGGTATTTGAAGGGGTGATGGTGGTTTCAAGCTGGTTAATTCCACGACAGGCCGGACGGTCCAACAGGGCAAGAATCATGCGCCGCGCAAGCCCCTGCCCCCGGGCGGATTCCGCCACTGCAACCTGCCAGATGAAAAGAGTATCCGATGCCGCAGGTTTAACATAACCGCTGACAAATCCAACGAGCTCGCCCTCCAACCTGGCAGCGATACTCGTTTCGTAAAAATGTGTACATTGGAGTAGGTTGCAGTACATCGAGTTTTCATCCAGCGGCGGGCATGCCTGCACCAATCGATGCACCTCAAAGCCATCCGTAGATTGCGGGGTTTCAAATTCAATCTTTTGCGCGATACTCATTTTTTCCTGGGGTTGTGGCTTCCAAAAGAGACATTCCGACGATTGCGAAACCGGGTTTTCGTGCACTTGGAAAACCATTCTTCTGCTTTTAGGGCTAATGAATGTATTATTTCATTTAGTGGCGATGTAGGGTTTAGTCCTCTAAAGAACATTGAACCTAGGGGATACTCCTTGCACTGACAAGATGCTTTCACCTAGAATCTTTTTACCTAGTATTATTCTAACAAGTAGGAAATCGTTTCATGACAAATTCACAGAACCTGAACAAACAGAAAGCATCCGACTTTTTTGAAAAATATGGAATTGGGGTGCTTAAATCGCTTCGGCGCATCATTCGCGCGGTTGACATCCATTCCAAAAAACTGAATCAGGATTACAAAATAACGGCACCACAGATGATCTGTCTCTACAGCCTGCAAAAGCATGGAGTGATGACCCAGTCGGAGATGGCCAAGGATGTGGATCTCGGCATGAGTACTGTCAACGGGATTATCGACCGCCTGGAAGCCAAGGGCTGGATTCAGCGTGAGCGCGATGCAAAAGACCGGCGGAAGGTTTTTCTGAAACTCACCGAAAGCGGCATCATTCAGGCCAACGAAGCTCCGGCCCTTTTACAGGACCAGCTTTCCAATGCCCTGCAAGCACTTCCCGAACTTGAGCAGGCCGCCATTGCACTTTCGCTGGAGCGCATTGTTGAACTCATGGGGGCCGGGCATCTGGAAGCTTCCAGCAACTTAATTCCAACCGATAAAATTCCGGAAACGCCCCCTGAAAATGAACGGGCGTAGAGACCTCAGCCTATGTCGCAGAAAATTATCTATCTCCTCATCATATTATTCCTGACCTTGCTGCTCTGCTTGTTTGCGGCTCGCAAGCTGAGACAACTGCAGGAAAAGCGTACAGAGCGCCTGCGCGAAACCGGCATTCCTGAGCCTGTACCGCAGCAGTATAATTCTCGGAAAAATCTGAAAAAGCAGCAGATCAGCCGGTTGGAGTCGCGCTTCAGCATTACACGCTGGACGCTCTTACTCACCATTTTCACGGTCGGAACGACCGTTGCCCTGTTTCCGTTTATTCGCCATATGTCCCCCACCCTTTTCCCGGTTATCATGGGGGTGGCCTCGGTTATAATCGGCATCGCCGCCAAACCGTTTATCGAAAATATGATCTGCGGAATGGTACTGTGTTACAGCAAGCTGGCCCGCATCGGCGATACGGCGCTCGTGGATGATGCGTACGGCGTCATTGAAGATGTCACCCTGACGCACTGCATTATTAAGCGCTGGGATTCATTACGATATGTTGTTCCAAACAGCTCCATGATGACCAAGGAATTTGTAAACTATTCGCTGCACGATAACGACCGCTGGGTCATCGTTGAATTCTGGATTGACTATGCAGCGGACCTTGCAACCGTGGAAAGCATTGCGATTGAAACCCCGAAAGAAAGTGAATTCTTTTACAATACGGAAGAGCCACGGTTCTGGGTGGTCGAAACGGCCCAACAGGCCGTTAAGTGCATGATAACGGCCTGGGCCACCTCGCCCGCAGAAGGCTGGATGCTGGGACACGACATTCGCAAAGCCCTGATTCCCGAGCTGAAAAAGCACGGGATTCATCCCCATCAATACCGGCTGCAAACTTCCAATGGCTGATTAATAGCGATCCGTTTATTTACAGCCACACGAACCGGAACCGCAACCACTAGCCGTTTCATTTGCCTGTTTTTCCAGATCCCGGAAGACCGAATACGGAAAGAAACCGGTGTTGTGACCATCGGACCAGTCGACCATCACCGCGTAGTTTCCGATGAGTTCGATTTTCTGCGCATGGATATCCAACGGAATGGATTTAGGATCCAATAACGGTTTGCGCGTCATTTCGTCGACACAAAGGGCGCAGTTACACGCACGGCGCAACGCAGCATTGGAAACGGTAACGGTTTCGCCATCGGGCCAGCTCAGTGTAATTGTTTTGGCGTCGTGACTGACTTCAGGACGATCCACTTTGTCCGCCAGTTTCTTGCCCAGCGTGCGGATGATGATATCCGTGGTTTCGTTTGCAAGTCCACTTTCCGCCAATGCATCCAGCGAACCGCTCAGGTTTCCAGTGATTGGAAGTTCAGCCAGGGTTTCGAGACCAAAACGTTCTTCCAGCTCTTTACCGCCGGACTCCCCGAATATGTAGTGCTTCTTTTCGCATCCATCACAGATGAAGTAAGCCATGTTTTCCACAACGCCCAGAACCGGCACATTCACCTTATCGAACATCATGATGCCTTTGCGGACGTCCGTCAGCGAAAGCTGATGCGGTGTTGTCACAATCACGGATGCATCAATCTGGACCGACTGCGAAATAGTCAGCTGAATATCGCCGGTGCCCGGCGGCATATCAATCACCAGATAGTCGAGTTCCCCCCACGCCACATTATGTAGCAGCTGCTGGATATACTGGGAAACCATCGGCCCGCGGATAACGGCCGGGCCATCGCCCATCAGAAAACCGAACGACATCAATTTGATCCCGTCAGCTTCATTGGGCACATACTGTTTCTGATCGGCCGTTGCACGAACCCCGGCTTCGTGCATATTAAAAAGGGTCGGCACCGAAGGTCCGTAAATATCCGCATCCAGCAGGCCGACTTTTGCACCGCGCGCGCCCAATGTTTTCGCCAGCAACGCAGCCACGGTTGATTTACCGACACCACCTTTGCAGGAGCTGACCGCCAGAATATATTTCACATCTTTCAGTCCGCTCTCTTCGGCCGACATTTTACGGTCGCCGCGTTTCCGGGCCGTCATCGTCGGCAGCACCTGTTCAACTCCCGGAAGATCGCCCACCAGATCAATGGCCTGCTTCTGGAAAACCGGACTCAGCGGGCAGGCCGGAGTCGTCAGCTCAATAATGAATGAAACGGTGCCGCCTTCGATTTTCATGTTCTGAACAAAACCGAGCGAAACAATGTCGCGGTTAAAGTCAGGATCGATAATTTTGCTCAGTTCAGCGAGCACCTGTTCTTCAGTAATCATGTATTCCTCTCATATGGTAAGTCGGGCAGAATGATTTGGAGGCAGAATTATTAATTATTCCGCGAGCAGGAAATCATTCTGCCTATAAATTATTCTGCCTCAAATGAGTCCCAGCGCCAGCAAGGCCGCGGTCGACATATTGTCCCGCGTCCAGGGCGGATCGAACACCAGTTCAATATCAGCACTGGAGACTCCTTCTGTAGACTCAACCGCATTCTGAATATTCCCCGGAATACGTTCTGCTTCCGGGCAGTTCGGCGCAGTCAGCGTGATCCGCACATATACCTTGTTATCTTCGTCAATATCCAGATTATAGATCAAACCCAGATCGTAAACATTCACCGGGATCTCCGGATCAAAAACCATACGCAACGAGCGAATGACCTGCTTGTGCAGTTCCGGGTTGTGCTCTTCGAGCTTAAAGCGTTCTTTTTTCTTCTTCATTCCAAACATAAAGTTGATCCGTGATTAGTGAGGCGTGCATAGTTTGCTGACGACATAAGCAGTCACGTCTCACGTTTCAATCGTCACTCAGTTGTTACTTCGCCCTGCAGCCTCTTCAGCGCCGCATCAAACGTATGCCAGGCGAGCGTTGCACATTTCACCCGAACGGGATAATCCTTCACGCCGGTCAGCACTTTCAATTTTCCGAGCGGCACGTCTTCGGGATATTCGCCCTCTTCCGTGAGCGCGTGATGAAAACTGTTAAACAGCGCTTCAGCGTCGGCTTCAGTTTTGCCTTTCAAAGCCAAGGTCATCATCGAGGCCGATGAGGTGCAGATCGCACAGCCTGCTCCTTCGAAAGAGACATCTTCAATAATACCGTCCTTAATCATCAGATAAACATCAATCTGATCCCCGCACAGCGGGTTCGTTCCGTGCGCAAAACCATCTGGATTTTCTATCTTCCGAAAATTGCGTGGATTCTTATTATGGTCAAGAATGACCTCCTGATATAGCTCTCTCAGGTTTTCCATCTATTTTCCCCTGTTACTCTTCCAATCCTTGGAAGTCCTATTTAAACATGTCGATTGTTTTCTTAATGGCTTCAGCCAGCACATCAATTTCCTGATACGTATTATACATGGCAAACGATGCGCGCGCTGTTGCCGGAACCTTATAACGTTCCATCACCGGTTGCGCGCAATGATGCCCCGCTCGAACGGCCACCCCTTCACCATCGATTATGGTACCGATATCGTGTGGGTGAACCGCATCCAGCACAAAGGAAATCAGGCCCGCTTTCTGATCGGCTTCGCCGATAATCCGCAGCCCGTCAATCGACCGAAGTTTAGATGTGGCATAAGCCAGCAGCCCGTTTTCGTGCGCAGCAATGGTGGCGAGCCCGATTTTATTGACGTAATCAATGGCTGCCCCCAAACCGACGACACCGGCAATATTCGGTGTTCCGGCTTCAAACTTGTACGGCAGCTGATTGTAGGTGGTGCCTTCAAAACTGACGGAAAGGATCATATCGCCGCCGCCCTGATAAGGCGGCATGGCATTCAACAGTTTTTCTTTTCCGTATAAAACACCGATGCCGGTGGGGCCGTAAATCTTATGCCCCGAAAACACATAGAAGTCGGCATCCAATGCCTGAACATCAACCGGAATATGCGGAATGGCCTGAGCTCCATCAACGAGTACGGGAACATCTATGGCATGCGCCGCATCGATAATTTCCTTCACCGGATTTACGGTACCCAGCGCATTGGAAACATGGACGACCGAAACCAGTTTGGTTTTCTCGGAAAGCATGGCATGGAACTGATCCATTTCCAGCTCGCCCCTATCGGAAATCGGGACCACTTTCAACGTGGCGCCGGTCTGCTCACATACAATCTGCCAGGGCACAATGTTGGAATGATGCTCCATGTGGGTGATCAGTATCTCATCGCCCTCTTTCAGGATTGGCCGGGCATAGGACTGCGCCACCAGGTTAATCGATTCGGTTGCTCCGCTCGTAAAAATGACTTCATGAACACACGCGGCATGAATGAAGCCGCGCACTTTCACCCGCGCATCGTCATAGAGGTTCGACGACTCCTGACTGAGCGTATGTACGCCGCGATGCACGTTTGAATAGTTCTGTTCATACAGATCTTTAACCGCATTGATCACCGGAGTCGGATGCTGCGTCGAAGCGGCATTATCCAAATAGACCAGCGGTTTCCCGAAGATCTCTCTTCCAAGGATTGGAAAATCGTTACGGATTGCCTTGATGTTATACTGAGCCGAATTGGTCATTTTTCAACCTGTTCCAACCATTCATGAACCAGCCCTTCAATATACGCTTTTGCGACCTTGCACTTCACCTCGTCAAGCACTTCATTGGCAAAAGCGAAGGTCAGCATCGCGCGTCCCTTCACCGGATCAATGCCTCGCGTCTGCAGATAGTAAAGACCAACTTCATCCAGCTCACCAATGGTTGCACCGTGCGTGCATTTCACATCGTCGGCATAAATTTCAAGCTGCGGCAGCGTGTTTACTTTTGCGCCACGACTCAATAACAGATTTCCGTTCGACTGAATGGCATCCGTTTCCTGAGCATCTTCCTGAACCAGAATTCGACCGCAGAAAACCGCGCGCGATTTGTCATCCAATATGCCCTTGTAAAGCTCGTGGCTGTTGCACTTCGGTACCGCATGATCCATAAACATGTGCGTATCAAAATGCTGTTTGTCTTTCAGCAGATAAAGTCCGTTGCAGATCGCCTCGCCTTCTTCACCGGTCAGCTTGCCGCGAATATCATTCCGGCCCAGTGCTGAACCAAACGTGACAGCATGGTTGCTGAAAACGGATCCCGTGCCCAAATGCGCTTCCAGGGTCTGGAAGTGGAAAGAAGTTGCACTCTCACGCTGCACCTTATAATGATCCACAAAACCCTGATCGGCAACAAACGCTTCCGTCACCACATTCGTCCAGTAGGTTGCCCCGCTCTGACCGATGTATTCTTCAATCACGGTGACTTCAGAATCAACGCCGGCCGAAATAAAATTGCGGAGATGAAATGCAGCCCCGTCAACATCGGCCAGAAAGACGAGATGAATGGGCGTTTCAAACTTGGTTCCATCGGTCACTTCAATAAAAGCACCATCGCTGAAATAAGCTGTATTGGAGGACACGAAGGCACTCTGAGCATCCGCCAACGTTCCAATCCTTGGATCTACGAGATCCAGAATCGAACCAATACAAACGCCCTTCGGCAGATCGTCGAAATTTGATTTTTCGCGGGACAGTTTTCCATTCTCAAAAACCACCGTAATTTTATCCAATGGCTGGAACTCCAGATCGGAGGTTTTCCAATCATTGGAAAACTCTGCAGAAGCCACGCGGGAGACATCCGTGAAGCGCCAGAGCTCTTCTTTGGTGGTCGGGAAGCCGTTCGCTTTAAAAGCAGTCTCGGCTTTATTTCTTAATTCATTCAGCATTCGAAATTCCTTATTCGTGATTCGAAACCAGCTTAGGCGCCTTTTTCGTCGACCCAGGAGGCATAGCCTTCGTCTTCCAGTTCGAGCGCAAGTTCTTTGCCGCCGGACTTCACAATCTGTCCGTGAACCAATACATGAACGTGATCCGGAACAATGTAGTCAAGCAGACGCTGATAGTGCGTAATGACCAGGAAACCGCGGTCTGGAGAACGCAGCGCATTAACACCGTCGGCTACGATCCGCAACGCATCGATATCAAGACCGGAATCCGTTTCATCGAGAATACCGAGTTTCGGTTCAAGCATCGCCATCTGGAAAATTTCGTTACGCTTCTTTTCACCGCCGGAGAAACCGGAGTTGACGGCGCGCTCCAGCAAATCATCACGAATCTTTACGATTTTCTTTTTATCTTCAACCATATCCAGAAAGTCCATGGCATCCAGTTGATCCTTACCCTGATATTTACGTACTGCATTCACAGCCGCTTTCAGGAAATACATATTGCTGATGCCGGCGATTTCAACCGGATACTGGAAGGCCAGAAACATTCCGGCACAGGCACGTTCATGAGCAGCCAGATCATCGATATCCTGACCATCGAACAAAACCTGCCCCGCTGTTTTCACATAGGCTTCATTCCCTGCCAGCACATTCGAGAGCGTACTTTTACCGGAACCGTTCGGCCCCATGATCGCATGAACCTCGCCGGGTTTAATTGTCAGGTTGATCCCCTTAAGGATCGGCTTATCCGCCACACTCGCGTGCAGATCTTTTATTTCAAGTAGTGCCATGTTTTTTTCTCCAATAAAATATTTACAGAATAATTAGGACAGAATGATTGCTGTCGTATCCGCTGATCGGAAATTATTCTGTCATAATCATTCTGTATCAAACTAACCAACTGATCCTTCCAAACTGATGCCCAGCAGTTTCTGAGCTTCGACCGCAAATTCCATCGGCAGCTCGCGGAATACTTCCTTACAGAATCCGTTCACAATCATCGTCACGGCTTCTTCCGTATCGAGACCTCGCTGGTTACAGTAAAAAATCTGGTCTTCACCGATCTTGGTGGTAGTTGCTTCATGCTCCACCTGTGCCGTCGGGTTGCTGACATCAATATACGGGAACGTGTGGGCTCCGCATTGGTCGCCGATCAGCATCGAATCGCACTGTGAAAAGTTGCGTGCATTCTCCGCCGTCTCAACCACCTTCACCATACCGCGATAGCTGTTCTGGGCTTTCCCGGCGGAGATCCCTTTCGAAATGATCGTACTCTTGGTGTTTTTGCCGATGTGAATCATTTTTGTTCCGGTATCAGCCTGCTGCAGGTTATTGGTCACCGCAACGGAATAAAATTCACCCACCGAATTGTCGCCCTTCAGAATACAGCTCGGATATTTCCAGGTGATCGCTGAACCGGTTTCTACCTGCGTCCAGGAAATCTTGGAATTATTTCCACGGCAATGTCCGCGCTTGGTCACAAAGTTATAAATGCCGCCCTTGCCATCCTTATCGCCGGGATACCAGTTCTGAACCGTGGAATATTTAATCTGTGCATTTTCATGAGCCACCAGTTCCACCACCGCTGCATGCAACTGATTCTCGTCGCGTTGCGGTGCGGTGCATCCTTCGAGATAGCTGACTTTTGCATCGTCGTCAGCAATCAGCAGTGTCCGTTCAAACTGACCGGTATTTGCCGCGTTAATGCGGAAATAGGTCGATAGTTCCATCGGGCATTTCACGCCTTTCGGAATGTAACAGAACGATCCATCCGAAAATACCGCAGAGTTCAGCGTGGCATAATAATTATCTTTATAGGGAACGACCGTGCCCAAATATTTTTTAACCAGCTCAGGATGATCTTTCACCGCCTCGGAAAAAGAGCCGAAGATGATCCCCAGCTCTTCCAGATTTTTCTTAAAGGTGGTTGCCACCGAAACAGAATCGAACACCGCATCAACCGCAACATTGGCGACACCAGCCAGAACTTCCTGTTCACCCAGCGGGATGCCCAGTTTTTCATAGGTGGCAAGCAGCTCTGGATCGACGTCGTCCAAACTTTTCGGGGCATCGATTTTCTGCTTGGGCGCCGAATAATAGCTGAGGGCCTGATAATCGACCGGAGGAAATTCAACCTTGGCCCACTTCGGCTCTTCCAGCGTCAGCCAGTGACGATACGCCTTCAACCGGAACTCAGTCAGCCACTCCGGCTCGTTTTTGCGTTTTGAAATCGCACGTACGATATCTTCATTTAATCCCGGTGGCAGACTGTCGGACTCAATATCGGTCACAAAACCGTATTTGTATTCCTTATCTGTCAGCTCATCGAATGATTTTTCATCTTCAATTTTCATATCAGCCTTTTTTGGTACCATTTCCTCATGCACGTGTATGAGGCTTTAATAAATTTTAGTTTTACCCGTGGGACATGTCGTCGAGCGTAAGCCCGCTCAGTGCGCCGATTACAGCTGTATTGACCTGTTGCCAACTTGAGCTGACGACACAATTGCGTTCACACCCTTCTGCACTTGAGCAATCTGTGATGGCCACCGGGCCTTCGACCGCTTCAATAATTTCAGCGGCGGTGATCTCTGCTGCCGGTTTTCCCAGCGTATAACCACCTTTACTGCCTTGGTGTGATTTAAGAATTCCGCCTTGCGTTAAAATCTTAAGCACCTTACTAACGGTGGGAAGCGGAATCCCGATTGCGGCCGACAAATCTTTCGCATTATGCAATAGCTCCTGATCCTGATTTGCCATATGGGCCAACAAAATAAACCCGTAGTCTGTAATCTTTGTAATCCGCAACATTCGTACCGCCTCAAAATAGTAGACCTATTTAGTCTTAATTGGAAGACACCGTAGCAGAAGGCGGAACCCGCGCAAGCCTTTATTATCGAATTTAGTACTATTTAGACCCAATTTAAATTTGGGACTACCACATAGGGGTGTTTGCTAAAGATTATTCAACTTCGCCTGATCCCAGAACCGGTCCAGTTCTTCGAGTGTAAATGCAGAAAAACCCTTTCCGGAAGCGTGGACCTGATCTTCCACATATTGGAAACGGGACACGAACTTTTTAATATTATGGTTCAGCAGTTCTTCCGGATTATGACCCAGATACCGGCTGACATTCACCACCGAAAACAGCAGATCACCGATCTCATCACGGATATCCTCAGCATGATTTCGCGAGATCGCTTCTTTCACTTCATCGATCTCCTCATGCAGCTTGGCAAACACAT
The DNA here is from genome assembly GCA_029432815.1 of Pontiellaceae bacterium B1224. Taxonomy (GTDB): domain Bacteria; phylum Verrucomicrobiota; class Kiritimatiellia; order Kiritimatiellales; family Pontiellaceae; genus Pontiella. Next base: position 13,095 of record JAROBA010000010.1, on the reverse strand, counting down.
CATCGATATTATCCCAGTCAAAGCCGGCCCGCGCCGCCCGCTTCTGAACCTGATGGGCTTTTTGCAGTGCGGGAAGATGTTTTGGAATACCGGCAACAATAGATTTCGGTGCCTCGCCTTCCCCCTGCTTTTCTGTCTTTTTGATCGCATCCCAGTTTTGCAGAACCTCATCCGCATCGGCCACATTCACCTCGCCGAAAACATGCGGGTGGCGGCGAATCAGTTTATCGGAGATCCCATCGGCAACCTGATCGAATTCAAACTCACCAGCCTCCGCAGAAATCTGGGCATGAAACACCACCTGTAAAAGGAGATCGCCCAGTTCCTCTTCCAGCTCCGAAGAATTCCCGCTTTCGATCGCGTCGATCACCTCATAGGCCTCTTCAATCAGATCCGATTTCAGCGATTCATGTGTCTGCTTAATATCCCACGGACACCCATCCGGCGCCCGCAGCTTCCGCATCACGCCCAACAACCGCTCCATCGCTTCGCTGCCTTTTGACATGCATTTCTCCAATCAAAAAAAAGGCGTTCCAAAGAGAGGAACGCCGTTAACTGCAAACTTTTTGACTACATCCGCAGCGTGAGATCGAGAATAGTGTTGGGCTTTTCGTCTTCGAGGGAGTCGAGCACCATCTTGGCTCCGCTGAAGTCCTGGAAACCCGTGTATTCATCCGGCACCACAATGCAAGCCGCACCGGCGGTCAAAGCACCTTTGCAGGCGACCTGGGAAGAAACCACGGCCACCAACGTTGCATGTTCTTTATTGCACTGTTTCAGCATTTTCAGCCAGTCGTCCGCACGCGGGAAGGAATCTTTCACTTCCTCGGGAATCAACAGCTCAACACCCAGGGCATCCAAACCAAGTTTCGCCATCAGCTTTTTCGCAATATCTTCCGGTAATGCAGTAAAGGCAATCACCGGAATGCCGCGGTCCTGCGTGGCCTTAATCAGTTTTGCCAATCCGGCATCCAACTCGGCTTCGTTTTCGCAATAGTTTGCAACCGTTTTATCCACTTCAGCCACAGCTTTTTCAATGGCATCGGTTTTTTTACCGGCCCGTTGCAGCACATCCGTGACGGCTGCCCGATGCAGTGGCGACATGGTGGACCGGGAATAGGCCACCGGAGAAAGTTCAACCCCTTTTGTTTTTGCAGCGCTCTGGATCGATGCAAACTCAACGGCACGCGTCTTTGCGGCAACATATTCGAGTTCGAAGATCAGGGCGTGGGTTGTGCTGGTCTTTTTTGCTTCAGCGCTCATGGTATACTTTCTCCTTGGTAAACAGCTTCTTTTTAAAAAAATGAGCGCGTAGTGTATGGAGCTTAATCGATTAGGTCAACTCCCTATTTATCGGTCTGAAAGCCCTGTTTCCAAGGGTTGGAAAACATTTCCCATTATAAAGGGTTGCAAGGGAAGCATCGGACATGGATGATACTCCGAATTTTGAAAAAACAATGTCCTGAAACGACGGAAATCCACAGGAAAACAAATGAAAAAAGCAATAATAGCACTCGAAGATGGAACTTGTTTTGAGGGGCGTGCCTTTGCCGGATCCGGCGAGTTTTACGGCGAACTGGTCTTCAATACCTCCATGACCGGCTATCAGGAAATCCTGACCGACCCCTCCTATCACGGCCAGATCGTCACCATGACCTATCCGCTTATCGGCAATTACGGCATCAACGACGAAGATGTGGAATCCCGCGGAATTTTTGCACAGGGCCTGGTAGTGAGCGAATGTTCACGAATGTACAGCAACTGGCGCGCAACCAAATCACTGCCCGAATATCTGGAAGAAAACGGAAAAATCGGCATCGATGATGTCGATACCCGTGCGATCACCCTGCATATTCGCGACAAAGGCGCAATGAAGTGCGTGGTTTCCACCGAAGATTTAGATAAAGAAAGTCTCATCGCCAAGGCGAAGGCTTCTGAAGGACTGATTGGCCGCGACCTCGCATCCGAGGTTTCCATCGATTCAGCATACGTCTGGCCCGAAGGTGGAAAAGCAGATGCTCTTTATAAGGTAGCGGTCATCGACTGCGGCATTAAGCTGAATCAGCTTCGTATTCTCGAAAACCTCGGCTGCGAATGCACGGTCTACCCGAACACCTCTGATGCGGCAGATATTCTCGCCGCCAACCACGACGGTATTTTTGTCTCCAACGGTCCCGGCGATCCAGCCGGCGCTCCGGAAACCACCGCTCTGGTCGGAAAACTGATCGAATCCAAAGTTCCAATGTTTGGAATCTGTTTTGGGCACCAGATGCTCGGCCGCGCGCTGGGGGCCGACACCTTTAAACTGAAGTTCGGTCATCGCGGCGGCAATCAGCCGATTCAGGATCTGCGCACCACGAAAGTGGAAATCGCATCGCACAACCACGGCTTCTGTATTGATGCCGACACGGTCAATCCGGAAGTCGCCGAAGTCACGCACCTCAATCTTAACGATAATACGGTCGCTGGACTGAAACATAAAAAACAGCCGCTCTTCTGCGTGCAGTATCACCCCGAAGCCGCCCCCGGCCCGCACGATCCGTTCTACCTCTTTGAGGAGTTCATCGACTTAATGAAGGAAAATAAATAATGAATCATCCCGAATGGATTGCCATCCTTGATTACGGCTCCCAAGTCACACAGCTGATTGCCCGTCGTTTACGTGAGCAGAAAGTCTACTGCGAAATCATCCGCTTCGACACATCCGCAGAAGAACTCACGAAGCGCGCCCCGAAAGGCATCATTCTTTCCGGCGGCCCGTGCAGTGTGCCCGACGCAGATTCACCGAAATGCGACCCGGCGCTGTTTGACCTCGGGCTTCCAATCCTTGGAATCTGTTACGGCATGCAGCTGACCTCGCAGCTCCTTGGCGGCTCAGTGCATCGCGGTGCCAAAGCCGAATACGGCAAAGCCATGATGACCATTAAAAAGGACTCCCCGCTCTTTAAAGGACTCGCGCCCGACATCCAGGTCTGGATGAGCCACGGGGACAAAGTGGAAAATATGCCGGAAGGCTTTGAAGTGGTTGCGGAATCCGACAACTGCCCGCTCGCCGCCATTCAGAATCTCGACCGCAATATTTACGGCGTTCAGTTTCATCCGGAAGTGGTCCACACCCCGCAGGGCAAAGAAATGCTGTGGAACTTTGCGTTCACCATCTGCAAATGCTCCGGCGATTGGGAAATGTCCAAATTCATCGAAAACACCGTCAAACAGATTCAGAATCAGGTGGGTAAAGACCACGTGCTGCTCGGCCTGTCCGGCGGCGTCGACTCCTCAGTAGTAGCCGCCCTGCTCCACAAAGCTATCGGCGACCAGTTGCACTGCGTGTATGTCGACAACGGACTAATGCGCCACAAAGAAACCGAAGAAATTGAAGATCTGTTCGGGCGCGCCTTCGGTATAGATCTGATCGTTGCGCATGCCGGTGAACTGTTCCTCGGTAAACTGAAAGGCATTTCCGACCCGGAAGAAAAGCGGAAAATTATCGGCGGCACATTCATCGACGTTTTTGCAGAAAAAGCACGCGCCCTCAGCGACAAGGTTAAATTCCTCGGTCAGGGCACGCTCTATCCCGACGTCATTGAATCCGTCTCCCCCATCGGCGGCCCGTCTGCCACCATCAAGAGCCACCACAATGTCGGCGGCCTCCCGGAAGATCTGCAATTTGATCTGGTGGAACCGCTCCGCGAACTCTTTAAAGATGAGGTGCGCGAAGTCGGCCGCGAGCTGGGCCTGCCGAGCTACGTCGTCGACCGCCAGCCCTTCCCGGGCCCGGGTCTTGCCGTCCGCATCATCGGCGACATCACCCCCGAGCGCATCGAAGTGCTGCAACAGGCCGACCTGCGCGTCCGCGAAGAAATCATGAAAATGCCGAACCACTTGGATGTCTGGCAATATTTTGCTGTCCTGCTCCCGATCCAGACGGTCGGCGTGATGGGCGACGACCGCACCTATGAAAGTGTGGTAGCTGTCCGCGCCGTTGAAAGTCGCGATGGCATGACCGCCGACTGGTACAAACTGCCGTACGAAGTCATGGACTCCATCTCCAACCGGATCATTAACGAAGTTCCGGGCGTCAACCGGGTCTGCTACGACATCAGCTCCAAGCCCCCAAGTACCATCGAGTGGGAGTAACACTGAACATGGATTTTCACCTCGCAGAGCCGCAGAGTACGCAGAGAGTTTTTTCATATTTTCTGCTCCGCGAACTCTGCGCCTCTGCGAGGAATATTTTTATTTAAGCCGTTGAGGAAGATAATATGCCCAAAAGAAAAGACATTCATCACATTCTAATCATTGGATCCGGCCCGATTGTTATCGGCCAGGCCTGCGAGTTTGACTATTCCGGAACACAGGCGTGTAAAGCACTGCGCGAAGAGGGATACACGATCTCACTCATCAACTCCAACCCCGCCACGATTATGACCGATCCGGCCACGGCCGACCGGACGTATATCGAGCCGATCACACCCGAAGCGGTTGAAAAGATCATCATCAAAGAAAAGCCCGATGCCATTCTTCCAACCCTTGGAGGTCAGACCGCACTGAACACCGCCATGAAACTGGTGGAACAGGGTATTCTTGAAAAATACGGCGTGGAAATGATCGGCGCAAAATACGACGCCATCATGCGCGGCGAAGAACGGGATCTTTTCAAACAGGCGATGGCGGAAATAAACATCGAAACGCTGCGCAGTTATGAATGTCACAGCCTGGAAGACGCTAAGCGCATTGCCTCAGAAGAACTGGATTTCCCGATCATCGTTCGTCCGTCGTTCACACTCGGCGGAACCGGCGGCGGCATTGCCCAGAATATGGGACAGCTGATGGAAATTGCGGAAGGCGGACTGAAGGCCAGTCTGACGACGGAAGTCCTGCTCGAAGAATCGGTATTCGGCTGGAAAGAATTTGAGATGGAAGTGATGCGCGACAAAAAAGACAATGCCGTCATCATCTGCGCCATCGAAAACATGGACCCAATGGGCATTCATACCGGCGACTCCATCACGGTGGCTCCGGCCCAGACGCTGACCGATCGTGAATACCAGATCATGCGCGATGCGTCGCTGGCGGTACTGCGCATCGTCGGTGTTGAAACCGGCGGTTCCAACGTACAGTTCTGCATCCATCCGGAAACCGGCCGACTGGCCGTGATTGAAATGAACCCGCGCGTTTCGCGTTCTTCGGCCCTCGCTTCCAAAGCAACCGGGTTCCCGATTGCCAAACTGGCAGCCAAGCTGGCGGTCGGATACACGCTCGACGAACTGCCCAACGACATCACCAAAGAGACCCCGGCCTGTTTTGAGCCGTCGATTGACTATGTTGTCACGAAGCTCCCCCGCTTCACCTTCGAAAAATTCCCATCGGCCAATCCAACCCTCGGCGTCAGCATGAAGTCAGTCGGCGAAACCATGGCGATCGGCCGTAACTTTAAGGAATCGCTCCAGAAAGCCTTCCGATCCCTGGAAATTGGCGTCGACGGACTGGACCTGAAAGCGGAAGCCAAGCTGATTGGCGAGTTGGATAATTATCTGCTGACGACCTGCACGGAACGCACGATTGCCATCAAAGTGGCCCTCAAGAAAGGATACACGCTCGAGAAGGTTCAGGAAATGACCCATCTTGATCCGTGGTTCATCGATCAGATTCTTCAGATTGTTGAAATTGAAAAGCAGCTGATCGATGCCGCTGAGCTGGATTATGACCTGCTGAAATATGCCAAGAAAAACGGATTCTCCGATGAGCAGATTGCTGCACTACGCGGGTGTAAAGGAAATGATATCCGGGCACTGCGAAAAGAACTGGGAATCATCCCGGTTTTCAGCCTGGTCGATACCTGTGCCGGCGAATTTGAAGCATCAACCCCCTATTTTTACTCCTGCTACGGCGATCTGGACGAAACCCGTAAAACCGATAAGCAGAGTGTGATTGTACTCGGGTCCGGCCCAAACCGGATCGGACAGGGTATTGAATTCGACTATTCCTGCGTGCATACCGTAAAAGCGTTGCGCGAAATGGGCTATGAAGCCATCATGGTCAACTCCAACCCGGAAACGGTTTCAACCGACTACGACACCTCCGACAAACTCTATTTCGAACCGCTGACTTTTGAAGATGTGATGAATATCTACGAAGCGGAAAAACCGCTCGGCATGATTGTTCAGATGGGCGGACAGACTCCGCTCAATCTGGCCGACCGTCTGCTGGAAGCCGGCGTTCCAATCCTTGGAACTTCGCCGAAATCCATTGCGGCCGCAGAAGACCGCGAACTGTTCCGCCAGCTGCTGGATAAACTGGAACTCAAACAACCGGAATCCGCCACCGCTGTCACACTTGAAGAAGCAGAAGTGATTGCTGAAAAAATCGGCTTCCCGGTCATGATTCGTCCGTCTTTCGTTCTCGGTGGTCGCGCCATGATGGTGGCCTATGAAGAAGAGGAACTCGAACCATTTGTAAATGCGGCCTTTGCCGCCAGCCCGGATCATCCGGTGCTGATCGACCGCTTCCTGGAACATGCCATTGAAGTGGACGTGGATCTCGTGTGCGATGGCACGGATGTATATGTCGGCGGCGTGATGGAACACGTTGAAGAAGCCGGTATTCATTCCGGCGACTCCGCCTGCTCGATCCCCCCCTACACCCTTTCTGACGAAATGGTGGCCCGCATTAAAGATGCCTGTACGGCCATGGCGATGGAAATTGGTGTGAAAGGCCTGATGAACGCCCAGATTGCGGTTAAAGAAGATGAGTTCTACATCATCGAAGTCAACCCGCGTGCTTCCCGTACAGTGCCGTATGTTTCCAAAGCCACCAATGTTCCGATGGCCAATCTCGCCACGCAGATTGCTATGGGTAAAACCCTGAAAGAACTGGGCATGGTTGGTTTCGAACCGAAGATTGAATGGTTTGCCGTTAAAGAAGCCGTGTTCCCGTTCAACCGTTTTGCCGGAGTTGACCCGATCCTCGGCCCGGAAATGAAATCGACCGGCGAGGTGATGGGGATTGATAAAAACTTCGAGCTGGCCTTCTGGAAAGCCGAAGTGGCCGCAGGACAGGTGCTGCCGACGGAAGGCGCCGTATTTCTCAGCGCGAAGGATCGCGATAAAGATTGGATCGTAGCCGTTGGAAAAGAGTTCGTTGAACTCGGCTTCAGTCTGGTCGCGACCGAAGGCACGGCCCAGGCCCTTCATAATGCCGGTCTGGAAGTGACACTGACCCATAAACTTTCCGAAGATGGCAAGAATGTCATCGATCTAATGAAAGAGAACGGTGTTCAACTGCTGGTGAATACCCCCAGCGGACCGGTGGCCCGTGTGGATGAAATCAAGATTCGTTCAGAAGCCATTCTGCGCGGTCTGCCGATTGTTACCACGCGGTCCGGCGCAGAAGCATCGGTTAAAGCGATTAAGTACATTTCGAAAAACGATTGGAATGTGAAATCGATTCAGGAATATCACGCTTAAACAGCGGCTTCCAACCCTTGGAAAAAGCGTCTGGAAGTTTTCGGGCGCTTTTTTTGAACAAAAAAGAGAAAGAAACGTCTGACCTTACGAACTTGAGGCGCACAGAGGGTTTTCTTTTCTCCTTTTCCCTCTGCAAAACCTGGAGGCGGTCGTTCCCCTGCGACCGCCTCTTTCTCTTATTTCAGAAGTTCCTGAACCGCGTTGAAAACCTGATCCGGTGAAATAGAGGCTAGCGCTTCTGCCGCCCGTTCGGAGTTTCGGGAAATATCGCGTGCTTTCACACTGCTGTTTTGCACCACCCGGTATCTGCGGGCCAGCGGCCCTGTTTTTTCAGGGTCGGTAATCCCGTAAATTCCCACCACAGGCGTGTCGACGGCGGCGGCCAGATGCATACCCCCGCTGTCGTTCGCTACAGCTACGGACGCTCCCTTCAAAAGAGCCGCCCATTCCTGCAGGCTTGTTTGCCCGGCCACGCTTTGCGTGCGACCGCCCAGCGTTCTGCACAGCGCTTCACAAGCGGCGGAATCTCCGCCGCCGCCGGCAAAAACAAGCTCCAAATCTGTTTGCTCCATTACGATGCGGGCCAGCCGTTCGAAATGATCGAGCGGCCACATTTTTGAAGCGCCGCGTGCCGCTCCGGGCATCAGCACTGCGTAGTTTTTTCCAAGGTTTGGAAACTTGGTTTCCAAGGTTTGGAAGGCGGTTTCCGGAATATTCAATTCTGGTAGTTCTTTCACAAGGCCGACCGATTCCGGCGCAACAATCGGATAGTACTCGTTCGATTGATGCCCCCCCGCAACCGGAACCACCTCGGTGAGCAGTAAGCGCCGGTGATCACCTTTAAAACCGACCCGTCGGTGAATTCCCGCCAATGCCGGAACCAATGCAGATCGAAAAGAGTTCGGCAGAATGCAGGCCGTATCAAAACCATATTCCCGTACCTTGGAAATGGTGGTTCCCATTTTATCCAATGTAAGAATCTGATCCGGCACGGCATGCATTTCCCAGATAGGCTTAAGGTACGGTTTAACCAGCAAGGCAATATGAGCGTCTGGGTTCTCGGCCCGGCAGGCCTGAACAGCCGGCATGCTCATAATGGCATCGCCAATCCAGTTGAGTCCGATAATCAGGATCCGCTTCGGCATCAGTCGATCCGGGGGCTCTTGAAGCATATACGGGAAATCCAGTCCATGAATTCCTCTTCGCCACTGAGCATTTCAATTTCAACACGCATATAAATCACAGGAATATCGCGGCGGTCGACAAACGGAAAACGAACGGCATCTTTTTCGGTGGTCAGAATCGCTTCCGCCCCGCGTTTGATACTCCAGTTGATGGTGTTGATGATTTCCTGCTGCGAGAAACGGTGATGGTCGGCAAAGCGACGGGTGTAAACCAGCTCAGCACCGAAGGCTTCCAGCGCCTTTTCAAAACTTTCCGGCACCGCGATGGCGGACACCGCCGCAATCTTCATGCCGTTCAGTTTTTCAAGCGGATAGGTTTCGTCGCCGAACACTTCTTTCAGATATTTCGCGGCGTGGCGGCACTCAGAAATTTCGGCCACCGGATTCAGGCGACGCAACTGTTCTTTCAGCTCCGGATCGCCTCCATCGCTGCATTTTGTGATAAAAATAAAGCCGGCACGTTTAATATTCCGCATCGGCTCACGAAGCAGGCCGCGCGGCAACAGATGGCCAAATCCAAAGGGATTGGTACTGTCCACCAACGCAATATCAAGACGATGCCCGACTTTCAGATATTGAAAACCGTCGTCGAGAATCAGCGTGTCGCACCCCAATTCCTTGATGGCGTATTTCCCGGCCTTCACGCGGTCTTTATCCACCACCACGGCAACTTTCGGAAGGTTGGATGCCAGCATATAGGGCTCGTCGCCGGCCGTCCATGAATCGAGCAGCAACCGTTTCCCATCAGAAACCACACGAGGCGGCGTCTCAATTTTTCCGGTCGTGATTCGCTGGATCATCTTTTCGCGGAAGGACATTTCTTTACTTTTATAGCCACGGCTCAAAATGGCCACTTTCCGGCCCTGTTGCTGTAGATTGCGCGCAAAGACTTCCACCACCGGCGTTTTACCCGTTCCGCCCACCGTCAGATTACCCACACTGATCACCTGACAACCCAGTGTATTCCCGCGAATAATACGGTGCTTGTACAGTTGTATACGAACCTGAACAATCGCCGCAAAAATACAGGAAAGCACTTTCATCAGCACACGAAGTGTGGCTGCGCGTTTACCTTTTTCCGATCCGTCAATGACGCTCAGCAGATAGGTTTCGAGTTGTTCAGCTTTTCGTTTGTTCGCCATAAATGAGTTCGAGGTTAAAAAAGTATCAGACCACTATACGCGCACCGATCTGTACATCAAGACAGGACACAAAAAACGCGCTGCCCGACCAAGCAGGCAACGCGTTTTCCAAACTTTGGAACAAAATTACAGATTCAGCGCTTTACGTAACGCATCCACCTTGTCCGTCTTTTCCCACGGGAACTGCGAACGACCGAAGTGGCCATAGGCAGCCGTTTCGCGATAACTCCATCCGTTCGGGGTCATCAGGCCGAGATCGGCAATCAGGGCGCTTGGACGGAAATCAAAGATCTTTCCGGATTTCAGCACGTCTTCGATCAGGATATCTTCAACTTTACCGGTACCATACGTATCCACGTTGATACTCAGCGGTTTTGGAACGCCAATGGCATAGGCCACCTGAATTTCGCACTTGTCAGCCAGTCCGGCGGCCACAATATTTTTCGCGGCATAGCGCGAATAGTAAGCCGCTGAACGGTCAACCTTCGACGGGTCTTTTCCGGAAAATGCCCCGCCGCCATGGCTGCCGACGCCGCCGTAGGTATCCACAATGATCTTACGTCCGGTCAGACCGGCATCGCCGTGCGGGCCGCCGATTACAAACTTGCCGGTCGGATTGATGAAATATTCGGTGTCATCTTTAAGTAGGCCGGTCGGTGCCAGAACGTCTTTACACACCTTAACCAGGTCTTCACGAATCTGCTCCAGCGACACATCATCGGTCTGATGCGAAATCACGACCGTATCAATGGCGACGGGTTTCCCATCCTTATACCGAATAGAAACCTGAGATTTAGAGTCGGGACGCAGATAAGGAATGGTTTTGGCCTTACGAATTTTCTGGAGTTCATCCAGCAGCTTGTGGCTGTACGCAATCGGAGCAGGCATAAGTTCTTCGGTTTCGTTGCTCGCATAGCCGAACATCATGCCCTGGTCGCCCGCGCCCTGTTCATTAAACAGGCCTTCACCCTCCGTCACACCCTGCGAAATATCCGGCGACTGACCATGCAGTCGGTTGATGTATTCAAAGGTTTGATCACAAAACTCAAGCTCTTCACGGTCGTAACCGATATCACGAACAACCTCGCGGGCAATCGTATCCGGATCAATCTGATCCCAGCCCGCGCAGGTAATTTCGCCGGCATTCACAACTAAATTAGTGGTAGTCAGGGTTTCGCAGGCCACACGACTTTTAGAGTCCTGCGCAAGACAGGCGTCAAGAATGGCATCGGAAATCTGGTCACAAACCTTATCCGGGTGTCCTTCAGACACCGATTCGGATGTAAAAACATGGTCTACGCGAATTTTACTCATTTTTATACCTCTATTCGTTTATTCGGATTTATGAATATAGTTGCGGAATCTAACGAACCCTCCTCAACAGATCTACAAAAATCGTTAATAAATATAGCCTTTTATAACGGCATACCTAATTCTACGGCTTTACCTGAAATACTGTTTCCAACCCTTGGAACCTGATTATGAGAGAATTTACTAGAGACGACCTGATTAATTTTCTTCCGAAGTTTGGAACCTTTGTCGGCATTGATTCCGACGGCTGCGTGTTCGATACCATGGAAGCCAAGCAGAAAGACCACTTTCACCCCGCCATCATCAAAAACTGGGGTCTCGAAGCCATCGAGTCGGAAGTCCGGGCGGCCGCCGAGTTCACCTATCTCTATTCCACCTACCGCGGGCTGAACCGATTCCTCGGCTTGTGTAAAACCTTTGAACTGCTACACGACTGGCCACAAGCCCGCGACAAAGCAACCATTCCCGATCCCGCCGATCTGCACGTCTATTGCGATTCGGGGCTGCCGCTGAGTAATGCCACGATAAAGGCGGAAGCCGACCGAACCGGAAGTCCGATTTTGGCGCAGGCCTATGCCTGGAGCGTTGCGCTTAATGAAGACATCGACAAAAACATGATCGATCCGCTGGCGTTCCAAGGCGTGGAAGCCGCCCTTCAGCGGATTCAGAAAACCTCCGACGCCATTGTCATTTCCCAAACGCAGGCCGTTGCCTTGCTGAAAGACTGGTATCGCGACAACCTCGCGCAATACGTTTCCGTCATCGCCGGACCGGAACTCGGAAGCAAGGTGGATCACTTCACCATGTCGGCCGTCGACCGCTATCCCGCCAACGCCATTCTCATGATGGGCGATGCCCCCGGCGATATGGCCGCAGCAAATGCCATCGGTTGTAATTTTTTTCCGATTAACCCCGGCCACGAAGTCGAAAGCTGGGCACGGTTTATGGACGAAGCCTACGACCGCTTTCTCGACGGCGGCTTTTCCGAGGACTATCAGAAAAAGCTCATCCAGGAATTCAAAGCCCTCCTGCCGGGCACCCCGCCGTGGAAGCTATAATCTTGCGATCTAATGATCATCTGCATTTTTCTACCCTCAGAGTGCGCAGATGAACGCAGATTTTTTTACTGGAGGGACCCTGTCCTCAGTGTCCACCCGATTACGGGATTGACCTGACATCAGTCTCCGTAGTGGGTTTTGACGCGGATGATGTAGACCACCAATTTATCATCTTCAATGGAATACACCACCCGATCCTGATAACTAAGCCTGACGGAATAATACCCCTTAAGATCACCAATGAGGGCCTTCCCTGAATAGGGATCGACCGCGATCTGGTTCCTGAGAATATCCATGAGCTTTTGTTTCAGCTTCGGCGTGAGTTTCCTGATATCCTTTTCGGCCTGACGCGAAAACCGGATCTCGTATTTCACTGCGGCTCTCCGAAAACATCATCGAATGAAACGGTATCCCCCGTCTCTACCTCTTTTCGGGCTCGATCAAAATCTTCCCGAAATCCTTTAGCTGATAAAAGGTCGAGCGTCTCCTGCAGGCTTTCAAATTCCTCTTCTGACATCAAAACGGCTGCGCCGTCTTTATGGCTGATGTGATAGATTTCGTGTTTCTGGTTAACGCCCTTCATCAAGTCGAAAAAAGATTTTCTGGCATTTGTTGCGGTAATTGTGGACATGGCCGCCTCCGTACGTACGCTTTTATGTACATCCTTTTACTTTCATACTCTGTCCCTGTCAACTCCGGATACAAAGGCACTTCCTTAGGGATGTGTTCCAATGCTCGGAACCAAGGGATGCGGTGCGCGTAGCAGGCTGGAAGCTAGCGGCACATTGGCATACCGACCGCTTCCAGCGGGCTCCGGCGCTCGGATGCGCGGATCGAGCGGACGCGGGGACAAGCCCCTCGGCGGTCTGGTTCATGGAAAGGTGAGTCAGCAGCTCGGAGCGATCCCATACATAGCTCATCCGCTGGCGAAGCA
>JAROBA010000109.1 GCA_029432815.1 Pontiellaceae bacterium B1224 | reverse complement strand
GATAATAGTCGGCAAGCAGGTAGATCTATGAATGTTAAAGTTGGTGGGTTGCCGGGGCCTATAGGTCCAAATGGTACTGGTAGGAATATATATTGCGTTAGGTGTGCTCCTCCACCGACGAATGGGGAGAGCGATGAATAATGCTAGATTAGAAATGAGTATGATTATTATCTCTCAGAAGCTTATTTACATGACCGGTAAAATTTTGGTGATGACATTGTTAGTTATGTGTCAGGCGTGCGGAAATCAAACTTCTTTGCCGCGACTACCACGGGGTGTTGAGAAGGTTCTTGTGATTGATGGAACTGAGCCGCCAGATGAAATGTGGAAGGGTATTCCCGGCGTAAAAGTATGGCTTGTTGATGATGTTCCTGTTGCTACAGCTCAAGATGCGGTAGCTAATTACCGTGGAAATGCTTGGGGTTGGTCTGATGATTGGTATTGGGTAATAGTTTTTAGAGATGCAGATAATGCGGAGTTGTGGCGGGTTCCCGAAGGGCAAATCTCAAGGCGACAATGGACAATATTCCTTCTGGACTTACAGGTAAATCATCCAGATAAAGTTGGCTCTCAAAAACCGATACCTCAAGGTTTCTACGAATATATGCACAATTTTGATATTCATGGCTATCCTGATTATTGGATGGCCATTCCAAAGGAGGATCGCCCAACGACTAATGAAGAGTTTCTGCACATGCTTGAGGATTTGGAAGCCCGAAATATGCCAGATTGGATATTTAATGTGCCGCTACCTACCAGAAGAGATGCGATGTCGAAAGGGCAGGGTCAAGAGTGAAGGTTCCAGTTAATGTTTTCGACCGGTAGGCAGGTGTTTAATGATCAGAACATCATATAGATTTATATTATTCATTTTAGTTTTCGGGGTTGTACATGCCGATGCGCAGGTAACTGCCGGTAGTACGAATGCTGAGCTCGAGGTTGCGCAAGCCGAGGTTCAATTTCCGGCGACCCTCGAACCCCTGTTTTTACATGAGAGCAGCTATCTGGTCCGTTGCCGGTTTGTGCTGGATTTAAAAAGCGATCTGCCGGATGACGAGGTTGCTGCCTTGCTTCAATTTATCTCCGCATCCCCCGAGGAGGTCGGACTTTCCCTATCTCATTTCAAGAGTGTGGCCGACAAGGTGATCAATGCGCTGGAACGTCAAAAGACGGTTCCTCCGGCCTTGGTGGATGCGCTGATGACCATGTTTCGCGACGAGGCGCGCGATCATACCTGGCGGGACTATTGCATCCAGCATCTCGGCTCGATCTACGCGAACGATGCCGCCATCGGGAAGCGCGAGCAAATTCTTCAAGTCTGGGACGAGGCGATGCAGCCGGAAGTCCGCATGTCTGGAACGGTAGTGCTGGCGTTGCAGTTGAATATTGGGCAGGAGGGGATTTCGAAGGCCTATGCGGCCGGCAAGGGCGCCGAAGTGGCGGTGGATGAAAATCAGTCTGATGCTTCGCGCCTGACCGCGATCCAGGTTGCTGCCGAACTGGGCAATCGCGATATGCTTCCACTGGCCCGCGAAATCGTGCCTTCAGGAGAGTATTCAGTTCCTTTCCGGATGTCATCCATGGCAGCCATCGGCATGCTGGAGTAGGGGGTCAGCCCGCACATTGTAGCAAAAGATAAAAGTTACATTGTACGGGCTGACCCCAATTTCCTGTTTCACGGTAAATGATGAATCGTCTGATATTTTTAGTATGTTTGATTTCCATTCTATTTGTTGGTTGCAATTCTAGAATTACTAAGAATGCGGCGACAATTCCTTTTGGCGCAGGTGAATATGGCGAATCTATTTACCTCGCGGTTTTAGAATACGAGATTGCACATGCGATTGATCCGCAAAAGAAAATGCATGTATCGATCAATCGTCTAAAGAATCCTCAACGAGTAATTGATGAATATCAAAATAGGTACCCTGCGCTTCCCCCCGAATTTAGAACCAGTGGTTAAGATATAATTTGTGCCTGTGGTATAAGTAAATAAACCAAAGGATACGAATGAAAAACCAAC
>JAROBA010000108.1 GCA_029432815.1 Pontiellaceae bacterium B1224 | reverse complement strand
TCACGCATATCTTGCATCATAATATTCGTACTTAAATATGCCCGCGTAAGCTCCGGCAGTGCCCTTGCAATTACTTTAAACTAGCGCCATTCGGGGCAGAGTACCAGAATGAGCGCAAGTGATATTTGTTAAAGGGGCGTCCCGATATCGAGTAATCCGTGAAGGATTTCTGCGAGGGGAAAAGCGGCGGTCCAATCGAGCCTCTTGCAAAACCCTTCGGGTTGCCAGTAGCGTTATCAAATTTCGATATAGGAAAGTGCACATGAAAAGATTCTTAATCCAGCTGTTATTGCTTCTCTCGGTTGTGTCCTCCTCCAATGCCTACTATCAGGCCGAGCAGGGCCGCTGGCTCAACCGCGATCCGGTTGGGGAAAACGGAGGAGTCAACCTTTATGTGTTTGTTGGAAATAATCCCATTAATTCGTTTGATGCATTGGGGTTGATAACCATTACAAAATGCGACGTGATTGTGGAAATCAACCACGGAGAGAATAGTGATTGGAAATATGATGAGAAACATAAATTTCCGGAGTGTGCCTATTATGGTGTTGTTGGATGTACGATTAACCAGGATAATCTAAATGATGCGCTAGTGGCTGTTGGAGTAGGAATTGAAAATATGCCCCGCAACAACGGGGAGAGTGTTGGACCCGGAGAACCTAAAGAGGGTAAAAGTAATAATGGGGTTTACCCGGATGGGAAAGACGGGTTTGATCAGTATTTGGACGCTGCTTGGAAGGCGGCGCTGGTTAAGGGGAATAAAGTATGCGAATCGGAGGAGTCCTGCTGCAAGTCTGTATTGGTACTTATGAAATGCGGGGGGCAACCTTCAGGTAAATCATCGTGCTCCTCTATCCTAAATAGAAATAATTTGTCGCAGTGGAATGGCAAGATGATAACGCTTAGGGATTGCAAGGGTTCTGGGTAAAGGAGGCGACCGTGACTAAATGTAGGTTTTTTTTCGCTACATCGCTCTTATGCATTTCCGTACAGGGATGGGGATTACAGCTTCCCGAGGATGCACGCCAAGAGAAGTCGATGGATGAATTCTTCCGAACAGAATCAGATTTTTTCGGGTCGGGGGTACAGTCCCTTGGCCTGAAGGGAGATGAGCTCAAAGCCTGGTTGGAAGAAAGGAAGAAGTTTATACGTTCCGATACGTTTTATGTTCAGTTCAGGAAACTTTCCAAAGCCGCAAGTGACGAGTCGGACTTTTGGGAACTCGTAATGCTGAGTAGTCTTCTTCAAGAAGCTTGGTATGGGTCGGGTAGTCAGACTGAAGAAATTACCCGCTTGAAATGCGATTATATTAAGCTGTTGTCAGAAGGATTAGGGGCGGATCAATATGAAAATGCAAAGAGAGCGTATTGTGTTGTCTTCTGCCGTACAGGGAGCGGTAAAAAGGGCGACAGTGAAGAGGCCGCTAAGTTCCTTCGGAACTTGTATAAGCACGGCTTCGATAGTTGCGGGGCCGTCAGACTGGAGCTCGTTGATGAGTATATCATGTGGAAATTCGGATTGGAGGAAAAGGAGCTAAAGGGTTCGTCAGAAATAAAAGGATCAATAAAGGATAATGAATAACGGTGCCGGTTCCGAATGGCGCTAAGTTAACCCTCTCCAGCTCTGTATTTGCTTCGATGTAGCGTCTCTTTCATTTTGTGTCTTGCAGCGGTTAAAAACGGGTTGTTTCAGACCGTTCAACAAAGAGTATTTTTCAATGATTGGAACTTGCTTTTCCAATCTCTGGAACTGGAGTAGCTGGTTGTACGTAGAGGGAACAAATTTCGACATAGGAAACTGCGCATGAAAAAATTCTTAATCCAGCTGTTATTACTTGTCTCTGTTGTGTCCTCCTCCAATGCCTACTATCAGGCCGAGCAGGGCCGCTGGCTCAACCGCGATCCAATTGAGGAGAGTGGGGGGCAGAACCTTTATGGATTTGTTAGCAATGACTCTGTTAACGATGCCGATTATTTGGGTTTGTCCGCCAGCCATCGCCCTACTATTACCATTGAAAATGAGGGTTACGGATACGCAACGGAGCGAGGAACTTATTCTTGGG
>JAROBA010000107.1 GCA_029432815.1 Pontiellaceae bacterium B1224 | reverse complement strand
AAAAAATCGGAACTGACTATATGGAACAGACATCAAAAACCTTAACAAAAACGGGTGCTTACGCTTTGTTTGCACCCTCTATGGGATGACAATGTACTGTTTTCATAACTTGACTCCTTGCTTCCGTGTGACGTCGCGCAAATAGGCTTTCAAATACATGGACTCAGGAAACGCGGGCAACGCGGCTGTATAGGCCTCCGCAGCCTCCTCGTAGCGTCCATTTTCTTCAAGGCAGGTGGCGCGAATCCGGCTGAAAACGGCGAACACCTCTTCCCGGCTCAGGTTTTTAAGATACTTCTCGGTCTCGATCTCCTGCTCACTCGCAGGATGGGGCCACTGCGTGTAGTATTCGTCTGGCTTCATATCGACACCCGGGCATGCGGTTTCGATATTGAACCGTTCAACCCCATCGTCCCACCGACAAAAAAGATGCCCTTTGCAGGAGACAAGGTGGAGCGGGTAACCACACCGCCTACCAATGGCCACCATCAACACGGGTAAAGACGTGCAACTCCCCATGCGGGACTCCACAAAACCATGCAGGAACAGACTTTCTGAGGACTTGAAAAATCGGATACTCCGCACGTCATTCATGGCCCCCGACTCGATCAGGGTCGTGTCATACCCACAATGTAAATCATTCTTCAGCGTCAATCCCAGATTGACCACTTTGAACTTCGCGAGGGAATGGTCATACCGCTTAGGCTCCTGGAAAAACTGAAGAGAATACTTTTCCTCATTAGCCCTCACCAACTCGGCCCACTCATCTAATGTGATGAGGCATTCCTCAACATTCAGATTCTCTGCGCCTGGTAAACCTTCCGCACACAGAAGGTTGACTCGGGCGATGTCAACTTTCTCCAGTCGAACTGTTTTTAGTGATGAGAGTTCCGCATGTGTTCGTGGCAAGCATCCATCACGATGCACCCGCATCCCCATTACAGCAACGGACGAAACGGCAGTGATCCCCATCAGATATACCAGCACTCTTCTAGTTTGAATTCCCACCATTTTGCCTTTACACCCTAGTAAGCTATTCCATGCCTCAGCCCATCCAACATACAACCAAATAGCTATACAGTACGTACTGAACTCGCCATTGATACCGCCAGACAACACCTCTGACTCGACTATTTATCCCTTCGCAAACTCCTTTACTGCGCTTATTTAGCACCTTCTATTTCAGCCTGTTCTATATTTACATCAGCGGGTTGCCCCTTTGCCTCTAACTCTTGTTCAGTAATATCTTGCTTAGAGTAGAGCCTTCCTTCTTTCTCAAGAGCTAGCTTAACATCTTTTCCGAGAAAATTATATATATAGTTATCAGGAGGAATAACGGGGCGTAGTGTGTGTTTATTCAGGTATACCGCTCTCAAGTCACCTTGATATATCTTCCTATTTTCTAAAAAACAATCACCTCGTGCACCGCAATACACATACCAGTTTTCCCCTTCATCAATTACAATGTAATTTTCGATATAGTCATCAGGGTGACCATCATACAAGAGCTTGTTTACAGCAGTAATTAATGCATCGAGAACTTCTGGGTGTATGCGCTCTGAGAACCGCTCAAACACAAAAACAGTAGGTAGTCTAGGAGGGGGATATTTCTGTAAATACTCATAGTATTCAGGGTCATATTGATAACTCATATCCGTTAGCGCTTTGTATTGCTGGCTTACAATCAAATACAGATTCAATAAGACAGACGCGATTGCTATATATTTGACCTTTTTCACAAGCATCCCTCCTCATTTAAATGGAGATCTAGTTGACTTCCCCGGAGTGTTCTCCGATGATTCTTTATAGCACTTGCAATCTACATTTTCGCAACCTAATAGCTTATTTGCACTCCCCATATTAAGCATTTTTTTTGATGTTGCATCATAACAATACACATCGTTCGATCCAGCCTTAAGCACAACGGTATCTATCCCTTTCTTAGCATCCTTCATCGCACTAATTATACAGCAGAAGGGGTCAGTCCCGAATGGCGCTAGTTTAAGCGTCCTTTAGCCGTTCGTTTTCCCCGATGCGGCGTCTCTTTCATGACCTCGCGCGGAGCCGTCATATGCTGGAA
>JAROBA010000106.1 GCA_029432815.1 Pontiellaceae bacterium B1224 | reverse complement strand
ACAAACTAGCCGAACCAGTGGGTGGAGCCTACGGTGGCCGACGCCAGTTGATTAAGTGAAGTTTATGAGCACCGGCGGCTCACCCATAACGTTGGGCTGAATAAGAAAATGAGAGACTATTTATACATCTTCAATAATCCAAAGGATAAATTCATTCTAGCCTCCGGCATTGAGTTCAAGGTTATTGCAGAACACATTTCAGATAGAGGACTATTTCTCCTTAAGCATGAATACCCAAACGCAGGGTTCGATTTTCAGAGTCGATTCGAATATCTCTCATCAGTAGATATTGCGGAATTGTCTGAAGAAAATATTTATGGGTGGGGAGATTTCTGTTGGGTTGATTTTATTGGCAATCCACCATTCCAGTTAGATAAGAATACGATTAGTGAATTGCTCTATTTTGCCCACGCCTCGGAGCCACTTCAGTCCTTCATATTTGATCAGCTTCAAAATAAATTTCTATGTTACATCCATGATGATGGGTGGTACCTAAAGCTCTACTACAATAACTGGGATCATGTTGACGAAATTTTGAAGGGTGTTGTTCCTAGGTTGGGAGGAGATTCTAACCTCATAAGAGATATTGAGATTGGTGACGAAGCTTATTGGATTTCCAATGGCGTTTCTGAGATCTGTGATAAAACAACAGATATAGATAGCATCCTAAACAAGAAACTAAACTAGCCCAACCAGAGCCTTGACCTTACCGTGAAAACGCCCGTTGATTCGGTCAAAGTTTATGCGCACGGCAGGTCAGGCTGAACGTTGGAAACGGAAACTAAGCAGGAATAAATTTCCGAACATCGGAAAAAAATAAAATGAATTAAATTCACGGAGAATGTGCAGAAGTTAGAGGATGGATCATCTGTCAAATCACGGAGAATGTGACAAGATTCTGTGGCAAATCACGGAGAATAAACCGCTCTACTTAAACAAATTTTTCCAACCAGTGGGTAGAGCCTACGGTGGCCGACGCCAATTGATTAAGTGAAGTTTATGTTCACCGGCGGCTCACCCATAACGTTCGACAGAAGGAATATGAAATGAATACCAAACAATTAGTCGTACTCCTCATCGGAGGCATTCTTCTGACACTGAACTCCCTCTTTCCGCCAATGACGCAGGTTGGAATGATCCAGAAGGCCTCACGACATTTCCTAACAACCCGCTCTGTACGCATTGGACCTGAAAATCCTCCTGAGTACAAATATGACAATATTGGGAATTTAATATCAACATCAAGAACATCGAACAGACGCAGAGTCACTATTGATGAGGCCTCTCTGCTGGCCTCCTCCTTGCTTATTATTGGAAGCACCCTCACGGCATTCTCTCTCTCTGGCTTTGTCCACAAAACTACGCAAGAAGAAGATGAAGATCCAACATGTGAATAGATTGTCGAACCAGCTCATTGACCCTACTTGGACAACGCCCGTTTTGAAGGCAGAGTCTGATTCCCAAGCGGGTCATGAGTAACGTTGTGCAGTGATAAATAAAATGAAAGAGAATGCTCAAGAAGTAGCCCTACGTGTATTTCGAGAAATCGAACATTCTTTCCCATGTTTGGAAATGCAGATCGATAAAGAACCAGAGCACGTTGATATTTCAGTAGAGATTCCAAAACAGGATGGCCTCAGTTTTAATGTCAGTCTGAATTTACAAAATGTTGATGAACTTCATTTAAATGTCGGTGAACATTTTTGGGTTGAGTGGTTTCCCTGTACTGAAAAACAAAAAGAAGAAGATTATATCAATGCAGTAAAAGGAGTTCTGTCTGGAGATTATCGAATCAAAGAGTTTTACCGAGGCAACAAAACTGTTCAGGCACAACTACAGAAACCAAATGGTAATGATTGGGAAACAATCACAGGTTGGAGCAAATTTCATTTTCCTTATCCATTTACCCAAACAACGAAAATACTAAAAAATGCACAACCAGAGGCTTGACCTTACCGTGAAAACGCCCGTTGATTCGGTCAAAGTTTATGTGCACGGCAGGTCAGCCTGAACGTTCGACTGATTAAAACAAAATTTGAGAGACAGAGTAAACGACCAGTGGCGGAAGCATGTTTTTAATTCCGCTCAACTGGCTTGATCAC
>JAROBA010000105.1 GCA_029432815.1 Pontiellaceae bacterium B1224 | reverse complement strand
GTTCCGAGCGCGCCGTGGATGACGTGAATCTTATTGTCGTACACCACTTTGCTGATGGGCGGTGACTTTTTCATGTATTGGTTTTTGAGCGCGATTGTGTACTCGCGCAGGGCGGCATCGCTTCGGATTTCGTGCAGGATTAGGGTCAGGATTAGGGTCAGGCCGCCTAAATCGTCATTTGACTTTTTAATTTCCACAACGGGCCCTGTTTTGATTCACCCACCGCACGAATATAACGGGAAAAGTTCGATGTGACACCCATTTGAAGGCGCTGCGTTATCCACTCGACCCGTACGCTTGTTTTTTTGCGAATGTACCATGCAATCACCTTCTTACGATCATCTCCCTTTTTGAGTGTCTTTAAATCTTCCTCCTGAAGGCCGAACAGGTCCAATCCATGCTGAACCAGTTTCTCCGCCTCCTGCTCATCATGCATTCGCATTTCTTCACCCATAAATGAGTCGCGCCGTTTTCCGGAAACCGCTGAATCCAGGACGCCTTGTATTCGAAGGAGAAACCCATCGCTTCCATACGCCCACCCCCGTCGGATTTTCTGCCACTGCTCATCTGCTTTCATCGGGTCGGTGCTGTGCAGGATGTCGAGAATGCGCCGTTTCATATAGTTGCGATAACGGCTGCGTCCGGATGCATCATCAGCCAGACCATGACTGGCCAACACCCGTTTTACCGAGAGAAAGCCGGGACGTTTAGCGGGCCGCATCAGACCACAATAACTGCTCCACGTGTAATCACCCAACGACCCTTTTTCCAAATCACAGGCATGCGCCCGTACCGGATTCAAATGGATATAATCAGCAACGGTCCGGAAATATTCCCCATGATCAACAGGCAAAGCCTTATAGCGTCCCTGAAACAGGTGCCCCCAAACCTTGTGCCTCGCATTGAACCGTTGTGTATACGTACTTTGAAGCCACTGCATTCCATCCACGAGATTCGGCTCCGGAGTTTCCAGCAGCAGATGGTAGTGATTACTCATCAGAACAAACGCATGGATCAACCACCCGTTTCGTTCCGACACCTCTTCAAGCGTATCTAGGAACCGCTCATTATCTTTTGCATCCTTAAAGACTGCTTCCTGATGATTCCCCCGACACATCACATGATAGGTTGCACCAGCAAATTCAACTCGTGGTTTTCTTGCCATACGATGCAGTCCAACAGACGCAGAACGGTTCGTCAATCATTATAACGATTTAGGCGGCCTGACCCCTTTTCTGACCCCTTTTCTGACCCCTTTTCCTGACCCCTTTTCCATTCCATATCTGTAATTTTGTACCAAGCTCCCTTTTTCACAAGAATCCCATCAGCAATCAACTGGTCGAAATCAATTGGGGTTGCGAGGAGCTTTGATGCTTCGATCATTTTTTCTTTGATCGCTTCATCTTTGGCTTCTTCTAGTTGCTCGATTTCTTTTTGTAATTGTTCATCCATTTCAGATTTAAGCTGATCGCTGATTCTCTTGGGATTCATTTCTTCAGTCATGATTTTTTCCTTATCTTCGAACGTTACACGTGACTTTCGGTGCTGAAAACATTGACCGAATCAACCATCGTCGGCCACCGTAAAGTCCACGCGCTGGTTCGAAATCTATTTTGTTAATGCATTAGTTCAGTTTGAATATTAACACCATAAAACCAATCACAAGAGCGATCAACATGGGTATCCAGAATATGACTTGCCAGCGCCAAAACCAACTCCACCATCCAGTTCTTGTCATCATTATCCGTTTGGGAGCATATTTCGTATTATATTTTATTCGTGTAAATACAATGTAAGAGGCTCCTACTATCCAGATGACTGATAAAATCAGTAAGAGGAGAAATACGTTCTCGTTTGAATGTCGGTAATATGACCGGCTTGAAATCCGAAACCATCCCGCAATCCCTGCAACAACTGTAACAACCGTTAAGTAGGCTAGTGGTTTTAGGTTCATGATTTTATTATTTCGAACGTTATGGGTGAGCCGCCGGTGAACATAAACTTTACTTAATCAACAGGCGTCGGCCACCGTAGGCTCCACCCACTTGAATCCCCTCTAACCCCTTTATTGGGGAGCGATGTTTCTGTAAAATACAAAAGAGGTCTCCTTCCGGTGAAGTTTTCCCGACCGATCCGGAA
>JAROBA010000104.1 GCA_029432815.1 Pontiellaceae bacterium B1224 | reverse complement strand
CGAGATCATCATCAGCGTAATCAGATACGGTGAATGTCAGCACGCCGCCACTTGAGGAGAGACCGGTATATTCAGCGTATGCATCAACACCTGAAGTGCCTGTATAATCATACTCAATTCCCCCTACAGTGTACGTCTGTTCGAATGCAGTCGTGTTGCCACTACGAGCCATTCCGCCTGTAAGCGTGTAACTGAGGCTGTCATCCAGCCCAGTATACGTCACCGTGATCAAGTCAGGGCCAGCAAGGTCATTGGCGGCGAGGTGATCGGCATAAATAGACGAATCGGTTGAACCCAACTCGGCGATCGGAGCAATGTTATTTCCAAAGTTTCCACTAGCTCCAGAAACAGTCACTCCTACACCGGTGAGGGCTCCATCAGACACTCTTTTCAAATCACCGATTGAAAGGATCGATGTCGATATTTGGTTCCAATTCGCCACAGCCGGGGCTGTTGCACCAAAGTCTATCGCGATAACATCGCCTTCAATAATTGCAGCATGAGCGCTGACGGCCAAAGCCAGAACCATTCCGGCCATTCCTATTATTTTATTCATTTTATTCTCCTT
Organism: Pontiellaceae bacterium B1224; assembly: GCA_029432815.1. Taxonomy (GTDB): domain Bacteria; phylum Verrucomicrobiota; class Kiritimatiellia; order Kiritimatiellales; family Pontiellaceae; genus Pontiella. The sequence goes on along the minus strand of JAROBA010000104.1, from coordinate 1,596 downwards.
ATTTTATCAGGGAAAGCCCCCATGGTTTCCCCGAAATTCTGTATATTTATCGGCAAATCATTATTTACTTAGCCTGTAGAAGAGCTGCGATTTATTTCCATCAACACCATGTGTTACCGGAGAATTCGCATCGGACTCCAACACACTCCATTTTGGATAGACGAGGTTGGCATTGGTTTCCACGTTGAAGGTTCCGCCGCCATCCCAAGTCAGTATCACATTACTGCCGGATACACTTATTGCATTAATGTCAGGGACAGCAATCGAACCGATGATCAGCCTTGCCGTTCCAACGGGAATATCCCATTGGTTCGGTTCCATTGTTTTCGTGAAACGAAATACCGCATACTGATTGTCGAAGCTATCACCTTGGATCACAGTCGCATCATAGGATTTGGCCCCGGCAGTTTCCGCACCGATGAATATGCTGTAGACAGTTTCAGAATTTGCAATCTCCGTCGCGTTTGCATTTGCACCATTGACACCGGCTACTCCCAGATTAGTGGAGGCGAAAGTACCGACATATTCGATCGTTAAGTCGGCAGGAGGAGGAGTGTTGTCCTGAATACCCAGTGGAAACTCGAGTGCAAAGGTTGAACTCTGGAGATCTTCAACAGTATATGCACTGAGGTCGAACATCAGCAGACCGACATACGAAAAAGTTTCACCATTATTTCCGCCAATTCGGACCACGGTGGTGGCGACCCGCTTATCGACCGGTGAGACTTCGAAGTAGGTTGCGTTTACTGTCACGGGAATGACATCGCCATTGATATAGTTGACATCCACCGGCACTTCCGAGGTATTAATTACGCCGGAACCAGCTTCAGTCCATGCAATTACCAGCGTGGATTCGTCTGTATCCCCGGTGTTGACCAAGGTGCCCGTGTTGGTGTAGGTGATCGTAACGTCCCAACTCGTGACTACGGCATCCAGGATAAAAGTCCCGTCATCGACGGAGAAGTTGCCATTCGTCGACGAGATCGAAAGAACCTCAACGCCGTTCGAGAGCGTGCCCCCAACGAATGATGCTACCATCGTGGCGACGACACTTGTGTCTGGATTCTGCAGCGTCAGTGATATCGAATCCGGATTCAACCCGAGACTGCTCGGCACATTGATGTAGGTGACATCCAGAGGAATACTGGAGGTATTAACCGTGCTTACACCTATCTCTGACCAGGTGACCACCAGCGTGGAGTTCGTAGATTCGCCGTTTGCAAGGGCCATGCCTGAGTTATCAAAAGTAACCGTAATATCTTCCTCTGTATTGGATAGACCGAGGGTGGTATTGGTTAAGGCGGCACTGAACCCGGCATCCGCCGTATACGTAAGTATTTCAATATCGCTCGAGGAAGACGCCCCTGCGATATAAGAAGCCGTAATGATGCCGTCGACCGTAGTATCAGGGGCAACCAGCTCCAGTGAGAGCGAAGTCGGTGCCAGATCGAGGCTTGCTCCTTCCTCCGGTTCCGTTACAGTCAGTGTCATCTGCGAAATGGAAGCGAGATCATCATCAGCGTAATCAGATACGGTGAATGTCAGCACGCCGCCACTTGAGGAGAGACCGGTATATTCAGCGTATGCATCAACACC
>JAROBA010000103.1 GCA_029432815.1 Pontiellaceae bacterium B1224 | reverse complement strand
ATTAGTCCTGATTTGTTTTTTCCATTGTTTGGAAATAGGAAATTACCCTGTGTTTCACTCTGCTGCTTTTGATTTATTTTCCTCTGCCGAACGTTATGGGTGACTTTCGGTGAACATAAACTCTGACCGAATCAAACAGGCGTTTTCACCGTAAAGTCCAACCACTGGTTCTGCACATTTTATCAGTTCTTTTTTTCAATGATTGGAACACCTCTACTTTTGGCGAACTCGATCGATTGTTTATGAATGTCAGCAATGCAACGGATTGTGAAATACAGGATTTCTGTCAAATCCTTCGGCGAAATAAGTATCCATTCATTTTCTTTGAACTCTAATATTTTTTCATTCCACTTCAATCCGAGGGAACCTGCCTCTGGTGTATAGAAGGGGGGAGAGTCGGGATCGAAAAGATCTGGAATATTTGATTCAATTCCATCTTCAGTTGTGAAAATGCAATCGAACCTCATGAACTTCAGAACCAGAGAATCTGAATATTTTAAATCAAGTTCTCCTACATGACCTAAGCGGTGAACAAAACAATTTCTGGTTTCTGTGAATGATGCTAGTTGCTCGCTGAAATTGAATGAAAAATCTAATTCATCTCGTAGGTTATCAATTTTTCCCCGTAGTCCCTTAAACTCAAAATCGTTGATGATTTTATCTGAGTTTGATTTGTCGATCATGCGCAGAGCAAGATGGGTTTTATCCAAAAAGACGCAAAGTCGATCAACCATTTCTCGAAATCCACAACCGACTACCCAAATACGAAATTCCTTTTTCCATTCGGCTAAAGTTTCAGTTGGTACCTCATCGGGTAAAATTCGAAAATTAGTATCTCTGAATAAATGATAATCGAGCAACTCGTCATGGTCTGCTGCATTAACTCCGAGCCCCATGAAAACAGCTGATCTATTGATTCCTTTTCTGGCAATCGCGTAAATCTTGTCAAAATCTATTGTGATATGATTTGCCATATTATTTTTGCAGAACGTTAATCCTGACCCGCTTGGGAACAGACTTTGACCGAATCGACGGGCGTTGTCCAAGTAGGGTCTAGGATCTGGTTAGGTGTTCTTTTTTATTATTCTAGATTCGAGCATGAACTGATCTCCCTTTTCTGTAAGAGACCAAAACAGTGCCATCCCACCCTTTGTTGTTTTTGAATATTTGGTGGAAACTAATCCATAGGCTTTCAGTTGAATTGTTACCGTCTTGAACTCCTGATCATCAATTCTAGGAGAAGAACCTCTTTCCCCAGACTTTTCGAAAAGGATTTTTGTGAGCTGGAGCTTAACCGATCCGTCATTTGGGTGTTCCACTAAATACGGAGAAAGTAAGGCGAATATTTCTCTCCACGAGAGTTCACATTCAAAATCTTCTGTGTGGGTGTATCCTCCAGCAGTGGATTTATATTTCCCGTGGATACAGAATAGGGAATCAAAATCATCGATATCATCGATAGTGCATAATTGTTGTGAATTTAATGATTCGTACTGTTCGCGTAATATCGTGTTTTGCTCGATTAAATCAGAATACTTTTTCCGAACCTCATTCATCTCAGTTAAAACATTCTCATTTGCAATACTACTTGCTCTTACCCATCCGACTGCTGGATACATTTTTATAGTCTTGGTTAAACTAAGGGCAACTAAACCAGGTAACTCCGTATCTTTCTCCCAAAATTTAACCAATCTGCCATCCATTACTTTATCTTTAAATGCCAGTAGTTTTTCTCGGAGTTCAGGGTCTTTTTCTGATTTCCCGAAAGAGATGTCTTCAGGCTTTCCATGGATTAAAGCGACAACCTTTAGGCCGTTTGCCACAGCGTAATCGAATTCCTTTTCTGTATAGCTAATACCTTCGTCAGTTGTTGAGCCATATCGCCCTCCAATAATCAAAAGGTAATAATCACAATCATCAATTACTTTTTGAATGAAAGTCCATTGTTCTTCATCAGCTGCGGGGAATAGTTCCATTCCAGCAGGGATGCAATCCATTTCCATTAGGGCTTGGATAACATGCTGACGTTCTTTTTTTAGATCGGCATAGGTTGAGCTAACGAACACTTGATATCGCTTATCCATATTTATCCTATTTCTACTTACCAAACGATTAGGATTTTATCCCTCCTGCTTCACGCAAACGTCCTCGCTGTTGAAGCAGGTTAAATAGCAGGAGGATAAAATTTTGTTGGACTGAGCC
>JAROBA010000102.1 GCA_029432815.1 Pontiellaceae bacterium B1224 | reverse complement strand
ATTAGTCCTGATTTGTTTTTTCCATTGTTTGGAAATAGGAAATTACCCTGTGTTTCACTCTGCTGCTTTTGATTTATTTTCCTCTGCCGAACGTTCGGGCTGAGTTGCCGGGGACAGAAACTCATATTTAGAAAATGGGTGTTGTCCCGGTAAACTCAAGCCCCTGGTTAGCATTTTTTATGAGGTGAATTATGGATGAGTCACATGTGTTTGCGTTTGTTATTGGTTTTGTTTTTATGACTATTTTGATGAGTTTATTTGATATAAGTGGATTTATATTTTCATACCTTGAGAATGAAGATCGCCGCCGTTTCTTTCGTTCTTTTCTATCCTCATTTTATCACGTTCGAAATCTCTTTGTTCGGCAGCAAGAATCCGCTCATGCTCCATCTGTTCCTGTTGCATCTTTAATTGGCGACGATGTGAAAGATGATCGCGTAAAAGTTGTAGAAAGTGGGCAAAGATAGCACCAATGCATCCGGCTAAAATGTGTGACCAATCCATGTTTTTATCCTCTGCTAACGTTAAACGTGAGCTTCGGTGCACATAAACTTCAACTTAATCAACAGGCGTTTTCACCGTAAGCTCCATGTTCTGGTTGGATGCCTTTATTTTTGTTACCTGCAGTACTTCAATTTGCTTTTCTTTCCCATCAATTTTTAAGGAACGCTGAATGATTCTAAATGAAATAATGGAGCTGGTTGTTAATGATCCGCCTTCATTACTTTGGAATTCAATGGTGTAAGAATTGCTATCCTGCGTTAATACTTTGTATCTCAAAAATCCTAACTCGTTATCAGTGCATGTTGTTATCCAGTTTTCCTTTTTTGAAACAGAGGTATAAAACTGGTTATTGTTTTGGCGAACTGCATCTAGATTAATTTCTGTAACGACCGGATAGCATGTATCTGATATCCAGGGTTCAACCATGCTGAATACTTTAGGGTGTACTTCGATCTGAGTGCTTTTTTGATTCTTATCTGCCCAGCAATTGATGCAAATACTCAGAACTATAATAGGTGTGAAAAATCTCATTATTTATCTACATCCAACGTTACTCATGACCCGCTTGGCAAATAGACGTTGCCTTCAAAATCAGGCGTTGTCCAAGTAGGGTCTATGAGCTGGTTAGGAATATCTTTTAGTAGTTTAGCTCTGATAGCTTTTCCTTCTTCGATTTCAATAAATAGTCCTGCAAATTCATATGCACCAGTCATGTATAAATCAGTTTCTCGCTCTGGTTGATAATCTGGATTACGCATCTTTTCCATTTCATCATCTAACCATCGTGTTGATCGCATTTCAGGAAACCACTGTCTAAGCTCTTTAACTGTTTTTCCTCTGATGATTCCTTGGGAAAATTCATCATCAATAAAGCATCGCAAGAATTCAGGTTTGTATTCCCCGCCAAATAACACCCACTTCATGTAGCTCGGATGAGTAATAAATCCTCGCATAAGCTCATAGTATCCGAGACCACAAATAAGGGCTGACAGAGCAATGATCCTTATGATTGTTTTTGGTTTTATTTTCATTTCCTAACGTTACGGGTGACCTGCCGTGCACATAAACTCCGACCTAATCAACGGGCGTTTTCACGGTAAGGTCAACCCGCTGGTTCGAATTTTCTTGGTCTAGATTTGCCCCATGGAAAATTTCGGGTCTCAATAATTTCTATTAAATTAGTTCTGATTTTACTGTAAATCGGATCGTACTCTTCACCGGTTGAGTCAGACACCAATTTGATTAACTTTTCCTCTTCTTCTGAAAGTCGTTCGATTGAAAATAGATTGGTTCGGTTAAATGTACGATTCATAGTCAGCATAATTTCCTGAGTAGAATTAGTGACATCAACAGGAAAATCTCTTTCATCAAATCGTATGGGTAAAAAAAGGATCAGGTCATCATTCTTATCTGTTTTAAATAAATACCCCATAGATCCTCCATCAGTGTATAACGAGTTTCCGTTGAAGGATATTGATTTTGCAGTAAGTAAAGTTGTTTGGGCTATTTCTTGCTTGGAGGGTTCATCCGCTGGTTTGCAGGCAAAAAGTAAAGATGATGCGAGAACGCATATTCCTAGTTTTGTTTTTACCGGCATCTTTTTATTCGAACGTTACACGTGAGTTTCGTGGGAAAGAAACTTTGCCCAAACCAAACGGGCGTTGTCCACGTAAACTCGATGTGCTGGTTCGACCAGTTTTG
>JAROBA010000101.1 GCA_029432815.1 Pontiellaceae bacterium B1224 | reverse complement strand
TATTCATGTCACCCTCGAAGCAACCATTCGGGATGCTCAACCGTCAATTCCTTAAGAAATCAAACCAATGAGGGTCGTTTTGGTAATGCTACGGTTTATAGGCGTTGACTTGTTCGGACATGGTCATAATATCTCCTTTTCGTTCAGATAGTAGGCGTTTTCGAAAGCGGCTCTGGTCTCCTCTTCCCATTTGGGCTCTTGGATCTCATTTATCATGGTGTCGGCAAAGGCCATGATGAGCATCTTGCGCGCTTCATCGATGCCGATGCCCCGTGACCGGAGGTAGAAGAGGGCTGCTTCGTCGAGTTCGCCGGTGGTAGAGCCGTGGGGACGGGGTCAGTCCGATATTCTAATATTCCCACTTTTTGAGCAGGTGTCCGTCCTATTATTTCAGTATTTCTGTAGTCATGCCTGTGCTTGCCGGCGCCGAAGCCATTGAATACCGCACCCTCGAACGGCAGCTGTGGGTTTTAAATTCGGGACTGACCGAATGGATGTCATTCCAGAATGCCGATATGCTCCCGGGTTGTTCCCCGTTCGCCAAGCCGGATCATGAGGAGCACCATCGATAGTCTTACACCCGGATGCAGGATGACCTCGGAAAATTCCGCAACACTCGCGTCCTTGTGTGCGATGGATGCACTGCGGGCCTCCGCGGTCTGTGGAGCCAGCTCTTCGGCAAAGGCCCAGGCCGCATCGCGTGCTTTTCCCATGCTGAAATTCACGATGGCATTGTCCACACTGCCGAGAAAGCGGCTCAGGATGGCGAGGGGCGGCCAGATCTCGGCCAGCTCATTCTGCACCTGATCGACCAGGCGGGCCAGTACCTCATTGATTCTGCCGAAATCTGCTTTTAGGCCTGGCAGCTGTTCGGGTTGTACGGTCTCCGCTGCGGCAATGCCGAGATCGAGATTGATGTGTGCATTCATGCCCATCAGCAGATGCTGCAGAACGATCGGCCGCCATCGAGAGGTTAAAGCAAAGGCGTGTTCCCACGATTGCGTGGGCGTTTGTCCGGTCAGCGAAGCATGGCAGGCCTGGATGTATCGATTCGCGAAGATGACATCGAGGCGTTCCATGCGGGGGCCGTCATCGAAATATCCATCGATGATGCCCTGTTTAACATGAATGGTAATTTTACGGTACAGTGCGGCGAAGTAGCCGATGCGGGAGTTTTGTGCCTTGGACCAGTCGGTGATTAAGGTCAGTTGATCAATGACGCCTTCAATAGTTTCCGCGGGCGTTGCGATTGAATCGAGAAAATGCTGATCGGTCATAATGTCTTCTTCTCCTCATGAAACGTTGCTCCTAACAAGATAGCGCTGCGAATACCTGCGGTACGTATCGCAGGCGTCCCGCCTGCCGGAATTTAAAGGATAAAACCAAACTGGCAGGTGCTAAAAAAATAGTTCTGTTGAAGCTCTCTTCCAATCATTGGAAGTTGCGGGTCGGCAAGAATTTTACGCATCCGGCTTGAGTCCTTTAATCAGCTTTTCGGAACCGGCACCGCAGGAAATGACGGAGCGCATGGCGTCTTCAACCGACACATCGATCGGGTGCACATATTTCCCGTCCAGATGATAGATGAAGCCGGAGGTTGGATTGGGGCCGGTGGGGACAAAGACAGTCACCATCCCGTTTGCATGCTGGTCGGTAATGAAGGCGGTCACTTTAGTATTGTTTTCGAAAATGCGCACCAGTGCCACGGAGGAGAAGGGCGATTTCTTCTTCCCGAGAAACTGGTTCACCGTTTCCTTCACCATTTTATAGCCGGGCGCTTTGCTCAGGATACTGTTTTCCAATCCGTTATACATCCATTGGCCGAGGCGGGTTCGGACCATCAGTCCCAGCAGGAAGCAGCCCAGCACAATCACCGAAATGACGATTACGGTGGCAACATGCTGTTCATAGCGCGCCGGGAGGGTAATGGTATCGACCACCAGATCGGTGAGCGGTTTGATTCCATTCGCCACCATGCCGAACAGCCATTTGAAGGCGAAAATGAGAATGATGGTCGGTAGAATAACGATGACGCCACCGAGCAGGGTCGTTCTGAAAAAATTCTTAATTCGTGTAAGCATGGGCGGAATATGCGTGAAACCGGGGTGCGGTGCCAGCAGAAATAGAGCAACGGTGTTAGACAGCAAGCTCGAAGTCGGGATTTTTAACAGCTGAATTGGCTGCGATGACTAGTTTGCGCATGACTGCGGTTAGGG
>JAROBA010000100.1 GCA_029432815.1 Pontiellaceae bacterium B1224 | reverse complement strand
TGTCATTGGCGGAGATGGCGGGTTGTTTTATAGGCTGGCTCGATGACCGCAGTCACCACCGATTCCAACTCCTCAACAGTAACGACTCGATTTTCCCGTATCGTCGTCGAGCTGAATGACGTGTTGTTGTCATTTGCGGAGCCGTTTGCCAAGAATCCGTGCAGCACGATCGGGAAGGGCGCGCAGCTGACTGTACACAAGGGCGGCGATCCCATTATGCTGTTTGATATTCAGGCGGATGCTTCTGAGGAAAATAGACAGGGAAATAAACAGGAATTTAACGCAAGGAGAAATTGAGATGAAATTAGTGAGGAGCACACAGTGTGCATTTTCTGTTCAATTATGGAAATCGAATATCTACTTTTTACGTATCCTGCTGTTTCTATTTTCTTTGAGCATGATATCAACAGAAGCAGCTCAGGTTCTTAATCCCCGCTTTGAGTCAGGAAACCTGGAGAACTGGAGTGTCACTTCCTCTGATGGAGCCGGAACCAGCCTTCTTTCAAATGGTTTCGATACAGATACTATTACGTATACCAATGGTATTATCAATAATCTGGGAAGTCACATTGCATACGCTAACACCATTTTGGGGAGCCGCGATAACGTGACATTCACGGCTGAAGTCTATGAGGATGATGAGCAATCTATCCAGCTCATTGAAGCTGATACGGACATAGAATTCACGATTGCTGTCGGGAATAACGATTCTGATGATTCGAGCGACTTTGGAGCTGCTGCACAGGCAACTCTCACGATTGGTTATCTGAGTACAGAGCAGGACATATCAACCTTTACGTTAATTCAATCAACCAGTTTTGATGACGCAACCATTAACGCGGGTGGGGATAACAGCTTCTCGGACTTCAGTCTCTCGACTTCAATTTCCAGTGCAAGCCCAGCCATTGGGAAACAATTAGCGGTTCGTGTTTCATTTGATTCGCCCTCTACTGGACAGGCTAACAGACAGTCTATTCTTGATAATGTTCGAGTCTCCGTGGTCGATCCATCCGAGTCCATTCACTATAAGGTTTATTTGCTGGGAGGTCAGTCAAATGCGGTCGGGCGTGGTGATGATTCTGACTTAACTTCTCCATTGTCGGACCCTCAAACGGATGTTGCCTTTTACTTCCGCTCCACGGCGACTGTAAATAACCTGGGCCATCTGTTAGAAGAGACGATTATTCCGCTTAACACCGGCTCCGGACATGGTACGGGTGCTCCGGTAAGTGAGCGGGAATTCGGAAGTGAAATTTCATTTGGACGCCAGATGGCCGATGACCACCCAGATGAAAACATTATGATCATCAAGTATGCTGAAGGCGGGACGAGCCTGTATGCAGACTGGGCTTCTGATGGTACCCAGTACATTATTTTTTTAGAGACTGTCGAAAATGCATTGGCTGAGCTTACAGCCGCCGGACATACCTATGAACTCGGGGGTATGCTTTGGACTCAAGGTGAAGCTGATCGTACATTAGCCTACTCTCTTGTCTACGAGGAAAATCTGATCAGTCTGATCAGCCGGGTGCGCACAGATCTGTTTGACGGGGTTGACTGCCCATTCATTATCTCTGGACTATCTGAGAATCAAACCGCAGATGTTCACATTTCCGGTACAGGCGCGTATAACGTCCGCCAGGCACAGGAAGCTGTTGCCAACGATCTGGCACAAGTCGCCTTTGTTGATACGGATGACTTTGAAGTGCGTCCGACGAACGTCATCCACTTCGATACTCAGGGACTTCTGGATATGGGATATGCCTTTGCCGCAGCAATCCAGGCAGAAGAAGCTAGTGAGCTCGATCCGGTTCCGGTGGCCAACCCGGATACGGCTTCCACCACCGCGACCGAAACCACGGCAACTCCCGTCGTGATTTCTCCCCTCGATAACGATATCGATGACGGTTTGCCTGCGAGCTTGTCGATCGCGTCCTTCACAATGCCTCAGAAGGGTAGCGTTACTCAGGATGGAAATTTTCTGACGTATACGCCGCCCGTTGGATTCTATGGCGAAGAATCTTTTTCCTACACCATCACGGATGGCGAGAATCTGGTGGAATCCACTATTACGGTATTTATCCTTGCTCAGCCTCAGGTCATATTATCCACCGATTTTACGGGTTCCACAGCGAATCCTGACACGACCGATGCATCATATGCCGGAACCGTAAGTGATATTACATGGACGACCAATGGTGTAACCGATCCAGGTGCTGTCGCGGTTAATATCATCAATCAGGATAGCGGCAACACGCTCTTCACAACCGTACAGGGTGATGATCGCATTGCGGTCAATAATAACGTGGGCAACGGTGGAAGCTGGGCCGCCAGCATCAACACGACGCTCGACGGAAGCGGCGATGTGACGCTCAC